>JAXGBA010000022.1:0-25585 GCA_034186235.1 Clostridia bacterium | reverse complement strand
CGTCGAGTTTTGTTAAGGTTGATTATGACCTGGTCGATTATCTTCCGGATGACTCTCCGTCAACCATTGCCCTTGACACGATGGAAAAAGAATATAAAACCGATATTCCGAATGCCCGGGTTATGGTGCCGGATGTTTCTCTGCCGGAGGCGCTTTCGTATAAGGAAAAGTTCAAGGCGGTTGACGGTGTTAAAGAAGTTTCGTGGCTGGACGATGCGGTAAATGTGTATCAGCCGCTCGATATGCTTGAAACAAAGACCGTTGAGGAGTATTACAAAGACGGCAACGCCCTTTTTACCGTTACGATTGACGATGAAAAGAAGGTTGAAGCCGTAAATGCACTTCGTAAAATCATAGGCGATGAGGGCGCTATGAGCGGAACTGCCGTAAACAACGCCGCAGCCATTCAGCTTACGGAAAAAGAAGTGCAGAAGATTATGGTTTTCTGTGTAATTCTTATATTCTTTATTCTGATTTTTGCGACCACTTCATATGTGGAACCGATAATTTTTCTTGTCACAATCGGCGTGGCAATCGCCATAAATCGAGGCACGAACCTGTTTTTCGGCGAGATTTCATTTGTCACCAACTCCGCCGGAAGCATACTTCAGCTTGCGGTTTCAATGGATTATTCCATATTTATAATGCACAGATTCCAGGAATTCAGAGAAACGGAAAGTGATGTCGAAAAGGCAATGTCGCTTGCGGTTAAAAAGTCTTTCGGCTCGGTTATGTCGAGCGGACTCACAACCGTTATGGGTTTTGCGGCGCTTGTGCTGATGAAGTTCAAAATCGGCCCGGATATGGGCTGGGTAATGGCTAAGGCTATCGCAATTTCGCTTATAACCGTTCTTTTGTTCCTTCCTTCGCTTATTCTTGTTACATATAAGATAATCGACAAAACGGAACATAAAAACTTTATGCCGTCCTTTGAAAAACTTTCAAAGGTTGTGTTTAAGGTAAGCACGCCGGTGATTCTCATATTTGCCATTGTGCTTGTTCCGTGCTATATTGCGCAGGGAAAGAACAGCTTCCGCTACGGTCAGTCCGGAATTTACGGCAAGGGCACTCAGCTTGGCGATGATACCGAAAGAATAGAAAATATATTCGGGCAGTCAAACCTTGTCGCAATTATGGTTCCGAAAGGAAAATACTCAAAGGAAGCGGAGCTTACCGAGAAGCTTGAAAACAATCCGTATGTAACATCGGTTATTTCGTATTCGGAATCGGTAGGATATCAGATTCCGGAGGAGCTTGTTCCGAAAGATTCTCTTGACCAGCTGATAAGCAAGGATTACAGCCGATTTGTGGTTACGCTTGACGCCCCGGCGGAGGGCAAGTTTTCGTTCTCGCTTGTCAATGACATCAAAAAACTTGTAAACGACCTTTACGGCGATAAAGGGCTTGTTGCCGGCGATACGGTAAGTTCATATGACCTTAAGAGCGTTGTTACAAGCGATAACACAAAGGTTAATTTTCTTGCAATTCTATCAATTGCGCTGATACTTGTTATAAACTTCAAATCAATCATGCTGCCTGTTATACTGCTTGTGCTGATTGAGCTTTCAATATGGATAAATATTGCGGTTCCGTATTTTGCCGGAGATGAACTTTTCTATATAGGCTACCTTATTATAAGCTCCATCCAGCTCGGCGCAACGGTTGACTACGCAATACTCTTTGCGGACAGATATATTGAAAACCGCCATACGATGTTTCCAAAACCTGCATCACAGAAAACGCTGCAGGACACCGCACCGTCGGTTATCACATCGGCAACCATACTTACAGCGGCAGGTCTTTCGCTCGGTATGATGTCCACAAACGGCGTTATAAGCCAGCTGGGTATTCTGGTCGGCAGAGGAGGTATTCTTTCAGGCGTGCTCGTGCTTTTCGCATTGCCGCCGCTGATTGCCTTCTTTGACGGAGCAATCAGAAGAACTACTTATAAAATGAAGGTTTATACCGGTAAAGAACAGGAGGAGGTTAACCATGAAGCTGATTAAACGTACACTTGCGGTTCTTGTCTGCATGACCCAGCTTTTGAGCTGCTGCGTCTATTCCGCAGAGAATGTTCCCAAGGAAGAAACCGTTTACGCAATTCTCAATCTTGACGGAAGCCTTAAGGACGCATATGTTGTAAATTCCTTCAAAATCAGCACGCAGAAAACAATTGTCGATTACGGAAATTACAGCGAGTATAAAAATCTGACATCGGATTCCAAGCCTAAAGTCAAAAACGGAAGTATCGAATGGAAGGTGCCCGACAATGCGTCGTCGTTTATTTATCAGGGAAAACTCAAAAAAGCTGAACTTCCGTGGAATTTCGATATAAAATACAATATCGACGGAAAAAACATCAAAGGTGAAAAAACCGCCGGAAAAAGCGGAAAATTCACGATAACGATAGACGCAAAAACAAACAAACACGCTGAAGAGTATTTTACCGATAATTATATTGCTCAGGTGACAATGCAGCTTGACACGGGAAAATGCAAAAATATCGCATGCGAAGACGCAATATTTGCGAATGTCGGCAGCACGAAACAGCTGACATTTATGATTCTCCCCGGGCTTGACAAAACATATGAAATTACATTTGACGCAAAAGATTTTGAAATGTCGGGTCTTACAATCGGATTCGTAAGGATTTCGGACGGAATCTTAGGTACGATGGATACCATGAAGGCAGGCGTTTCGTCAATGGCGTCATCGGTTTCGAGCCTTGTGAGCGGCACCGGAACTCTCAAAAACGGCGCTGAAGATTTGGCATCGGGCGTAACGCTTCTTGACAGCGGCGCACAGAATATCCGTTCAAGCCTTCCGAGCCTTGTTGCAGGAATAGATACTTTTGGGAACGGACTTCACACGGTGGACTCCGGTATGGCCGACCTGTCAGGCGGTTCGGCGTCGGTAAGGTCGGCTCTTACAGAGCTTGACGGAAAGTCAGCCGATGTTTCAAATGGTATAAGCAGCGTGAGTGAAGGTCTTAAAAAGATTACGGAAAACAAAGATACAATAGTAAATGCGAAAAAACAGCTTGAAGCAAAAGAGGGCGATATAAACTCTCTTTCCTCCGGCGGCGATACGCTGAAATCGGGGTATAAGCAGATTGAAACCGGGCTCAGCACGGCTGCCGGAAAAACGGGCGAAATCCGTTCGGGACTTAAGGAACTGAGGTCCGCAAACACCGATGTTTCCGCACTTGTTTCCGGGGCGGAAAGTGTTTACGGCGGTATAAATTCCGCTAAAGCTTCTCTCGATATGCTTGTTTCCACGATGGATGATTCAAACCCATATAAGGCGCAGCTTAAAGCAATATCGGAAGGAATGACGGGGCTTGCAACAGGCGCCGGGCAGGTTGCCGCAGGGACTAAGCAGGCACAGAGCGGAATAAGCACGCTGTATTCAAGCGCGCTAACATTCGGCAGTGCGGCGGAACAGCTTGCGGAAGGCTCAAACACCATGCTTGAAAATATAAAAACTCTCAATTCGGGTCTTTCGACTTATACGAGCGGCGTAAACAGCCTTACATCACTTTACGATGTTTCAATGGAGTTTGCGAACGGCTCAATGACCATGATTGACGGTGCGCAGCAGATTTATGACGGCAATGAGGACTTGCGCCGCGGATTTGATTCGTATGCTGACGGCGTAAGCAAGCTTTCATCGAACTATACAATGCTGGACGATTCCATAAACGCACTTTATGGCGGTATAGGAACGCTTTCGAGCAGTTTTGATATGCTTTCGGACAGTACAAACACCGTATCTTCGGTGTTTGATGAGTTTGCAGATAGCATTTCGCTTTTAAACTCCGGTGCGTCGCAGCTTTATAACGGTACGGATACATTAAATTCCGCTACATCTCAGGCGACCGACCTTTATTCCGAATACGGTGGCGATATTGCTTCCGCAATTTCGGCCAGTGCGTCGGCGGAGGTTGTTTCGTTTGCGGCACCCGGGGTTGTAACGCCCACATCGGTTCAGTTTGTCGTTAAAACTCCGGATATCAAAGAGGACGATAACGGAGCTGCGGCGCAGTCCGATGACAAAGGAACGGTTCTTGACCGCATACTTGCAATTATCCCCGGCGGAAACGGCATTACCAAAGCGCTTGTGGGATTGGGCGTTCTTATAATAATTGTGTTTATAATAATCAGAATTATAAAGAAAAAGAAAAAGAACGGAGGAAATAAGTTGAAGAAGACAGGTAATTTATTAATGCTTCTTTTGTGCGTATCTCTGATGTTTACCGCCTGCGGCAAGGATACGCAGAAGAAAAAAATAGAGCCTAAGAAAACTGAAACGAAAACGGTTCAGGAGTATTTCGGAACGCTTTCGGCGGAAAACAAAACCGAGGTTATCCCTGAGGGCAAAGGCGAAATCGAGGAGGCTTCGTTTGAGGTCGGCGATAAGGTGAAAAAGGGTCAGCTGCTCTACAGGCTCAAAGACAGCGGTATTGCAGACTCCATCGCAACCACGAAAAATTCGATAACCAAAGCCGATATTTCAATTCAGACGGCGCAGACAAATGTCAACGATTTGAGCGTTTACGCTCCGGCTTCGGGTATACTCCGCGAGTTTTCAATCAAAAACGGCGAGAGGGTAAATGCCGCAACAATCGGTAAAATTGTTGATGAAAATATAATTATTGCTTCCGTTCCGTTCACGGCTTCGGGAAGGGATAAAATCAAAATCGGAAACAGCGCAACCGTTACATCCGACGATTATATGGTAAGCCTTTCCGGTTCTGTGACTTCCGTTTCGGATTCGAGAAACGGTTCCGTCGGCGGAATAGCGGTTTACAATGTTGAAATCACGCTTTCAAACCCCGGCGGAATTTCCGACGGAATGACCGCTGCCGCTGTTGTTCATACCTCCTCCGGTGATGTTGAAAGTGCGTCAGTCGGCTCGTTTAAGGATGCGGACTACACCGCAGTAATCAGCCGCCAGAGCGGCAATGCGGCGGTTGTTTATGCACAAAGCGGAGATTATGTAAAGAAGGGACAGCTACTTGTTAAAATTCAGAATGACAATGTGACCTCAACCCTTGAAAAGGCAAGGATTGACCGCAATGACCTTGACATCAAGCTTGCAAGGCTCAACGATAACTACAGCAAGCTGTTCATATATGCTCCGGAAGACGGAACCGTTATCAAAAAGACCAAGGATGTTCATGACAGTATAGCTTCCACCAAGGACAGCGTTGTTACAATCGCAGACCTTACAACCCTTACCGCTAAAATCAATGCGGACGAAGATGCTGTCAGGAAAATCAAAACCGGAGATTCGGTTAAGCTTACCGTTTCGGGAACAGATACGGTTCTTTCCGGCAAAGTGAAGTCAGTTGATGAGGAAACGGTTTATGTAACCGTCGAAAACACAGGCGATTTGCAGGACGGCACTGCCGTCAGTGCGGATTTCGGAGGTGACGGCAAATGATAAGAGCAAAAAGACTTTTAAGTATAATTCTTGCGGCAATGCTTGCTGCGTCGGCATTTACCGCATATGCTGACTATTCCGATGTGCCGGACGGCGCATTTTACAAGGACAGCGTTGAAAGGCTTACCGATCTCGGTGTAATTTCGGGTATGGGCGACGGAACATTTGCTCCGGATAATCTCATTACCCGTGCGGAATTTTCGGTAATTGCTGTCAAGGTTGCAAATTATAAGGAAGGCGGCTCATCGCTTTTGTTTTCCGATGTTCCTTCATCGTTCTGGGGTGTGAAATATATAGCGACCGCAGCTGAAAACAAGCTTATCTACGGCTACCCGGACGGTTCTTTCCACCCGGGCGAAAATATCACATATGCCCAGGCTCTTACTATTCTCATGAGGCTTTTGGGGTACAGCTCCGGCGAAATCGGCAGGGGATATCCTTACGGATATATCGATAAGGCGCAGGAACTCGGCATTTGCGATGGACTCAGCTTTAATGCGGATGACCGCATAACAAGGGGCGTTGTTGCTCTTGTTTTCGACAGGGCGCTGAGCTGCGATATGAACGGAACAAGCAGCAAGCTTATGACAAAAATGGATTACTCACTTTCCGATGAGGTGATAATCTTAGGCAGCGGCAAAACGGACGGCAGTATTCTTGCTGACAGCATAGCAACCAGCGGCGGAACATACAAAAACAATTGTCAGAGAATCGAAATCGGCTGCAAAGCAAAGCTTATACTTAATAAGGACAAAGAAATTGTTTCTTATATCAAAACCGGAACCGATGACAAAAAGAGCGGTACGGTGGAAAGCGTAACCGGTAATTCGGTTGTTCTCAAAGACGGCAGAAACCTCTTTACGGTCAATATTGACGAGAACGCCCTTGTTTATCTGAAACTTTCAAAAACCACATTTTCCAGGGCGAAGGACAGCATTGAAATCGGCATGCCGATGTCTGTTTTCTATGCCGGCGGAGAGTATGATTATTCGGTAATCGAGTCCAAAAAACTGGACGGACCTGTTTTGGTTAACGATGCCGATTCTATAAAGAATATGTGGAATATAACCGACAAAACGCTTGTTATCCGCGATGGTAACATTAAGAGTTTTTCGGATATTTCCAAAAACGATGTTGTTTACTATGATGTTCATGCCGATACGCTTTATGCATACTGCGATAAGGAGTCGGGCGTTTATGAAGAAGCTTATCCGACCCGCGCACAGGTGGCATCGATTAAACTTTCTGGCAAGGAGTACGGTCTGGAATCCGCCGCAGCCGTGTCGCAGCTCTCAACGGCTTATGACATAAACGACTTCATCACCGTTGCGCTCGGTAAAGACGGCGAAATCGTTGCGGTTATTGACGAAAGCGAATCTTCCGCAAAATACGGTCTGCTGCTTTCATGCGAGAAGAAAACCATTGACGGTACGGCAAAGTATTATGCAAAGTTTCTCGGGCAGAGCGGAACTGTTCAGGAATTCAATGTTGATAAGGACTATGCTTCCTACAGAGGGAGAGTGTGTGAATATTCATCGAAGGGCGGCGTTGTAAGCCTTTCGTTCATGAACAAAAACTCATCGGTTGCAGGCGCAATCGGGTTTTCAAGCAGAACGGTCGGCGATTATGCTCTTTCGGAGGATGCGGTTATTATAGACGCCGGTTATATTCCGGAAAACTCAACCGACCCCGACGCTTTGGCTAAAACAATTAAGCTTTCGGATATTCAGAAAAACAGGCTTGACCGCAGCGATATTCTCTATGTGTCATTTTCCGGAAAACAAATAGACTTCATGGTGCTTAACAATGTTACAAAGGATTTCTCGAGCTTCGGAATCGTGACCGAATGTGATAAGCAGAGAGGTTCATCTGTTTACACTCTGGATGTTGACGGGAAGGAATCTACTTATACCGTATCAGGTATTCTCCGCCCCGGAAAGGGCAGCGCCGTTGAAGCGGTAATTGCCGATAACAAGATTATCAGTATGAATGAGCTTGAAAAGCTTAACACCTCTGGTAAGGTTTCAAGCTTTGATAAAAACAATATCGTGATTGGCGGCAGCAGCTATAAGCTTTCCAAAAACTGCAAGTTCTATGTTCAGGATTATAATTACAACTACACCCTCATGTCGTATGACGATGTGAAGGACGCAGATATGTCAAACTGCCTTCTTTATGCGGACGAATCGATTGAGGACGGCGGATTGGTAAGGATAATAAAGATACAGAAATAATAAAATACCCGAACCGCATAATGTTTATGCTTTTACTAAAAAACGCTTCAGCAAAAATAATTTTGCCGAAGCGTTTTTACTTTTATTTACTCAGCTTTTGCAATGCATACATGCAGGCGATAATCACAAGTGTAACAATGAAGATTCCAGCCATGCCCTTGAACATTATTGGGAGAGTATTCAGAAAAGCCTGTGTGTTCATGTGAGTCACCTCGTTATTTTATAAGATTAAGTATCATGCCGCCGGCAATAACCGATGCAATCTGACCGGAAACATTTACTCCGATTGAGTGCATGAGAAGGAAGTTCTGGTTATCCTCGGCGAGTCCCATTTTATGAACAACCCTTGCAGACATAGGGAAGGCCGAAATACCGGCAGCGCCTATCATGGGGTTGATTTTTTTGCCTTTTTTCAGGAACAGATTGATGATTTTTGCGAATATAACTCCGCCTGCCGTATCGAATATGAATGCCACAAGGCCAAGCCCTATAATCATAAGAGTTTCTTTTGTAAGGAACTGATCGGCCTGCATTTTTGTTGCGATTGTAATTCCGAGGAAAAGCGTAATCACATTCGCAAGAACCTTCTGTGCGGTTTCGGAAAGCGAGTCCAGAACGCCGCATTCTCTGATAAGATTTCCGAACATCAAAAATCCGACGAGTGCAACGCTTTTGGGAGAAACAATACCGGTGATTACCGTAATTATAATCGGGAAGAGTATTTTCGTCAGCTTGGAAACAGATTTCTGTTTGTATTCCATTCTGATTTTTCGCTCCGATTCGGTTGTCAGAAGCTTTATAACCGGCGGCTGAACAACCGGCACAAGAGCCATGTAGGAATATGCCGCAACCATGATTGCGCCCACATACTTTGAGGCAAAATGCTGTGCAACAAATATTGAGGTAGGACCGTCCGCTGCGCCTATGATTGCAATTGATGCGGCGTCTTTGAGGTCGAATCCGAGAAGCGACGCAACGCCGAGTGTGAAAAATATACCGAACTGAGCCGCTGCGCCGAAAATCATAAGCTTAGGATTTGAAAGAAGCGGCCCGAAATCAATCATTGCACCGATTCCGATGAAAAGCAGAAGCGGAAACAGTTCGTTTGCGATGCCGGCGTCAAACAGTACATCGATTACGCCCTTTTCCGCCCCCTGCGTAACTGCCCCCGAAAGCGGAAGATTAACCAGAATTGCCCCGAAGCCCATCGGCAAAAGAAGCGTTGGTTCCATATCCTTTTTGATTGCAAGGTAGATAAGCAGTCCGCCGATAATCCACATTACAACCTGCTGCCATTGTATGTTGGCAGCGTTTGAAAATAATTCAGACATTTTTTTCACCTTTCTTAAATTAAATATTAAAAAAGCGACACCTTTGCCACTCATTTGTAGGCAAAAGTCTCGCAATTTAATTCTGCAGCGGGCGGATATTCCGCCGTAATGACGCACCAGAAACGATTGATCGTTTGCTACTCCCTTTTACAAAGCTATTATACATCATTTTTTCGGTGCTGTCAAGTACCGAATTAATTGATTTTTCAACTGTTTTTTGAGCGGTAGGCAAGGGGAGTCAATCCAATCTCCTTTTTGAATAATCTGCAAAAATAGCTGCCATCGGAATATCCCACGTTCTTTGCGATTTCGCTTACCGAAAGCTTTGTTGCGGAAAGTAAATCCCGAGCTTTGTCAAGCCTGTATTCGAGAATATATTTTCCAAGGCTTTTTCCGTATGATTTTGAAAAAATATGGGACAAATAATACTTGCTTATACGGCAGTTCTTTGAAATTTCGTCAAGAGTGAGATTTTCCGAATAATGCTCCGAAATGTAGACGGAAACCGACTCCAGCATTTTGCCGTTTTCAAAAAGACACGCCGATTTCTCCGTTTTGTTTATAAGGCGGAAAAGATACATGATAAGCGTTCTTGCCATGTTCTGGCAAATTTCCACATACAGCCGCTCCTTATTGTTAAGCTCCTGGAGAATGGAATTCAAATACCTGTCGAATATATCGTACATTTCGCCTGTGTGATATATCTGACTGTATGACGGCGGCAATAGCCAATTCTGCGGCAAATCGGTGATTTTAAGGTGGTCAAAGGCTATGAATTTTGCTTCCATGGGGTCATCCTCGCAGGATTTTTCATGGTGCTTAACCCCGGCGTTGTATATTACAATATCTCCCCTCGATACATCATGCTCCTCGGCTTCTCCAAATGTGATTGTGCCTTTTCCGTCAACAATAAAAATCATCTCAAGATAATCGTGGGAATGGGGCTCCTCTCTCCAGCCGAAGTTTTTTTCCAATGAACCCACATACATAAGATTCGGCTTGAGCTTGAGCGAATAGTGCTTTTCAAGCAAATAGTGCTGTCGTTCTTCATTGTTTATGCGGTGCGTAACTGCCATGCAATCACCTTTTTTATATATTATATAACCATAATATCACAAATAATACATTAAGTCAATAGATTTTAGGATTTTATTGCTCTGCAAAATAAGCAATAATATCTATTGTATTTATTTCTTTCTTTTGCTAAAATAGATACAAAGGGTATATGATTTGACAAAAATTTTAGTTAAATTACTCAATGCAAAGGGAAGTGAAAAAACTGATGAATGAGGAAATTTTAAGAATGACCGGAATTGACAAACGATTTTCGGGTGTTCATGCACTGCGTTCTGTTAATTTCGATCTCCGTGCCGGAGAGGTTCATGCTCTTATGGGTGAAAACGGCGCAGGAAAATCGACGCTCATGAAGGTTCTTTGCGGCATTCATCACAGGGATGCCGGGGATGTTGTGCTGTTCGGTAAGTCCGTTAATTTCAGCTCGATTGCCGAGTCCCAGGAAGCCGGAATCAGCATGATTCACCAGGAACTTAACATGATGGAGCATCTGACGGTTGCGCAAAACATCTATATCGGCCGTGAGCCCAAGGTGGGCGGTGTGTTTATCGACGACCGCAAAATGATTGACGATGCCAAGGCTCTTTTTGACCACATAGGCATAAGGATTGACCCCACCGCAAGGCTTGGGTCGCTTACGGTAGGAAAACAGCAGATGGTTGAAATCGCAAAGGCTATTTCAAGAGATTCAAAGCTTCTTATTTTAGATGAGCCTACCGCCGCTTTGACTCAGCCCGAGGTTGAGGAATTGTTTGCAATCATGAACGATTTAAGGCAAAAGGGCATCGGCATGATATATATTTCTCACCGTATGGATGAAATCGGCAGGATTTCTGACAGAATAACAGTAATGCGTGACGGCGAGTATGTGGGCACCATTAACACCAAGGAAACCACTAAGGACGAGCTTGTTAAAATGATGGTGGGCAGGGTTATCTACAACGAACAAAAGGAAAAAAGCCTTGTTCCGGAAAGTGCTCCTGTTACTCTTGAGGTCAAAAATCTTTCCTCCGGTAACACGCTTAAAAATGTAAGCTTTAATCTTAAAAAAGGCGAAATTCTCGGCTTTGCAGGGCTTATGGGCGCAGGCAGAACCGAGCTTGCCCGTGCAATTTACGGGGCTGACAGGTTCGATTCCGGAGAGATTTTCATAGACGGCAAAAAGGTTAAAATCACAACTCCCGAATCGGCGGTTAAAAACGGTATCTGCTATCTTTCGGAGGACAGAAAGCAGTTCGGGCTTATGCTCATAAAATCCGTTGCCGAAAACACCGTAATCGCTTCCATGGACGATTTTATTCACGCAGGTTGGATTTCGGATTCGGAAATTTCGAAGGTTTCCGCCGAGGTCAATGTACGCCTCAGAACCAAAACTCCTTCAATGGAGCAGGCTGTTAAAAATCTTTCGGGCGGCAATCAGCAGAAGGTTATCGTTGCTCGCTGGCTCCTCAAAAATGCCGATATTTTCATATTCGACGAGCCTACCCGAGGCATCGACATCGGCGCAAAGAGCGAAATGTACGAGCTTATGGAAAAGCTTGCTTCGGAGGGTAAGTCGATTATCATGATTTCCTCCGAGCTTGCGGAAATTCAGCGTCTGTCCGACCGTGTTATCGTTATGTGCGAGGGCAGAATTACAGCGGATTTGCCTATCGAAGGGCTTACTCAGGAAGAAATTATGAAGTACGCTACAATGCGTGAACTTGCATAGATAAATCAGGAGGAAATGAACATGGAAAACAAAAACATCAAATTAACCCCCGCGCGCCGTCTGCGCAGGACGGGCGTAAAGCTTTGGGATTCGGTTACCACCAAGGGTAAACAGAATATGATTATCCTTCTTGCCCTTATTGCTCTTATTGCGGTATTCTACATCTTAAATCCCAATTTCTTGAAGGTTTACAACATCGTCAGCATGGCGCAGAGCCTTGCTCCTTACGCTATTTTGGCTCTCGGCGTTACCTTCGTTATCGCTACGGGCGGAATTGACCTTTCAATCGGTACGGTGTGTATCGCTTCCGCCGTTGTTGCAGGTCATCTTTATACCTTAAAGATCGTCCCCCTCTGGGCGGTTATACCGATTATGATTATAATAGGCGGTGTTTTCGGTCTTATAAACGGCTTGCTCATTGCAAAGCTTAAGGTTCCCGCATTCATCGCAACCTTGGGTACTATGATGCTTTCAAGAGGTCTCAGCGCAATTATCGTTAAGGTTCCAAACATCTTCTATCCCACAGGAAGCTGGTACAACAAGCTGTTTTCAAACTACAACAAATTCCCGGTTGGGCTTATATGGGTTGTAGGTTTTATGCTCATTTGTATGTACCTTATGTATAAAAACAAAACCGGTCGCTATATCCTTGCAATCGGCTCAAATGAAGAGGCTACACGCCTTTCGGGTATCAATACGGATAAGTACAAAATGCTTGCCTATGTTTTCAGCGGAATCGGTGCAGGTATTGCGGCTATTTTCTGGTCGGCTTCCTTTACAACCGTTGCCGCCGCAACAGGTAACGGCTACGAGCTTGACGCTATCGCAGGCGTTTATATCGGCGGTACAAGTGCCGCAGGCGGTGTTGCTTCCGTTGCAGGCTCGGTTATCGGCAGCGTGATGCTTGTTGTTATCAGGAGCGGTCTTAACTTCGTGCTCGCTCGCTTCAATCTTAACATCAACGCAACCTATGTAACCTATGTTCTGACGGGTATCATCGTTGTTGCCGCTGTGCTTATGGACATCGTTAAAAACAACCGTGCCGCTCGTGTAAAGATTGAAACTCCCGCTCAGAAGCTTCGCAGAGAATATAAGGAGAACAAAGCTGCAATCGAGGAAAAGCTCGATATTGCATATTCCGACAAGTCTGTTCCGGCTCAGGAGAGAGAGGACAGAATTCATGATCTTTATTCAGAAAAGCTTCAGCTTAAAAACACATTCATATCCGAAAAGGCAAAAATAAAATAATGTTAATCGGATTCTGACAGAATCTGAAATAAAAAAATTTAGGAGGAATTCCAAAATGAAAATCTTAAAAAAGGTACTCTTGTTGGCTCTTTGTATCGTTACCGCTTGCATGTGTCTTGCAGGCTGCGGCGGCGGAGAAGAAGGCAGTGACGGCGGCAGTAAGACAATCGCTGTTGTTGCAAAAGGCGAATCCCACGCTTTCTGGCAGTCGGTTAAGGCAGGCGCAGTTGACGCAGGTAAAAAATACGGCTACAATGTAACCTTCCAGGGCCCCGCAAGTGAATCCGCCAAGGATTTGCCCTCTCAGATGGAAATGGTAAGTACAGCTCTTAACAACAGCCCTGCCGCTATGGTTTTGGGTACTATCGGCGAAGGCTTTGTTGACAGCCTCACTCAGGCTTTCAATGAGAAAATTCCCGTTGTTCAGTTCGACAGCGGTATATGGGCTAACGACATCGCCGCTCTTGACAAGGCAGGAACGAACCCTATCGTTTCCTCCGTTGCTACAAGCAACCGCCTTGCTGCAGGGCTTGACGCCGAAAACTTCTTTGAAGCAATCAAGGACGAAATCGCAGCTTCTACCGACACATATGTTGTAGGTATCATTCAGCACGACGAAACTCAGACAGGTATCGACCGTGCCGGCGGCTTTGAAGAAAAGTTCATAGAGCTTGCCGATGCTGACGCTTCCACAAAGGGCAAGTACGAAATCGCCAAGGAAGTTAAGCCCGGCGATGCAGACCAGGCTTACAAGGCTGCTCTCGAGGCTCTTTACGAAAAGGGCGCAAAGGCTATCTTTATGAGTAACGAAGGCGTTGTTAAGCAGGTTTATGACGCTATCGGCGCTGCAGGCTCAAAGTATGACGACATTAAGTTCTGCGGATTTGACGCAGGCTCAAAGCAGATCGAATGGATGAAGAAGACAACCGGTCCGAAGCTTATCGGCGCTGTTGCTCAGGACTCCTATCAGATCGGCTATCAGGCTGTTGAACAGGCAATTTTCGCGGCTGAGGGTAAGGAAGTTTCACCGGATGTTGCTATCGCAGGTGCTTGGTGGAACAGCGAAAATGTTGACGAAATGGTTAAGAATAACCTCGTTTACGAAGGATAATTTTATCCCATAATTAATATGTTTTTTGGAGCAGCTCCCACATCTCGGAGCTGTTCTGTTTTTTATACCGGATTTGAAAAATGACTTAAAAAGTAAAAGCTGAAAACCACGATAAATGGGTTTTCAGCTTTTGCTTTGCCCTCTACCAGATGAGGAAGTCGTTTCCCCGAAGCTTTAATATACATTCGGTGAAGAAAAAGTCTGCATATATTATCGGAATATGAACGCATGATTTTTCGGCTTCCGAGTGTGGGTAACGCTCCGAACCGAAGCCTACTATGTAATCGGTTTCGTCATCAAACCGGCAGAAATTGTCCGCCGTTGCCCGTATAACATTCACGGCGGCTTTAGTGTATGCCTCGCCTTCCGGTTCCGAAACATATTTTGAAAGCTCAATCAGCCCGCATGCTGCACAAAGCCCGGCAGTGCTGTCATAATATTCCGGGGTTTTTGGCTGGCGGAAATCAAGCGGCGTTTTGTAATCATATTTAACTATGTTTGCGCAGAAGTAATTTGCTGTGCGCACCGCTGCGTCAAGATATTCCTTTTTGCCTGTATGAATATATGAAAGAGTTATTCCGTAAAGCGCCCACGCAAGCCCTCTTGACCAGCATGAACCGTCACCGAAGCCTTGACCGCCGTAGGTTTTTATCACCTCGCCGGTTAAAAGGTCGTGCTCAACAATATGGTTCACGCTGCCGTCCGGGCGAATGTGGTCGCGTATGCTCATGTCCGCATGGTGCATTGCGACCCTCTTAAATCTGTCGTCGCCGATTTTGTCCGATGCGAAATAAAGCAAGGGCAGGTTCATAAGGCAGTCGATTATGCTCCAGCCGGCGGCTTCGGGCTGATTCCATGCACGGATGAATCTGCCGTCAACATTAAATCTTGAATAAAGCGATGCTGCCGCAAACAGTTCTTTGGCAAGTGCGGTTTTTTCGCCGGTTATACGATAGTCCGCTCCGTATGTCAGATGAAACATAAAACCGACATCATGGTGGAGCTTTTCAAAATCCAAAAGCGCTGCATTTAAAAGTTCCTCCGCACGCCTTGCGGTTTTTTTGTACTCTTCGCACCCGGTTGCTTTATACATAAGCCACATCATTCCGCCCCAGAAACCGTTTGTCCAGCATTCGGGCTCGGCTTTGATGCGATCTATGAACTGCCCGTTTTCATCCGCAGTGTAGGGGATTATATCACGGCATTTAACTGCTGTGCGCCTGAGTTTTGCTTCGGTTTTGTTCCAAAGATTTTCGATGAATTCCCTGTTATCCATAGTGCCCTCCGTTACGGCTGTTTGCCGATATAGGCGAGTATTCCGCCGTCTACATAAAGTATGTGACCGTTTACGAAGTTTGAAGCGTCAGATGCCAAAAATACCGCCGGGCCTATGAGGTCCTCAGGGGTTCCCCAACGAGCCGCCGGGGTTTTTGAAATTATAAAGCTGTCAAACGGGTGCCGTGAGCCGTCGGGCATACGCTCACGAAGGGGTTCGGTCTGCGGTGTTGCGATGTATCCCGGTCCTATGCCGTTGCACTGAATGTTGTGTCCGCCGTATTCGGAGCAGATGTTCTTTGTAAGCATTTTAAGTCCGCCTTTTGCAGCGGCGTATGCGGAAACCGTTTCACGCCCGAGCTCGCTCATCATGGAGCAGATGTTTATGATTTTGCCGTGCCCTTTTTTAATCATCGACGGTATAACCGCCTTGGAAACAATAAACGGCGCATTGAGGTCAACATCGATTACCTTTCTGAAATCCTCGGCGCTCATATCGCACATCGGAATTCTTTTGATAATTCCGGCGTTGTTGACCAGAATGTCAATCACCCCGATTTCGCTTTCAACCGTTTTAATAAAGCTGTTTACCGCCGCCTCATCCGTGACATCGCATACATATCCGTGCGCCTCAATACCGTCTTTTTTGTACGATTCAAGCCCTTTTTCCACAAGTTCGGAGTTAATGTCGTTAAAGACGATTACAGCGCCGGCTTTTGCAAAGCCCTTGGCAATTGCGTAGCCTATTCCGTATGATGCGCCCGTCACGAGCGCAATTTTTCCTTTTAAGCTGAACATAATTTCCCTCCTATTTCAAATCCTTTGTTTCGATAAAGTCCATATCGTCAAATTCCTGGTTCTCGCCGCACATCGCCCAGATGAAGGAGTATGCCTTCGTCCCCACGCCGCTGTGGATTGACCAGCTCGGGCTTATAACCGCTTCTTCGTTGTGCATTATAATGTGGCGCGTTTCGTCCGGTTCGCCCATCATGTGGAAAACTGCGTCGTTTTCGCCCATGTCAAGATACAGATAAACCTCCATGCGGCGGTCATGCGTGTGGCAGGGCATGGTATTCCAGTTCGACCCCGGCTCAAGCTCGGTAAGCCCCATTGCAAGCTGACAGCTTTTCATAACCTCCGGGTGAATGTATTGGTTAATAACCCTCTTGTTGCAGTCCTCGGCGGCTCCGCAGGGAACCTTTTTAGCCTTTGTTATATCGATTTTTACCGTCGGGTACGATGTATGAGCAGGGCATGAGCTTACATAAAATTTCGGCGGATTCTCGGTGTCGGTGCACTTGAAAATGATTTCCCTGTTGCCTCTGCCTATGTAAATGCCGTCCCTCGGGTTCATTTCGTACTCCTTGCCGTCTACCGAAATCACGCCTTTGCCGCCGATATTGATACAGCCCATTTCACGCCTTTCGAGAAAGTAATCGGACGCAAGCTCCTTGCCGCCCTCAAGCTTCAGCTCGTGAAGAACCGGCATAAGCCCGGCGGTAATTATGCGGTCGATGTGGCTGTAAACCATCCTGATATTGTCTTTTGTGAAAAGCTTGCTGATGTGAAATTCCTCTCTCAGTCTTTCTGTTGTGTAATGTTTTACGTCCTTTGGGTTTGATGCGCATCTGATTTCCATTTTGCTTAAATCCTCCTTGATATATTTTCCGAAAATCTCAATTTGCGACAGCGCCGCCCACGAAAGCGGATATTCTGCCTGTTTAAAATTTGTCAAATGAACAATTCGTGTTGTTTTTGGTGTGTCAAGGCTTATTTTCTGACCTTCCGCCGTTTTTTCAAAGTTTGCGGTAACCGCTGTTTTGTCCGAAAAACGAATATCAACGCTTTTCCAGTATGTATCGTGCGGAAAATCGGCTCTTAAGAAAAACACAATCTCCGAAACCTCAACCTCCGTACCGAAATCAATGTAATACTCGATATCCTCTCTTGCGCCTGCCGCCCAGGAGTGGTAAGGATAATTGCCGTGACAATCATTTTGGCAAACGCCGTCTATTGCGTTGCGCTCGAAAAAGCATGGCTCGTCACGGGTGACAAGGTTAGCCTGCGCATGAGGGAAATACTGCTTTTGCCCCCTCCTGTCCGCTGAATTTAGCGAAATTTTGCGGTGACCGTATGCTTCGTCATCATTCGCCTCCGAAACGAATATCTTGTGTTCTTTGCCGCAAAATGCGCCGGGGGCGTAGCCGACAGCTTCGCCCTCTCCTGGGATTTCAAACGAAAAACTGCCTGACGGGCAGTAAATTATGCTTTCCGCCATGGTTTCGTCAAGCTTTACTTTTAAAAATTCGCAGCCCGGTGCGGATATAAAAAGCGTATCGCCGGGGTTGTATTCCCCGCCGAACACTGCATTTATTGCCGTGCCGGATTTCAGAAAACGGATTTTACCGTTTTTATCAGTAATTTTAAGTTCTATTTTAAAAACCTCCTTTCTATTAAATAAGTATATCATAAAATATCTGCAAATTCTTTGCATTTCTTAATCGTTTTATTGCGTAAATTAAAATTAATAGAAAATATGAAAAAACACTTGACAAATACTGCACAATCTGATATAATAATACCGTTGTGCAGTGAGGAGAGATGGCTGAGCTGGTCGAAGGCGCACGACTGGAAATCGTGTAACGGCTAATACCCGTTCAAGGGTTCGAATCCCTTTCTCTCCGCTCAAAAAACGGTTTGCTTATGCAAACCGTTTTTTTGTTATTATTCAAATCCGTTATCTCTTATTTATTAAATTGAGTTTTATTTGGCTATTTCATTATATCACATTTCGTCTGTTTGGTAAATAGAATTTTAATACAGAAGCGTTATTTTTAATTTTTGCGCTTGCCTTTTTGGCGGATTTATGGTAGAATAGTGAAAAAGGAGACGATTTTTTGAGAAGGATAGCGATACTTCTGATATGCATTACGGTTATGATACCGTCTGCTGTATTTGCAAGGGGAGAGCGCATCGGCGAAACCGAAATAAAGGATGATATGATTTTTATTGACGGCGTTTCGATTCCTGCGGCGCAGCTGCCGAACCTGTTTTTGTATATTCCGCTGGATGTTTTGGAAAGGTACGGATTTTCTGTCGTCAAAATGCAGAATACAGGGGAATATCTTGTTTCAAAGCTTTCGTATTACAAAACCGAGCCGTGCCGTGAAAATGCACCTGCGGGTCAAAAAATCGGCGTTTATGAAACCAATGTAAAGGTTTACATCGAGTCTGACGAGCCTGCAAACGTTTTTGAGCTTGAGGACGGCAGAATAATGGTTCAAAGCGACGAACTCCAAAAGTACGGAGGGTACGTGTGGGACGAGAAAACGGGAACGATTTCTATAAACATGGCGGAAACCTGTCCTTCCGAGCAGCCATTTTATGCAGCTCTCGGGATAAAGGACAAGAGTGATATTGCGTACGGCACGATTGTAAATTCCGAAAAGGAATGTGTGGATATAGAGCCGGAGGAGCTTAAGAGGTGGCTTGACAGTTATTTTGATTTTTCGTATGACCGTATAACAAAACCTATGAGCCCGGCGGCGCAAGGTGAATACATAAAGCTTTGGAACAGTGACAAAACAAAGTCATACACCGTGTATTATTTTGATATATGCACCGGCAGCTTCGGAACACCGACCGAATCACACGGCGAAACAAAGGCGAATTATGTGTGGTACAGCCCGTATATCGGCAATGCGAGAAATGCGCTTTATATTGCCAACCAAAGACTTTTGCGCAAGTATTTTGACGATACATACGAGGAATATGTTAATACAAAAAGACCTTATACCGATGCCGACGCACCCGATAAGCCGAAGGATGTAAACCTGCTGAATACAAACGGCTGCAGCGACTGGGCGAAGGGAGAGATTGAGAGCGCAGCTGCCGAAAATCTTCTGACATTTGACCTTGCAAAGAACTATCAAAAGCCGATTACAAGGCTTGAATTCTGTAAGCTTATAACAAGGCTGATAGCAACCGAGTTTGAACCGAAAGCCGATTCGAGAACGGGTCAGTGGAGCGTGTTGGAGAAGGTTATTTACGATAAGGGATTTACCGAAACGAGAAATTCCGTTTCGTACAGCGACTGTGACGATGAGCAGGTTAAAATACTTTCTGTTTTTGGGATAATTTCAGGGCTGGGTGACGGTACTTTTGCGCCCGAAGGCAGCATAACGAGAGAACAGGCGGCAGTTATTTTATACAATACGGCGGAATTTTTGGGCAACAAAACCATGAAATCCGGAAGCGCTGCGTTTTCGGACGGAGCGGAAATATCCGCTTGGGCGAATGCCTCGGTTTCTTCCGTGTATGAAATGGGAATCATGAGCGGTACGGGCGAGAATAAATTCAGCCCTAAAAACACATATACAACCGAACAGGCGATTGCAACGATGCTGAGACTTTATAATTGTTACTAAGGTGCCCCGTATGAAAATAATTTTAATTATATTTGTGTGTGCGGCAGTGATTTTAACGGGCTGCAGTCATTCCGAAGCAAAAATCGTATCGTAAGATGAGGTTCCGAAAAGTGACGGAAGCTGCAATTTCAAGTGTGGCGGATATCAATGGAGCGAAAATGATACTGTCGAAGTTTCGCTTGACGGGAAGTGGCAGGTTTTCAAAAAACTTGACCCTTCCGAAGATGTGTTTAAATATAAATACTGCTTCTCCGTTTCAGGAAGGATGAACAATGCTTTGTCGGAGTCTGAATTTATTGTGCTTTCGGATGACAAATCGGTTACATTTGATGATGCGGTGTATGTTTTGTTCGGCTCGGATATGAGAAAAAAGAAGGATATTTATGTGATAAGCTTATAAAGAACTCCGCCCCATATTGGGGCGGAGATGATTTCAGACGGTTCCTGTAACTATGAGTGTGCTTATTCCGGGTGTAGTGCTCCATGCACCAGTCTGTGCGTTTTGCGTAAAGGTTGCGGCGGGTACTGTTATCTGCCCTGCGTTTGTGGTAAATGTTCCGTTTGTCTCGGTATAGGTGTAGTTTGTTCCTTCGGTCCATGCGGCGCCGTTATAAGTTACCGAAATGTTTTTTAATGCAGGATTGAAAACATCCGTTATTACAGCTGCATCGTCTGCGTCTGCGGCGGTATTGCCGTAGTTTTCTATGAGGAAGGTGTAGGTCAGACGACCGTTTTCCGATACCTCGGTAGGGCTTAACGATTTCACTATTGAAAGGTTAATTCCTGTTGCGGCATTGACGGTTTCCGTTGCAATAAGCGGTGCTGCAATGTTTCCGCCGGAGATTGTGGCAGAATTTAAAATAGAGGCTTCAGTCCCGAGCGGCGCAAAGCCGTTTGTTTTTGCATCGTAAAGAATAGTGGCATTTCCGCCTGCCGGAACGTTTATTCCGGTTATTGTCAGAGGCTTTTCCGTGGCTACCGTCGGCGCTGCCTGAAGTGCCCCGTTTATAAAATACTTAACCGTTCCGGCAACATAATCAAGCGGATAAATATTTTCCTCGCCAAAGGCGGTTTGCCCAAGGTTGTCGGTTATCGTAAGGCCCGTATAAGGAACGGCTCCTGTATTAACGATGTTTACCGCATAGGTTATTGTGTCGCCGGCAGCATAGCTTGGATTTACGGCTGTTTTTGTTGCCGAAAGCGTTTCCACGATATTGCCCGAAACAATGTTGGAGTTTTTTGTTATACCGTTATAAGATAGTGCTGCTTGGTTGGTAAAAGGAATCATTGTTTTTGTCCTTTGCTGGTTATTTTTGAAGATATCTTCGGTTTCATAATATGCCGTTATATGATATAAAGTTACATTTTTCGAGGAGATAGAGTATGATAAAATTCAGTTTTGAAAATGATGTGCTCCGTATGGAAAACGATTTTACCGAGAGGGAAATTTTCTTTGAAAACAGTGTTCCCGTGAGGTGCAGGATGAGAAACAAAAAAACGGGATATGTCTGGCAGGGGAGCGACGCACCCGTTTTAAGGCTCCCGGGAATTGATCTTGCCGGAAGCCGGATTGAAACCTTCGGGTACTCGCTTATTTTTCATACAAAAAATCATGATGTAAAATGGATGTTCAGGCTGTCCGATTCCCACAGATTTTTTGAAACGCAGATTGCCGTAAAGGGTGAACCGATAAAGCAGCAGACTGTAAAATCCGACGCTGCGAGCGGTGTTGAAACCGTAGGAACCGACGATGGCGCCGAGTATATTGAGGCTCTCGGAACAACATCTCATGCGGTTGAATTGCTTGCAACCGAGTATTTTGACAATACCGACCGCTCAAATGTGGTTTTGATAGATACTTCTGTTCCGCTTTATCACCTTTGGGCGGACAGAAAATACAACGGGCATATTTTTGTGCTGACGGATAAAATGCATAACGAAGAATGTGTGATAATAAAAAACTCTCCGTGTGCAGCAGCTCACATTAACAAGAGGCAGGAGGATTTTTATGCGGAGCCGCTTGAAAATATGCACATCTGCGGCAGCGGGATTGATTACGAGAAGATTAATCGGGATGAATATACCTTCGGCTACAGCGTTGCAACGGCTCTTTGCATGCCGGGAGAGCATACCGATATAATAAAGTTTTACTATAATGAATTTCTGGAGGAAACGACGCCTTATATAATGTCGAACACCTGGGGAGGAGGCCACAAGGATGCCTGCGTCTGCGAGGAGTTTATATTGAAGGAAATCGATGCGGCGGCGGAATTGGGGATTGATATTGTTCAGATTGACGACGGATGGCAGAAGGGCAAAAGCGCAAATTCGACATTCCATGCGGAAAATAAGCCGTGGGGCGAAGGGTACAGAAGCGTAAATCCGGATTTTTGGGAGGTTGACGAAGAAAAATTTCCGTCCGGGCTTAAGTTTTTGTGCGATTATGCGTGGGAACGGAAGATTGAGCTCGGGCTTTGGTTCTCGCCCGACGGGGAAAACGATTACGAGGCATGGAAGGCAGATGCCGATGTTATATACTCGATGTTTTACAAGTACGGAATTCGGTATTTCAAGCTTGACGGTATTTCGGTTACCTCAAAAACCGCCGAAAAAAATATTACGGATATGCTTGAGGATTTGACATCAAGGAGCTTCAGCAGAATTAAGTTCAATATGGATATTACCGCAGGGAAGCGTTTCGGATATTTTGTAAACAAGCACATAGGTCAGCTTTTTGTAGAAAACAGATATACCGGCAAGGGGACATACTATCCGCACGCAACGCTGAGAAATCTGTGGCTTTTGTCAAAATATATTCCGTCAAAGCGGTTTCAGTTTGAGGTTCCGGATAATTCAATCAATGCGGATTGCTATGCGCAGGATGATTTCCTTGCGCCGGCTAATTATGATGCGGATTACATTTTTGCGTCGGTTATGGTTTCTCATCCTCTTATGTGGATGGAGCTTAGCGGTCTTTCCGGTGAGCCGAAAGAACGGCTGAAAAAAATCATTTCCGCATATAAAAAATACAGAAATGATTTCGGAACCGTTATCCCGATTTTTGATAAGCCGGACGGGTTTTCGTGCACGGGTTTTTTTATAAACGGATACAGCAGAAATTATGCGCTATTGTTCAGAGAACACACAGACAAGTGCGATTTTGACATCAGCATTAAAGAAATAATTGCGACAAACGACCCTTCTGCGGCGCCGGGAAAGGCTAAAATAAACAAAAAATTCGGTTATATTTTTGCGGTTGTCTGAGCCTTTATCGATTTGAATGCCGAGAAAAGGGCAAATATAAGTACTATGCTGTCGGTTACCCCCGTGGAATAATCTTGTATTATAAAAGAGTAAACAACCCAGATTGCGGTGTTTGCCGCAATGCTCAGCTTTGTTTCGATAATGCCGTCCAAAAGGCAGCCGCAAAGCGTAATCTGCACCGTTGCAATAACCGGCATAAGCCCCAAAATTCCTCGGTTGTTTGTAATAATACCGATAATAACGGTTAACGCAATAAAGATATACATAAGCGGTTTTGTGAATTTGTTTTTCGCTATGAGGACATTCCTTACGGCGCTTAGAAGAAGCGTGGAAATGCCTGCGTATGAGCCGAAAAAGAACGATGCGACAGCCAGTGCGGCGCATTCAAAAAACTGAAATATGAATATTTTGTCTTTCCTTTTGAAAACGCTGCTTAAAAGCAGAAACAAAGCTGCGATAAAAGAAAGAATATTACCGATTAAAATCATTATAGATTCCTCCGTATTTAATATTAACATATTATATGAAAAAATTCAAGGAGAATATTTGAAATGGACTTTTCAAAATTGAAATTTGCTTGCTTCGGTGACAGCCTGACAAGCGATGAAGTAACCGGAATAGGAACGCTGGTATCCGAAAAGCTCGGAACAAAGCTTGTCGGCAATTTTGCTCACGGAAACTCAACCTGCGCAAACTGGCAGAGCGGCGGTGAGGATATTACGCCTGTCGATATAGATATTCCTTTTGATTTTTCGGGGCCGGTCAACTGCCTTTCAAATCAGGTTTACGGGCTTTTGGCACACACTGCTCCGAAAGGAGAGCTTGTCTGTTGGACCCACCCGGTTGACGGAAGCTTTGAAACCGAAATCGAGGGAAAGGGACATACGGAAGATATTCCCGATATAATTTACATTGCATTCGGTGCAAACGACGGCAAAAGCAGCGAGGGCAGCCTATCTCCCACACCGATTATCGATGATGCCGAAAGTGTTTATATGAAGCCGTATTCAAAGCTTGATAAGCTTTCTGTTGCGTCCTCCTTGCGGTGGGCGATTGAAACACTGCAATCGGTATACCCTTCCGCAATGATATTTGTTGCGTCGGTTATGCAGGCGAATTCCGATATACTCCATGCGGCATTTGATTATCCGGTTTTAATCAAAAAGCGTGAAATTATAGAAAAATCCTGTCTTTATTCAAGCGTTCATTTTATTGACTTATTCGGCAAAAGCGGTTTTTCGAGGATGTACGCAAAAGCCGAGGGCGATGACATAGGTATTCACCCGAAGGAAAAGCAAAGAAACAGAATTGCAAATTTTATTGTTCATGAGATAAAAAAAGAGTATTATGAGTTTGACGAATGAAATACACCCCGGGAGTTAAAGGCTCTTGGGGTGATTTTTTGCGCCCTTCCGAAATGCTATTTCCCCGTATTGAATTTTTCGGTGTGCGGTTTCGATAGCTGCACACTATTTAGGCGCAGAAAATTAAAAATGCCCGGGTGTGATATGCACACTCGGGCAGATTTTATAGTTATTAATTAAAAATCAACATCTCTGTCGTAGAAGCAGCATGTAAGAAGCTTTTCCATCTGTTCGTTTGTGACGGGTCTGGGGTTGGAACCGGTGCACGCATCGCCTACGGCAAGTTCTGCTACGGTTTTAAGCTTTTCCAAAAACTCCTGCTCGTCTATGATTCCGCCTTCGTAATCTCTTATACACGAAGGGATTTCAAGCTGTCTGTTCATTTCTTTAATCTCGTCTATAAGCGCTTTTGTAAGCTCTGCATCATCGGAGCCTTTAAGACCCATAAACTTGGCGATTTCCGCATAGCGCTTTTGCGCAGAGGCAATCTTTGAGTTGAACTGAATTACCTTGGGAAGATACATTGCATTTGCGCAGCCGTGAACAATATGGCCGCCCGAATATGCAGCGCCGGTTTTATGTGCCATGGAATGTACAATCCCCAAAAGCGCATTGCTGAATGCCATTCCCGCAAGGCACTGTGCGTTGTGCATTTTGTCTCGGTTTTCCATGTCGCCGTTAAAGGACGAAATCAGTTCTTCATGTATCATTTTGATTGCGTGGAGCGCAAGCGGGTCTGTGTAGTCGCAGTGAAGCGTGGAAACATACGCCTCAATCGCATGCGTAAGTGCGTCCATGCCTGTGTGAGCAACAAGCTTTTTCGGCATAGTTTCTGCCAAAGACGGGTCAACTATCGCAACATCAGGTGTTATGTTAAAATCAGCAAGCGGATATTTAATGCCTTTTTCGTAATCTGTGATAACTGAAAACGCAGTTACTTCGGTTGCGGTGCCGGATGTTGACGGAATAGCGCAGAATTTAGCTTTTGTCCGAAGCGTCGGGAAATTAAACGGAGTGCACAGCTGCTCAAATGTGGTTTCGGGGTACTCATAGAATGCCCACATTGCCTTTGCGGCATCGATTGGGGAGCCTCCTCCGATT
>JAXGBA010000021.1:0-12203 GCA_034186235.1 Clostridia bacterium | reverse complement strand
TAGGTATAACGGCGTTTTCGTCAAGCTTTTTGATATTAACAAGCACAATTATCATCCTAACTCAAATTTTTAATATTATTATAACATTATAAATTTGCAAAGTCAATGCTGTAACAAAAAATAATACGCTTACATACAATATTTTTGAAGATGATTTTTGGAGGTGAATATTTGTGAACGGCAATTGCGGTTTCTTTGGAGAAAACAGCGAGATTCTCTTTTTTATAATTGTTTTCCTTCTTATCTTCTGCTGCAATAATAACAACGAGTGTTGTTGACAAATAATAATGAGGTGAATTATATGAGCTTTTTAGGAAGAAATTTCAACGGTTGCAACGGAGATGACTCCGTACTTTGGTTCATCATTCTTTTCCTTCTCTTGTTCTGGGGAACCGGAACCGGATGCTGCGACAACTAATAACCGGAGGTGCTTGATAATATGTCCGACATAACGACCAGCAATCTCGGATGCGGCTGCGGATGCGATAACGGCGGCACCGATACTTGGATCTGGATTATCGTTGCAATCATCGTAATCCTTTGCCTTACAAATGACGGCTTCGGCTTCGGCTGCTGCAACAGATAATACCGAATTTTGTGAATAACGGCTTTTTGCGGATATGTCATATTTGACATATCCGCAATGTCCGTTACGGTATTGTAATATTTTTATATTTGAATTATGAGACAAAATGTGCTATAATATATGAAGTATACATTTTAAGATAAGGCGGCGCAATATGAAACGATTCATGATTTTTGTTATTTCTATAGTGTTAATCTGCAATACAGCAGTTTTTGCGGCGGATTCGGTTCTGGGCAATCTTATTACATGCGATGAAGGGCTTGTAGTCGGAACAGACACTACCTATACCGACAATACCTTCTACAGTACTCAGAGCGGTGTGGGACGGCAGAACGAACATTATTATACATATAAGCCCAATTCGGATATTGTTCCGGCACTTTTCAACGGGAAATATATGTACGGCAAACAGACGCTTTCTTCCGCTACGGACGCAATGAGAGCGGAGGGTTTAATCCCTCTTATGGGCATGAACGCAGGATTTTTCTCATTTCAGACGGGTGTTCCGATGGCGGATGTTATCGAAAACGGAATAATTGTTGCAAAGGAAACCGACGGTTCCGATGCAGTCGGCTTCTACAGCGACGGGCGAGCCGTTGTGGACTGGCTTAAAATCAACTCCACAATTACCGCCGGCGGCAAAACTCTGGTGCTTCAGAACATCAACAAATACCGCCAGCCGTTCGGGGTTTATCTTCTTAATGACAGGTTCTACAGCGATACCAGGGTTTCGGATGAGGGACTGGATGTTGTAATCGGTTCGGTAAGCGGTGAGCTGAGGCTTGGCGAAACGGTTACGGGGATTGTTGAATCAAAAGCAAAACACTCCTCTGCGATTTCGATTCCAGAGGGGAAAATGGTGCTGACAATTGCCGACGGTTCAATAAAAAACGGCTACAGAGAGTGGTATGACCAGCTTGATTCGCTTAATCCCGGAGATACGGTTTCCATCACAAATACGGTCGCAAATCCGGAGGTGTGGAACAATGTGGCATATGCTGCAGGGTCTGTCGGGGGCAGACTTATAAAGGGCGGTGCGGTTCAGAATATTGACGAGGCGGCAAGCCCGAGAACGGCTGTCGGCGTCAAGGCGGACGGCACGGTGATTTTTTACACAATTGACGGAAGGCAGTCGTCAAGCTACGGCATTAGGCTTAAAACCCTTGCCGAAAGACTTAAGGAACTCGGCTGCGTTGAAGCGATCAACTTTGACGGCGGCGGTTCAACTACGCTCAGCGGCATGTTTCCGGGGGATTGGCACAGCACTCTTTTGAACTCTCCGTCTGACGGAGCGCAGCGGCAATGTACGAACTTTTTTGCGCTGCTGAACAAATCAAAACAGACATCGTCTCTTGCAAAGCTTTATCTTTATCCGTATAACGGCTATTATTTAAGCGGCGAAACCGAAACCTTTAAGGTTAAAGGCGTCGATTCGGGTTTTTATCCGGCTGCAATTTCGGGAGATGTGACATATTCGGTTGACAAGGAGGGCTGCACAATCGACCAAAACGGCAATGCGACATTTGCAGGCAGCGGCGTTTGCACTGTTACGGCGAGGGTCGGGGAGGTAACGGGCAGCGTTAAGGTTAATATTATCGACAGCCCGGACGACATGGTTTTTCAGAATGAAAACGGGTGGAAGAACATATCATCTCTCACCTTGAGCCGAGGCGAAAAAGCGGAACTGAGCGTTGTTCCTTATTATAAGCACACGGAACATTTTGCTAAAGATACTCTTTTTAAATGGGAACTTACCGACGGCGCTGAAAAAATAGCCTATATTGATGATGACGGTACGATTATTGCAGGAACAACCGCCGGCAGCGGAAATGTGCTTGTTACGATGGGCAGTTATTCAAAAAAACTTCCGCTGACCGTTACGGCTTCAACGCAGATTCAGAACGGGGGAAATATTTCGGACGCTGTGTTTACCCAGAACGGAAATACCGTTACGGTCGAGTTTAAAAACGCTTGCGCCGTTCCGATGCAGTGGGCAACGGCTTATGTTGACGGAGAAAAGTATGCGTCGCTTGAAAACGGAAAAATTACAATAGATTTAAAAGACGATAAAATGCATAAAATAAAAATTCTCGGCGATACGGTTCTCGGAGGCAAAACGCTCGCATATTATACAGCGAACAAGACCATGAGCGCAACGCCCTTTGCCGATATTGCATGGCACTGGTGCGATGCGTACATTTCTTACATGTACGGGCAGGGGATAACCGATTTTACATTTGAGCTTGATAACAACTATTTCAAGCCAAACGAGAACATGACAAGGCTTGATTTTGCCGTTATGGCATGCAAAGCGCTGGGATACAATGAAGCGGAATATGCCGATTTTAATTCGGGGCTTGTCGATTATGTTGATATTCCGCAGAATATGAGACCTTACATTTATGCTCTTGTCGCAAACGGCATAATAAGCGGAAAGGGAACGGACAGCGGCAACTTTTTCGCTCCGTACGATACGATTACCAGGGCGGAGGTTGCTGCGATTGTCGGAAGAAGTCTGCCTTACGGAATAAAATCGGGCAGCGTTTCGTTTAAAGATGACGCTGAAATTCCGGATTGGGCAATGAGCGGTTTTAAGGCGCTCACCTGTTACGGAATAATTTCGGGTTATCCGGACGGTACGGTTAAGCCTTCAAAGAATATCACGAGAGCGGAGTGCACAAAAATTCTTTATGAAATATATTGATTCGGGAGTGTGAAATATGGAGCGTGTTCTTGAATTTTTTGCGGAAATATCAAAAATCCCGAGAGGGTCGGGGAATACAGACGGCATATCGGAATACTGCGTGAATTTTGCAAAAAAACGGGGGCTTGAAGCGCTTCGTGACGGGTTTAACAATGTGATAATAAAAAAGCCGGCGGCGAAGGGCTGTGAAATGGCGGAACCTGTTATGCTTCAGGCGCACCTTGACATGGTTTGCGAAAAGGAGGACGGCAAAATTTTTGATTTTGCGTCCGACCCGATTGAACTTACAGAAAAAGACGGCTGGCTGACGGCGAACGGAACAACTCTTGGCGCAGATGACGGTATCGGAGTTGCTATGATTATGGCGGTTCTTGATTCAAAAGATTTATTGCATCCCGAAATAGAGGCGGTTTTCACAACCGATGAGGAAATTGGTATGGACGGCGCCATAGGTATAGATTTATCCGGTGTGCAATCAAAAAGGCTTATAAATCTTGACTCCGAAACCGCCGATACATTAACCGTAAGCTGCGCTGGCGGCTGCATTGCAAAATGTTTTATCCCGCTTAGCGAAACCGCATTTGAAGGAAAGCTTTACCGAATAGGTGTGGACGGACTTCTCGGCGGTCACTCGGGGGTTGACATAGATAAGGGCAGGGCAAACGCAAATATGCTTTTGGGGAGAATCCTTTATTCTATAGGCGATTATGCGCTTTGCTCATTTTCGGGCGGCGACAAGCACAATGTTATTCCAACGGCTGCGGAGGCGGTTATAAAATGCGGTTTTGACCCGAGAGAAAAAGTAAGCGATATTCTGAAGGAAATCCGCTGCGAGTACGGTTCATGCGATAGCGGAATAGCCGCAGAATGCTGCGAAATTGCCGGCGATTATGCTGCGTTTTCATCGGAAGCTGCGGATTTTCTGACGGCTGTTCCAAACGGTGTATTTTCGATGAACAATGATATTCCGGGGCTGGTGCGGACTTCGCTGAGCCTTGCAGCGGTTAAAACAAACGGAGGTTTTCTGGAATGTGAGTTTTTTATAAGAAGTTCATCGGAGTCCGAAAAGGAATATCTTAAAAATAAAATTTCGGTTATATCAAAGCATTTTGAAGGAAAAACGGTGTTTGACGGCGAATATCCGGCTTGGGAGTATAATAAAAATTCGGCTCTTCTTAAGACCATGACCGATACATTTGTCGGCATGTTCGGTTTTGAACCGAAAATCGAGGCCATCCATGCCGGGCTTGAATGCGGAATATTCTGCGGTAAAATCAAGGGACTTGAATGTGTTTCAATCTGCCCCGACATACTTGATATTCACACTCCGAACGAACGCATGGAGCTTAAATCTCTTGAAAAAGCATGGAATTATTTTACGGAAGTGTTAAAAAAGATTGGAGAATAAAAAATGAGCAAATTTGTTGAAATTTCTAACGGAAATATTACGGCAAAAATCAGCCTTACCGGCGCCGAACTGCGCTCGGTTAAAAACAGCGGTGGCAAGGAATTTATGTGGGAAGCGGATAAGTCCGTATGGGATAACTGCTCGCCGATTCTGTTCCCGATTTGCGGCGGTCTTAAAGAGGACAAATATGAACTTGACGGCACCTGTTATACCATGAAAAAACACGGTTTTATAAAATATGCCGAGTTTTTTGTTGAGGCTCAGGCAGAATCATCCGTTACCCTCGTTACAAGGCAGACCGAAGAAACGCTGAAACAGTATCCGTATGATTTTGAATTCAGAGCAGTGTTTGAACTTGACGGCAATGCCCTCAAAACAACATACAGCATTGACAACAAAACGGACAAGACAATGTATTTTTCTGTCGGTGCGCACGAAGGCTATGCCTGCCCCGACGGTATTGAAAATTACAGCATCGAATTTGAAAAACCCGAAACGCTTAACGCTTATATTTTGGACGGAAATCTCCTTGAGGACAAGTATATTACAATCAAAAAAGACACGGATAAGCTTGAACTTTTATATGAGTATTTTGCGGTTGATGCGCTTGTGTTCAAATCCGTGAGATCAAGAAAGGTTTCGCTTGTAAGGCATGACGGCGCAACTAAAATAGATGTTGAGTTCCCGGGGTTCGATTATCTCCTTTTCTGGACAAAACCGAACGGAAAGTATATCTGTATAGAGCCGTGGACGGGTATTCCCGACGGCGTCGGCTCGTCATACGATTTTACGGAAAAAGAGGGAATTATGCCGCTTGCCGCAAACGGCAGTTACAGCATTGCCCATAAGATTACATTTGAAAAATAGAGGTATTATTTATGCTTAATCTTAAAGATAAAAGATTTTGGAAGGTGGCGCTTACGCTTGCCCTTCCGATTGCCATGCAGAATTTGCTTACAAGCTCGTTTACGCTTGTGGATACAATCATGGTCGGGCAGCTCGGCGATGTTGCATTATCTTCTGTCGGAATGGCGGGGCAGCTGAGCTGGCTTCTTAACGTGTTTCTTTTCGGAATATGCTCCGGTGCATCGATTTTTATTTCGCAGTTCTGGGGAGTTTTTGATACCGTAAACATAAAGAAAACGATAGGGCTTGCAACAATCAGTGCCTGCATTATTTCATCCGTGTTCCTTATGCTCGGGATTTTTGTTCCGGAAAAGATTATACGTATTTTCAACAGTGAACCGATTATCATTTCAACCGGGGTGAGGTATCTTCGCACAGTTGCGTGGTCGTACCCGGCAGTGGTGCTTAATTTGGTGCTTTCGGCAGCGCTTCGCGCCGTGGAGCGCGTGAGGATTCCTCTTGCAACGGCGCTGATTACTACAGTTACAAATATTTTTCTTGATTATGCGATGATTTTCGGAAAGTTCGGGTTTCCAGAAATGGGGATAGAAGGCGCTGCATGGGCAACGGTTATCGCCGCATGGACTGCTCCTGTTTTTATTGCGGTTTCGGCTTTTGCAACAAAAAATATCCTATACGGTAAACCGAAGGAGTATCTGAGTTTTACAAAATCATTTGCAGTAGAATTTTACAAAAAGGCAACACCCGTTATTTTCAACGAAATGATTTGGGGCAGTGCGATGATGGTTTTTAACATCATATTTGCTAATATCGGTTACGAGGAATATGCGGCGTTTACAATTTGCAAAACCTTTGAAAACATGATGTTCGTATTCTTTGCCGGGCTGTGTAATTCCTGTGCGATTATGGTGGGTAAGTCTGTCGGCTCCGGAAAACTTGACGAGGCAAAGCTCAACGCAAGGCGTTTTATGGTAATGACACCGCTTCTTGGGATTGTTCTCGGATTTCTTGTTATCATTTTCAGAGAACAGCTTGTGAGCCTTTTTAACATGAGCAACAACATCAGCGATGTTACATTCAGAACCGCAACCGGCATACTTATTCTTTACGCAATTGAACTTCCTGTCAGAAATATCCCTTATATGCAGATCTGCGGAATTTTCAGACCGGGCGGTGAAACTGTCAGGGGATTCAGATACGATTTCTGCGGAACTTGGCTTATATCAATGCCGATGACCCTTTTTGCGGCATATGTTCTCAAACTGCCGTTTGTTTTTGTTGTGGCGTTTATGTATGTTTTTGACGATTATCCAAAAACAATTATGTGCCTTAAATACTTCTTCTCCGATAAATGGATTAAACCGGTGACAAGCGAAGGAAAAGAGATGGTCGAGAATTTTGCGGAGATAGTTTAAATTAGAATATTAAAGGTACTGTAGCAAAATGATTATTTAATTTGTTTGCTTACAGTGCCTTTTTGTTTTACCAATATGGTTTATATTTTGACTTAACTGAATTTCCGTCATCTTTTTTTAAGAACTTTTTATTCTCTGCAAAAAGATATTGTTAGGCTTGCCGATATATTGGGACATTCAAATATAGAAACTACTTGGAGCCAAATTTGAGGTTTACACAAAATGAGGGATTGACCCTATTTATGCTGAAAAATCCCATTCAATTCTTCCACCTTTTCTTTTGACGGAATGTTAAAAGACGTTATATTCATTCCAAGTGCCATATATTTGTGTTCACCCATTTTATGATATGGCAAAAGCTCAATGTTAATCGGCTTATACGGCGCGAGGAATTCTTTAATCTTTCTCATTTCTTCCACCGTATCATTAACTGTCGGAATAATAGGTATTCTTATTGAAACTGTGGCTTCATGCTCAAATAGCTTTTTGAGATTGTTTAGAATCAATTCATTTGATGCATCGGTAAATTTTTTATGTACATCATTGTTAAACGTCTTTATATCATATAAAAACAAGTCGGTATATGGGAGTATTTTCGCAAAATATTCCCACGAAACCGATCCTGCCGTATCGACAGCTGTATGTATGTTGATTTCTTTGCATTTTTTCAATATTTCACGCAAAAAATCAATTTGCAGCATACATTCACCGCCGGAAAAGGTAACACCGCCGTTTGAAGTTTCATAAAATATTTTATCCTTTCGTATAATGTCAAAAACATCCTCAACAGTTTGTACTTTTCCACAGATCTTTTTTGCATCGTTAAAACAGATAAATTCCGCATCTTTCTCTGTTAAATCTTTACACCTGCCACAACCAGTGCATTTATCCTTATAAAACATTACCTGTGGTTTTGATGACTGGCTTTCGGGATTATGACACCATTTGCATTTTAAGTTACAGCCTTTGAAAAATACTGTAGTGCGTATTCCTGGTCCATCAACAAATGAATTTCTTTGAATATCAAAAATTATTGCTGTGTTCATAATCAAAACATCCTATCTTGCATGCGTCGTTCTTTGTATTATTTCATCTTGCAAACCTTCGTTTAAAAACACGAAATAATCGGAAAACCCTGAAACTCTTACACGCAAATTTTTGTATTTATCGGGTGTTTTTTTCGCGTTAATTAAATCCTCCTTCGAAACATATGTGAGTTGGAAATGAGTTCCGCCCATTTTGAAATATGCTTCAAACAGGTAAACAAGCTTTTCGAAATTTTCATCTTTTTTCACCAATTGTTCATCAAGCAAAACATTTGTAACACTCGGACCTGTCAATATCGAATATGGATCGCATTTTGCCACCGATGATAAAAGTGCCGTAAGTCCGTTTCTGTCCTTGCCCTCAGACTGTCCGATTCCGAAATTTATCATATCTCCGTCAAATCTTCCGTCTGGCGTAGCTTTTGTATTGTCACCAAAAAATTTATGGTGTTCATTATAACCGACAAGATTTCCGAATACTAATGGCTTTTTTAAATAATTATCGCCGGTATTCCAATTGTCAAGACTTTTGAAAAATCTGTTGGCAACGCCGTTAGAGCAATCATCATCATTGCCGAAAAACAATCCTTCTTTTATGATATACTCTCTCAAATCTTCAAAGCCGTTCCAATTATTTCGCAGTGCGTCAATTAATTGTTCCATCGTTATTCGCTTTTCATCAAAAACCAACTGCTTTGTCACGGAAAGAGAGTCAATTACATTAGAAATGCCAATAAGAAGCCCCACTGCAATATATGTATTTGTCCCACCTTGCGTAACACTCTTTGCGTTTTCTATGCAGCTGTCAATAAATATGCTGCTTACAAGATTGCAGTCCCTCTCGCGTATAGTTTGAAATCCTTTTCCTATTTTGTCAGCCTCGCATAGATCATTAAACATTTCCTCTTGGAATATGTTATAAAATTCATTGAATGTTTTTGTTTTTACAATATCATCGCTTCTGTTAAAGAATGTGTTTTGAACACACCTAACAATGTTCATAGGATCAAACCCAAAAACAATTCCACCCGGCATAGCTATCTCATTACAGCCAATCATTGTGTAATGTACCGCCTTTTCATGTGAAAATCCGGCATATTTCATCAAGCCGTTTATACGCGGCACGTCATTAACAAACGCAATACGCTTGTTGGGATCTTTTCTCTCACAGTCCATCATATAATGTAAAACCTCATGAGGAGTTTTCGGTGTCCATCGCAGAGAAATCTGCGGTATCCATGTTGGCAATTCCATAAGCGAATCGACAATCAACTTTGATAATTCATTGAAACCGTCCTCGCCGTTTTCAAGATATCCGCCCACACAAAAATGAGATTCGCCGCCACGGTAAAACCTATCGCTGGAAATATGTATTCTCGCTTGCAGCATTAAGAATAATTCCTGCAAATATTCAGACGCCTCCTCTTTGGTTAAAATTCCTTTTTCTACATCTTTTTTATAAAACGGATATAAATACCTGTCGATTAATCCGATACTGTCGGGAATTAAACCGTAACAAACATACAACGACAAAATCGCCTCATAAAAACTACTTGCAGATTTTTTCGGCACATTTTTAAGTGCTTGGGATAGTTTCTCCAGATTCTTCTTATACTTTTCATTTGGCACTGTTTTAGAAAAACTCAATGCTTTTTTGGAGCATTTACCCGCCCAATCAATCAAGGCGTCACATATATCAGATTGCGTTTCCATGAATTGAGTTGCCTCTGCATCATTCTTGTGTTTTTCGATTGATTTGTTAATTTCATCTTTAATACCGACTATTCCGCCGTTAATGATTTTAGCAAAATCGCCTGCCGAATGCTGCCATTCGAAAGTAAGCAGATTATCTACCGGCTTATTGTAAAAATTATTACAAGCAATACCAAAATTCACATGACCGCTTCTGTTGAAAACATCGCCCTCAACGCTGCCGTCAAATTTAATCAAACCTGTAAAGCATGATTCGGCAACAATCAAGGGTTCTTGATTCCTTATATATTCGCAGACTCTTTTTGCGGACATTTTTATCGGCGGCAAAAACAAGTCGCATCGATCATATTCTGTTTTTACCGGGTAAACATACATTTTACCTGAAACAGTTTTCTTAACCAAACTTTCTATTCTCTCATCCATTTTGTTCGTCCTCCATATTATCTTATTGAATATCCGCCGTCAAAAATAACGGTTTCCCCACAAATCATCTTTGCATTGTCGCTCAAAAGGTACATTGCAAGATTGGCAATTTCATCTATGGTCGCAAATCGTCCGTAAGGTATTCTGTCATGTTTCATAGAATCTCCTTCGTGCCAGTTATTCATTTCGGTTGCAACAGGTCCCGGCGCAATTCCGTTTATGGTAATTCCGTCAGCTGCAAACATCTTCCCCCAACCGCGGGTCAGTCCCGTTGCAAGTATTTTAGAACCTCCGTATGCACCGTAAACCGGTTCTTCACCTGCTACCGATGTAATGTTTAATATATTGCCTTTTATATCATTTTTAAGCATATAATTGACAGCTGCCTGCATTGTGAAGAAAACTGCGCTTGCATTAACATTTATGACATCCTGCCATTCCTTTGCTGTTGTTTTTAAAAGGCTGTTTTTATCCCATTCATTTCTTTGTGCAAAAATTCCGGCATTATTTACAACAGTATCCAATCCGTCAAGAATGTTGGCGGATTTTTTAATTTTTTCCTCCGCCTTATCAAATTCCATAGCGTTCCAAACCATAGGAAATACATTTTTTCCGAGTTCGCGCGCAACACATTCAAGATTTGAGATATTTCGTCCTGTTATAACGACGGCAAAATCATTTTGCAATAATTTTTTTGCAATTGCATATCCTATACCCCGACTTGCACCTGTAACCAAAGCCTTTCTCATTTTATTCACTCCTTAAAAAATTTTCTCCGTATTTATTATATAGCAAAATTCAAAAATGTAAATGTTTCAAAAAAATAAATTTGTTTCAAACGGACATTATTATTGAAAAACCAAAAAATATGTGATATAATATTTACAACAGAGGTTACCAAACACCTCTGTGTTTGTCATTGATGTAAATATTGAATCGGTGTGAAGCAAGCCGATTTGCGGCTTGCACTTATGATATAATAAAATAAAAAAGAGGAAAATAGAAAAATGCAAACAGAAACTATGGTATATACCCATGACGCGGTGTTTTTTTGCGACACGCTGACATACAGCACTCCTTATATCTCCAATAACCCCAGAAACCACGATAGTTTTGCCTTTGTTACAGACGGAACACTTGGATATGAAAAACAAGGAAGGACTATTCAGATAAAACAGGGACAAATCGCATATATAGCCAAGGGTTCTATAGATAAAAGCAGTACATACGGTTGCGATGCAGTTTCATATATCGCAGTCAATTTTAATTTTGACGCAAGCCCTGCATCATCAAGACAGAATCTGCCGTTTGGAACTGTTTGCTCGTCAAAAAACGCATACCGATATGAGAAATTATTTCGGGAAGCTGTTAATGAGTATAGTTTGGGTTTGCCCGGCTCTCGAACAATATGCAACGGGATTTTATATCAGATAATAGGTCAGCTTTACAATGACCTTGTTTTTGATGAAATTACTCATAAAACGGCAAATAAAATAGAAATTGCACTTGATTATCTAAACAGAAATTACAGCCATTCTGATTTAAAAATAAGCGAGGTCGCGAAAATGACAGGCATGAGTGAAAAGCATTTCAGACGTGTTTTTTATGATGTATATAAAAAGAAACCGCATGAATTTTTGAAGGACATTCGCCTGAATAATGCAGAACAATTACTTTTGAATACATCAAAGCCTATTTCGGATATAGCAATTCGGTGCGGTTTTTCTGATGTGTATTCATTCAGCCATTGTTTCAAACGAAACTTTGGAATATCACCTAAAGCTTACAGAAAAATGTAAGCATCTTATAATGCGAACAAATTGTATTTCTATACCGATATCATCAATTGGGACAAGCGATTGATATCAATCCATTGTATAATCCTTATATAAACTTTTCGAATAATGACATACAACCGAAACAGGGAAGATGTAGGAATGATTGAAAATGATAGCTTTTGTGTGCAATTATTTAAAAAGCATGGCTGGGAATGGGGAGGAGACTGGTCCGGTATAAAGGATTATCAACACTTTGAAAAAAG
>JAXGBA010000020.1:0-12435 GCA_034186235.1 Clostridia bacterium | reverse complement strand
TTGCATGGTCAACGGTTATTGCGGAAACGGTTTCCGCAGTGCTTGTCATGTCAAGACTGATGCGCACAAACGAAGATTATAAGCTTATTCCGAAAAAAATCCGCATTATCAGGGGCGTTGTCAAAAGAACGGTTCGCCTCGGGATACCGTCGGGGCTTCAGTCAACAACATTCAGCATATCCAATGTTATTATCCAGACCGAAATCAACGCTTACGGAGCGTCCGTTGTAGCCGCAAGAGCGGCGGTTAATAAGTGGGAAAGCCTTCTTTGGGCGGTTGCATATTCCTTCGGAATTGCCGCAACCACATTTTCGGGGCAGAACAAAGGTGCGCTTAAATATGACCGCATAAAACGCGGAATGTGGATTACCCTTGCCGCATCAGTTACAGTGATAGGAACCATGACGGTATTTTCGCTTATTTTTCCCGAATTTATCATTAAAATATTCAACGGCTCGCAGAAGGTTGTTTCCGTCGGCAGGGACATCATTTTTGTGCTGACCTCATGCTACTTTCTCTGCGGAGTGATGGAGGTGCTTTCGGGCACTATAAGAGGTGCCGGTGCGCCGCTTTTCCCGATGATTTCCTCAATGCTCGGGATAGTCGGCGGAAGGCTTGTGTGGATTTTCACCATGAAGCACTTTTTCCCCGAAAACCTCAATGCGCTTATGCTTTCATACCCCGTTTCATGGCTTGTAATATGCACCGTTCTGTTCACATTTTATAAAAAAGGCCGTAAACACTGGCTGTATTTTTAGGAGGAAACATGGCAGCAAGCAATATTTTCGAGCTGAGGAAAAAAGGTCACCTTGTTCTGATGATTGCCGCGCTTATGTATATAATACTGTCCTTTGCGCCTTCGCTCGACAGATATTTTTTCGTATTCCAGCTGATACTTTTTGCACAGTGCCTTACCCTAATTGCCCAGGCGATTGCGGGTTTTGTCAGGCTGCAAGAACCGAGGGAGCTTTTGAGGGCGTTTCTTGCGGTTTTTATCGCCGCCGCTTCGCTGTGCGTCGGCGGAATAAGCAACACGGTGCTTATCGGCGGAATTCCCGCATGGCTTTATATTTACTATTTTGCCGGCTACACCCCGGCGTTCATCGTAATAATTTTAATGAGCAGGGTTTATTCTTACCCCAAACCCGTCGGGATTTCCGTAAACATACTTTCCGTTTTAGGGATAATATGCAGCTTCGGATATTTTTTCCTGACAGCCAAACACAACAAATACATCGATTATTCATTCCCGTTTTTCGGCAGCAGCCCGTGGCTTATGAACATTGCGGCGGTTGAAATAATATTTCAGATATGCGTTATGGCGCTGTCCGCACCGCTTTTCCGCTCAAGAGATAAAAACGCCGCAGCGGACTACTGATTCTGTCTGAACATCTTCGGGGGCTTGCCCATATATTTTTTGAAGGCATAACTGAAATAGTTCTGGTCGGCAAAGCCGAGCCTGTATGCCGTTTCTTTAACACTCATTCCGCTGCGCAGATATTCCTCTGCGCGGCGCATTTTCATTGAGTTGAAATAAGTCATAACTCCCATTCCCGAATATTTCGAAAACACCTTTTTCAGCTTCGGGCAGCTCATGCGGCACATCACCGCAATTTCGGCAAGGCTGAGCGACTGACCTATGTGTTCCTCCAGAACCCTTATAATTTTTGAATAATCCTCAGCCGTTTTTGTTTTAGGTTCGATATCGGAACGGTTGCGGATAAGCTTCATTAAAAATCTTTCAAGAGAATTAACAAAAAGCGACTGGTCGCTTTTCCTGCCGGACTTAAGCGATTTGAAGCTGATGTCGTCAAATGTGAAAATCCGATTTTTCTCTGCGGAAAGGAGGAGAATTTCATTGATTCCGTCGCCCATATCAAACACGAACGAGTTCTCCGGAAGCTCCACAAAACCGCTGAAACTGAAAATCACAACCGATGTTTTTTCATCGCCCGATGCCCAGATTTTATGAAAAACATTGGGTCTGTGTATAACCGCCTGACCGCACCGCAGCACAAACGCACTGCTGTCGGCGGTAATTCCCGCCTGACCGTCAATCACGCACACAACCTCATAAAAATCGTGCGCCTCGCCGTCATAATAATACCCCTTTTCGTAGCTTTCCGAAAAAAAAGTATAAAGCCCGTCTATCATAACCGTCCTGTCAAATTCAAATTTTTCAAACCCCATAACACTACACCCGATTTCAAAGAAAATTTATCCGAATTTCAATATACACAGGATTTCAGATACATTATAATATATATATAAGATTTTGTCAATAGGTGAACAGAATGAAAAAAATCCTTGAACACTTCAATATTTACAACGATATTGCCCCCTACGGCGACGGGCATATTAACAGAACTTATAAATGCCCTTCCTATATTCTTCAGAAGATAAACACGGGCATATTCGAAAGCCCGGAAAAACTGATGGAAAATATCGATAAGGTCACTTCCCATATAAGAAAAAAAGCGGAAGCCGCAGGCGAAAATCCCGACCGTGCAACCCTCACGATTGTTAAAACCAACGATGATAAGCTTTTCTACCGTGACGAAGAAGGTGGATGCTGGAGAGTTTATAAATTCATCGAGGGTGCGGTTACCTACAGCAAATGCGAGGAACCTTCGCAGATGTACCATGCAGCGAAAGCATTCGGGAAATTTCAGAATATGCTTTCCGATTTTCCGGCGGAATCGCTTTACGAAACCATCAGGGATTTTCACGATACGGGCAAGCGCCTCGAACAGCTGAAAGCAGCCGTTTCCGAGAATAAAGCCGGAAGGCTCGGAGAAGTCACGGCGGAACTTGAATTCGTATCGGCTCATGAAGATATGGTGAGCGTAGTGACGGATGGAATCAAAAACGGAAGTATTCCCGTTCGCGTAACCCACAACGACACAAAACTCAACAATGTTATGCTTGACGAAAAAACCGGTGAAGGCGTTTGCGTGATTGACCTTGACACAGTTATGCCCGGCTCGTTTCTTTACGATTTCGGCGATTCGTTAAGGTTCGGTGCTTCAACGGCAGACGAGGATGAGCGCGACCTCTCCAAAGTTTGGTTTGACCTTGATATATTCAAAAGCTTCACAAAGGGCTATCTTGAAGAAGCAAAGGGCGCCCTGTGCGATGAGGAAATAAGGCTTTTGCCGTTTTCCGTAAAGCTTCTCACATTTGAGTGCGGTATGAGGTTTCTTGCGGACTACCTTAACGGAGATACATACTTTGCAATCCACCGTGAGGGGCATAATCTTGACCGTGCAAGAACGCAGTTCAAGCTTGTATCGGATATGGAACGCAAGGCAGAGCAGATGAAAAAAATTGTGGAGGAACTGATATGAGATTAATACTTTGCGAAAATTATGAAGAAATGTCAAAACAGGCGGCAAAGCTTGTGGCAAGTCAGATAACGCTCAAGCCTGACAGTATCCTCGGCCTTGCAACAGGCTCAACGCCTATCGGTCTTTACGATAATCTTATAGAAATGAACAAAAACGGTGAGATTGATTTTTCGGAAATCACAAGCTTCAATCTTGATGAATATTACCCCATAAAGCGCAACAACGACCAGAGTTATTACTATTTCATGAACGAGCATTTGTTCTCGAAGGTCAATATTAATAAAGAAAACACGCATATTCCGAACGGCGAAGCGGAAGACCCCGTAGCCGAGTGCAAAGCTTATGAAAAGCAGATTAATGCCTCGGGCGGCGTTGATTTGCAGATCCTGGGTATCGGGCAGAACGGGCATATCGGTTTTAACGAACCGAGCGCACAGCTTTTCTCGGAAACGCACCTCACCGGGCTTACAAGGAGCACGATTGAGGCAAATTCGAGATTTTTCAAGTCTGCCGACGATGTTCCGAAGTACGCCCTCACAATGGGTATTTCAACAATACTCAAATCAAAAAAGATAATCCTTCTTGCAAGCGGCGCAAGCAAGAGCAGAGTTGTAAACGCACTTCTCAATGAAGACATCGATACATCGATTCCGGCAACAATGCTGAAGGTTCACCGTGATGTTGTGCTGATTTGCGACAAAGAGGCATACAGCGGCTCAAGGCTCGGCGTTGACATCGGCGGCAGCGCAATCAAGTTTGCCGTTGTTGAAGGCTCTGAAATCAAATACAAAAGCTCAATCCCGACAAATCATGATTCCTGCGAGAAATTTATTAAAGGAATCACCGATGAGTGCAATAAAATAAGGAAAGAACATCCGTATAACACAATCGGTGTCGGAACACCGGGCTGGATTGAGGACGGAATCGTTACCGCAGTTAACCTTCCTCTTAAAAAAGTTGATTTGGCAGCGGAACTTAAAAAACAGGTTTCCGTTCCGGTAAATATAGATAACGATGCAAACTGTGCTGCTCTCGGCGAATTTGAGTTCGGCGCAGGCAAAAAAATGAATAATATCATCATGGTCACTCTCGGCACGGGAGTCGGCGGAGGTATAATTATAGACGGCAGAATCTGCCACGGAAAATACAGCACCGGTGAAATCGGTCATATTATCGTTCAGGCGGAGGGCGGAATCCCCTGCTCATGCGGTCAGTCCGGCTGCTGGGAAAAATATGCTTCCGTTACAGCGCTTTGCGATGCTGCCGAAAAAGCGGCTAATGAAAACACAGAAAGCGAACTTTACAAAATATATTCCGCAAACGGAAAGCTCAACGGAAAGCTTGTATTTGAAGCGCTTGACAGAGGCTGCCCCGTTGCGGAAGCCGTATTTGATAAATATACCGACTGGCTTGCAGTCGGCGTGAAAAGCCTTATAAACATCTTCGGGCCGGACGCAATAATCTTTGCCGGCGGCATAACCGAAAGCGGCGACAGGCTTGTAAGCGCAATCCGCGCAAAGGTTGACACACCGGTTAAGCTTGAAACTTCAAAGCTTCAGAACGATGCAGGCGCACTTGGCGCAGCAATGCTTTAATTTGCCCACACACAAAATTCCATATTGAAAACAGGAAGGGTTCCCACACACACGCCCTTCCTGTTTTCCTTTTAAATGTTAATTAACATCAATCAGCACAGACAAATACCGCTTGGGAGGCTCTTTTCAGCTGCATTTTTTAAAAATCCAGAACGCAAAATCGCATATAATGCCGAATACCGCCAAATGAATTATTACTATAATCGCATTCACCGTATCCCACAGAAGCGTCAAACCGAAAAACAAAGCAAGCGGTACAGCAGTTCCGATTAAAATTCCGGCAATCCGGCTTTTTGCCGCTATCAGTTTTGCTGTTCTGCGGCAGATATATATAAAGCACAGAGCCAAAAGCGCAGGAGCCGCTGCTGCAATCAGGGTCAGGAGGATGGAAAAAACCTCACCCGAATAAAATATGGAGGCAAAATTTGCCCCCATGGATAATAATAGTATAAAATCAGCCGATTGTCAACAGTTTTCTTTTTTTCCAAAGACAATCCTCTCTGAAAACAATCTCTGCTTTTGTCCAGCCAACATCAAGATATTCCTTCATTATGTTCTGCCACCCTTTTTCGGGGGTGTTGCGGGTTTTAAGGCAGCCGCACCTCGGTTCTGCAGGAAAAGGCGGCGTTTCGTCATAGCTCACCAACAAATTCCCCAAAAGACCGATTATGTAATACCTGCTCTGCCTTTTGCGATTTTCCTCCTGCAGCTGATAATGATAAAACACATACGGAGCAACCGCATCGAATTTAAGCCTTGCAATACTTATTCTCGGGACAGACGGCTCAAGTCTTGCCCATTCGTGCGGACTTTTGGGGATATTGTAATAGAAAATATTCGGCAGCCTGACCCAAAGCCTGCCGTCGGGAAAGGCTTTCATGTCGGCATCTACGGCATTTTCGGGCACAAACAAGCCGCCCTCAGCCTCAGCATATAAAATGACCGCATCACCATGCCTTGCGGCGACGATGTAAGATGCTCCGCAGTTTTCCTTAGGCGTTATTTTGCCTTCCGAATATCCCAAAAACAAATATCTTTCAAGCATATGCAGTCAAATCCCCCAAAAAGTGTCTTATGTATTTGCGGAAGGTTTCTCTGCGCTCCAAAACCGTTCTGTTTTTCTTCCCGTTAAGCGTAAGCTTATATGAAAAGTCCTTGTTTCCGACAAGCTCCAGCACAAGCTTTTCCGCCTTTTTGTCGCCGTTTGCGGCATTTCTCACAAGAGCGGAAAACGCCGTAGACATAAAATTCCCGTGCAGCTTTTCAGCGAGCAAATCAGTGTATTTGCCGTCTTTGTTGATCTTTCCGAGAAGATATACAGCTCCGCGTGTTTCCTTGTTTTTGAAATAATCCGCCCCGTCCGCATATCCTTGCATTGCAAGCGCCGCTGCAGCTGAAGCGGCGGTGCTTTTGTCAGCCAAAAGCTTTAAAAGCGCCTCCCTCGTCATAATTCTCGCAGCGTAATAAGCGGCGCTGTCACGCAGCTTTTGTGATTTTGAAGAAAAATACTCTGCCGCTTTTTCAGGGATATTGCGGGCAATTTCCGAAAGCTCGGGAAGAGCCTTGTAAATACCCGTTTTTTTAAGTTTTTCCGTAATTTTGTCATAACACGCAAACACGTCACAGTTTTCGTCAATCGCCGTCTGTGCGACAACAGCCGCCGCCATCCCCGAGCGCATGACATTCCTTTTAAGCCTTACGCTTGCAAGTGCGTCATGGTCAATATCCATTCCGAGCCCCGCTGCCAGAATATTCTTTCCGCCCTTCGGGACAAGCGCCCCCAGCGGCACCGGCTGAACAAGAATATCGTCAACAAAATAGCGGTATTCCTGCACGGTTTCTGTTTCAAACTCAGGGTCGTAAAGATGTGTATCGTATGTCGAGGAGGTATAAAACAGCGGTTTGTCAACCGGCAGGAAATTAAGCATCTGCTCCCCTGTAAGACTGTCCTCGCCGACAATCGTAACACCCTCACGCTTTCCGAATATGCTGCCGAGGCTCAGCAGACGGTTGTCTTCCGTGCTTGTGTATGCGCCCGTTTCGTCGAGGGTTCCAAAGCCGTCCGTAACGGCGCGCGATACCTCAAAGCAATCGGAGGTATCGGTAAAACCGTTGTCGCGGTAAACATGCTCAAGCTCGCCGCAGCCGTTTTTAACAATCCCGACAAGGGAATAAGCCTGGCACTGCCCGTCCGATTCTCTGCCGATTTTCGTTTCAAACCCGGCAAGGCGGCAAACGTTCGCCTCCGCAGTTGTATCAATAACGAATCTTGCGGAAATATCGCTTTCTGTTCCGCCCGAGAGAACACGCAGCCCGACCGCCGAGCTGCCCTCCATCCAAACGCCCGTCACAATCGACTTGTACATGAGCTTTCCGCCCGAAGCGAGATAGCGGTTCTGATAAACCTGTTTTTTTGCGTCTGGGTGAATGCCTGCGCACCAGCCCTTGCATTTGCAGTAATTTTCAGCGGAAATCTTTCTAATATCATTGTCAAGGCTTTGGTCTTCCAGCTCGGAACCGTAATAATACCCGAAAACAATCCCGCTGCCCATACCACCGAGGAAGGTCCCCCGCTCAATGCAAAGAACCTTTTTCGTTTCCGCCGCCGCAAGTGCAGCGCAAACCCCCGCCGTGCCGCCGCCGACAACGATAATATCAAAATCCTCCGAAAACCGCGGCGAAATATTAAGCTTAACCTTTTCATGATTGATAATAGTATTAAAAGTCAATAAATTCAAAGCCCCTTTGCACTTTTGTAGCCCTGCTCGAAGGCTGCGAAAGGAGAGGATTCACCGCCCCTTTCCGCCTCTGCTGCGGAAATAACGACCTTAAGCTCGGGGCGGCGCCTCAGCTCCGCCTCCAGCTTTTCTCTCGCATCCGCAAAATCGCCCGAAAATTCAAGCCTTAAAATACCCAAGTCATCGTAGAAATGCTCAAGACAGCCGGCCTGCCTGCCTTCGGTAATAACATTCCAGTAGAATTTCCCGTCCGATGGTCTGAGGTCAATCACTCTTTTTGCCTCAAAACTTGTTGTGCCGTCATCGTTTGCAACGGTAACGGAGGTTTCGGAAACAGATTTCACAAATGTGTTGTAAAGTACCTCCGCACCGAGTTTTTCGTACATTTCACAAGCGATTTTTGCACCCCGCACGGTATCCGTAATCCCGTTTCTTATAAGCCCCCGGGCAGAAAATTCGTCTTTGAGGCGCTTTCCGGCTTCCGTTTCGCACATGTCGGTCGCCCGGCGGAGGCAGGAGGAAAATTCATCGGGATATATGCTTTCGCAAATCACGAGATTTTCCCCTCCGGCAGCAGTCATCCACCCAAGCGCCCTGTAACCGCCGCCGATTATAATAGCGTCATACCTTTTCATTTTAATATGTACTCAACCTTCTGATAAAGTAGTCAACCGTGAAGCTGTCGCCCTCGTCAATAAGCGCAGAATCGCTCATCACGATAAGTCCCTTGTCATCCCAGAACACCTCTTTGCCGAGAGCTTCAACAATCGCACGGAGAGGAACCATCGTCCTGCCCTCTATGCTTTGCGCCGGAACATCAAGCTCGGATTTTTTGCCGTCAACCGTTATTTCCGCACTGCCGAGCGTAAGGCTTATTTCCTTGCCGTCGTTTTTAACCGTAACGGTCTTTGTGTCCCCGTTCCAATCGACATCCGCACCGAAGGATTCTGCAATAAAGCGAACCGGTACGAGCGTTCTTCCGTCGGAAATAATGGGCTGAACGTTGGTGTTATCGGGGTCAACAAATGCGGATTTGCCCTTTGCAATCGCCTTGGGCGAACCAATAAGAAGCGCAACGGACTCATTTTCCTTTTCGGCCAGCTTGTCGGTAAGAAGTCCCATTTCGGAGAAAGGTATATCCTCAAAATCGGGGATAAGCTTGTAAACCTCGCTGTCCTTGAGAATTGTGAAATCGTGGTTTCTGTAGTCCTTAAAGCAGCTTGTGCTTTTAACCGTGAAGTTGTTTTCAAACGTGCCGTACTTAGTAACTTCTGGCGCAAGGTTGTAATCCGGAACATTGTAGGAAATGTTGTTCTTGATAACCGCATATTTCGGAACATTCGGGTCGTCATCAAGAATATTCACAAGCTCGGGATATGTTTCCGCCCATATGCCGGTCTTATAAGGCATCTCCTTAAGACGGGTCATAATCTGGCTGTTTTCGCTCGTGTCCATCCAGTCAAGACCTCTGTGGTCGTAAACAAAAGGCTCGGTGCAGTCAATCATAACATTGTTTACAAAGGTGTTGTTTCTTCCGCCGCCGTAGAGGGTTACCGCGCGGAGGTTATAGAACACGTTTCCGTAAACCTCGGTCGAGGAATGCATATCGTCAAGATATACGCCCTGGATTGTATACGAGGTTGTTGCGTCAATCATCTTCATATCGTGAATGTAATTGTACCTGATTTTGTTTCCGCGGCAGGTCCAGTTTCTTCCTGAGTAAATCGCACCCTGGTCGGAGGTTTCGAGGCACGCCTTGGAAACATCGTTATACTCAACGGTATGGTTGTTGCCGTAGTACAAAATTGCGATACTTGCGCACTCGCTTACATAGTTATGCGAAATCGTTCCGCCGACGCCCTGGAGGTAAATACCGTAGTTTCCGGTTTTGTTTACCTGCTGAAACCTTACAATCTTGTTGTTGCAAATGAGGTTGTTCGAGGAAGTTAAGGTTATCCTGTCGCCGCCCTCAAGGTAAATTGCGGTTCCGCCGACATCGTGAATATAGTTTGAAACAATCTGAATATTGCTGCCAATTGCTTTAAAAACGGTTGCAGTAATGGAATAAGCTTCGCAGTCCGCAATGGTTAAGCCGTCAGCTGAGGCTGCGTTTACTGCACCGCCGAGGTTCCTTGCAAATGTGAGGTTTTTGATTGTTACATCCTTTGCGCCGTCAATGTTAATGAAAAGGTCGGTGCCGGTTACATACTCGATGTCCGCGCCTTCCTTGAACGACTCGCCCGGATAAAGATAGATTATACCGTTTTCGCTGTCAAGCCACCACTCGTTTTCGCTGTCGAGTTCTTCAAGAAGATTGAAGAAGTATACTCGCCTGTTGGATGCAACGCCGTAGGTGCTGGGATATTCGGTAGAGATGATGTTTTTGTTATCAAAGTCGATTTTGATATTTGCTCTGCCTTCTGCCCAGTCATGCTGAAAATACCCGAAAATCATGGGCTTTTCTGCGTTTTTCCAGTTATCGAGACGGGAATCGTTCACACGGATTTTGAAGCCCATTCCCTTCCATCCGCCCTGCGGCTCCGACTGTTCACGGGGAATACCGCCTTCTTCGATAACCTCGGAAATATAAAGGTACTCGTCACCGTTGGGGTAACGCGCAATAACCTGCTTATCATCGCCCACATAAAGCTCGGACGAAGGAACCTTATCCTCCCAGCCCTCGCCTCTGCCGTTTGCGGCAATAAAGCCGTAGTTTTCAATGCCTGCCGCCTTCAAATCGTAAGCAACGATTTTGTCACGGGCAGATTTATTTACGATCCTGCCGAGAATGTTTTCATCGGTAACCTTTTTGAAATCCTTGTATTCAAGCTTGCTGCTGCCGGTGATTTCGGCTTTTTCGCCGGCATAGCCTGTGATTGTAAGCCCGGAATCCTTTGCCGAAAGCTCAACTGCTTTTGAAATGTTGTACTTACCTTCTCTCAGCACAACCGTGCCGCCGTTTGCCATTGAAACAGCTTTTTCAAGCGTCTTTACCGGCGAATCAATCGTACCGGAATTTGCATCATTTCCGTTCGGAGCGACAAAAACCACATTTTCCGCCGCCGTAACCGCACTGCACACGCTCAAAATCACCGCAAGTGCAATAATTAACGATAATATTTTTTTCATAATCCGTCTCCTTTAGTCTGTGAATTCTTGTGTTTTCGCACCGCTGAGTGTTCCTTCTGCGGTTGTTATGTATGGCGTAAGCGTGCAGGTCTGACCCTTAAGCCCGTCGCCGTAAACCAAAATTGCAAATTTGCCGATTTTTTGCATACCCGAAATATCTCCACCGGAAAGTTCCATCCTTACATTTTCGGAGTTTTCGAGCACCGCACCGTAATCGGTTACTTCGCCGGCGTTTGAAACGGTTGCATAAACCGTATATGATTTATATGTTTTTTCACCAACCGTTCTCGTGCCCTGTATAAATTGCGATGTCGAAACGCCAGTTACCGCGGTTCCCTTGAAAGTAACCGAAATTGCGGTGTCAGCATTGATTGTAACGTCAAAGCTGCCGGAAGCATTTGCCGTCGGGTAGGTTACGTTCTCGCCCTGGGTCACTGTGATTTTGTCGATTGCGTACCCGCTGTCAGCCACAGCCGTATAAGAATATGTGCCCGATTTTACGGTTTCTGCCGAAGGTGCAGCCGCACCGTTTTTTGTAAGACTTCCGCCTGCGGAGGAGGATGTGCTTACAGTGAACTTTTCGGTTGCTTTTACATTGTCGATATAATGATATTTTGTGTTTGTGTCAGCCGATGAATAGACTTCAATCGCACGGGCTTCCACCGGCGAATGATTAAGCCATGCCTCAAGCCCTTCATCCACAAGAGCGCCGTCAAGATAAACATCAAATTTAGCTGTTTTTTCGTGGAGCTGAATTTTCAGGTTATACCACTGTCCGTAGTTCAGCGCCGGTGTTTTGTAAGCCGTTGTACCTACGCGCAGCTGATAGCCGGAAGAAGTCGGGTTACCCACGGTTACAAGCATAATCGTCTGATCTTTACCGTTCTTTACGTCTGCAAGCTTTATCTGACCGTTTGAGATGTTCTTGCCGTCAAATGCTTCGTAGCAGAAATCAAAGGAAATCTCGCTTTCTCCGCCGTAAGTTTTGTCAAACTGAAGCCTTGCCTTGTTCTTGCTTCCGAGAATCGAGCGCAGCACGCCGTTCTTTGTACCGTTGGGTGTATAAGCCGCACCGTTTTTATCAACGATTTCAAAGCCGTTTAAGGTTACGCCGTCCGTGTTGTAATTAAAGGACTGGCAGTACGAATAAGGCTTATCGATATTTAATTTTATCGTATAATTTTTGGTTGTATCGTCTTCTGCGGTAATGATTAAAATATCTCCCTCAGCGAGCGCCCCGGAAGTTTTTTCAACGCCTTCCGCCGAAGTAACCTTTGCAGTTGCCGCATTGTTATACGAAATGCCGGAAAGCAGATCGATTACGTTTGCGCCGTCCCAGACGCCGATTTCATTTTCGGAAACCGAAAACTCCTCCGATGTAACCGAATTGTCGGACGAAGCCACACGCTCCTTTGTAATCTTGATGTTGTCTATAATGAAGGGGAATGCGCCGCCTGCTGCCTGATAAAACTTGATTGTTGCCAAATCGTTCAGATTTCCTAAAGCTTTTCCGGCTCTCGAATAACCCTCGCAGCGTTTTTCACCGTCGATATAGAAAGCCATTGTACCCATATCGGCATCGTCATCGGTTGTTATTTCAACCTTGAGATGATACCATTTTTTGTA
>JAXGBA010000019.1:0-2787 GCA_034186235.1 Clostridia bacterium | reverse complement strand
TACAAAGGCTACCGTTAAGTTTGAACCCAAATCGGGATATGAAATCGATACCGTTACATACGGCGGAGAGTCAATCCTCGTAACTGACGCTGCCGGTTTTGAAGCAGTGCTCAGCGTGAGCAAGCCGGCGGAACTTAATGTTACATTTAAAGAAAAGGAAGTAAAAGCTCCGACCGTTACAACGGGCGAACCTGCAGTTGCTTACGATTATAAGTATTCCGATGATTATGCACCTTCAAATACGATTGTCGGCTATGCAACAATCGACACAGGCTACGGAAAAACAATTTCCGAATGCGGATATTATATAACAAACGAAGAAGGCAGCAAGCTTACTCTTCCGGCATTTGCTGTTCCTGTGGGCAACTCCTACGGAATAAGAATGTTCGGTGTAGCGCTTGTTTCGGGAACGTACAGAATTCAGCCTTATATCAAGCTTTCCGACAACACAGTAATCACCGGTGATGAAAAAGTGGTTACAATCGAATAAACTGAATAACATGTAATAATTTCCACCCTCTTTGAATATACTTATATCAAAGAGGGTGATTTTTTTGAGATATGTAGTAAATATTGCGGTTGCGCTGGCGGTCGGGGGACTTTCTTCAATTCTCACAAGCGGCTCGATGAAAAGCTTTGCAAGCGATTTTGTTCAGGCGCCGCTGACGCCGCCGTCGCCTGTTTTTCCGATTGTGTGGAGCGTGCTTTATATACTTATGGCGATCGGATACACAAGAATTTCAAATAAAGACTGCGAAAAGGGCACTACTTATTACTGGCTTCAGCTGGCGTTCAACTTTTTCTGGTCAATCTGGTTTTTCAATGCGAACGCATTTTTGTTCTCGTTTTTCTGGCTTCTTGCGCTTGTGTTTCTCGTAATTCTGATGGCTTGGAACTTTTATAAATGCGATAAGCTTGCCGGGATTATGCAGCTACCGTATATAATCTGGCTTCTGTTTGCAGGGTATCTTAATATCACGGTTTATATTCTCAACCGAATTTAGTAACCGATACTGAATTTGCGGCATAGTATAATGTCGGAAGCTGAATTATTTCACAAAAGGGGAAATCGTAATGTGCGGATGTAGAAACGAGAGAGCAAGAATGACCCAGTGCAGACGCTGGCAGGAAGAAAGACGCGGCTATGTCAGCATGGATGTTTATAATGCACGGGCAGATTCGGACGGCTGCGGCTGTAACTGTCATTGCTGCAGCTGCTGCGGTAACTGATTTTTTTCGGGGAATATCCGATTTTTTCGGATATTCCCTGTTTTTTTGAAAAATTTTTAACTTATTTTGCAAAAACACTTGACTTTTTACCTATAAATAGGGTAAAATAAAATGATAGAAGAGGAGTGGTATCATGAATGATGAAAATGTTGTATGCTCTGACTTTATTGCCGTTAAGGCGGAAGAGGACGGAGTTAATATAATCGGTATTACAAGAGGCGGCGCAACCAAATTCCACCATACCGAGAAGCTCGATAAGGGCGAGGCTTATTTTGCGCAGTTTACCGAAAATACCTCTGCTATGAAAATAAGAGGAAAGTGCAAGGTTTACTGCAAATACGGAATTATTGAAATTGGTGATTAACAGGAGATGAACAATATGGCAGAAGAGATGACAAAAATATCAACTATCGGCGTGCTTACCAGCGGAGGGGATTCTCCGGGTATGAATGCAGCTGTTCGTGCGGTGGTTCGTGCAGGTATAGAAAAAAATCTTAAGGTTATGGGCGTTCAGAGGGGCTATGAGGGTCTCTTAAACGGCGAAATCAAAGAGCTTAACGCACGCTCGGTAAGCGATATAATTCAAAGGGGCGGCACGATTCTTCAGACTGCAAGAAGCAAAGAGTTCAAAACGGATGAAGGTCAGCTCAGAGCCATATCTGTTGCCCGTGCATATGGCCTTGAAGGCCTGGTGGTTATCGGCGGCGACGGTTCTTTTCAAGGCGCAAGGGCTTTGAGCCTTAAGGGCTTCCCAACGGTCGGGATTCCCGGTACCATCGATAACGACATAGGCTGCTCCGACTACACGATAGGATATGACACCTGCCTTAACACTGTTCAATATGCGGTGGATAAAATCAGGGATACCGCTATAAGCCACGAGAGATGCTCGGTTGTTGAGGTTATGGGCAGAAATGCCGGACATATCGCACTTACCGTCGGCGTTGCGGTCGGTGCTGAAATTGTACTTATTCCCGAACATCCTTATGATTTTGAAAAAGATGTACTTAAACCTATTTTTGAGAATAAAAAACGCGGCAAAAAGCACAATATGATTATCGTTGCAGAAGGCATCGGCGGTTCGATGGAACTTGCAAAGAAAATCGAAGATGTTACCGGTATCGAAACCCGTGCAACTATCCTCGGTTATGTTCAGAGAGGCGGCAGCCCTTCGGTTCGCGACCGTGTTATGGCAAGCGAAATGGGCGTAAAAGCAATCGAGCTTCTCTCAGAAGGTATCGGGAACCGCGTAATTGCTTTCAGAGATAACAAAATATGTGATTTTGATATTCTTGAAGGTCTTAATATGAAAAAAACAATTGACGAAGAACTTTACCGTAAATTCAAGGTTTTAAGCGTATAACAGACGGAAAAGGGGTTGCAGCGTGAAGTATATTCCCAATATCATGACAGTTTGCAGAATATTGCTTGTGCCGGTGTTTATATGGCTGTATGTTACGGGCAGCCCTGTTACGGCAGCCGCCGTTGTCGCTCTGGCGGGCGTTACCGATGTTGCTGACGGTTTTATTGCAAGAAAATTTAATATTGTTACGGTTA
>JAXGBA010000018.1:0-3856 GCA_034186235.1 Clostridia bacterium | reverse complement strand
TTTGGATTTTGGCATCACAAAAGCAGATAACGAATGGACAACGAAACCGGGCATTGTCGGTTGGACTTATGGCGAAGCCGCAAGCGCACCTGTCTATGCGGCAAAATTCGGCGATGTAAAGATTGAATACAAAAAGGCGTCCGAAGGAGATGACACATACAAAACCGAAGTTCCGACAGATGCGGGGGATTACAAGGTTCGATTCACTGTTGATGAAACGGACAACTTTGACGGACTTTCCAAAGTGATTGATTTAAACATTGCAAGGGCGGCACAGTCCGCACCATCATCTGTCACAGCCGTAAACGAAACAATAAAAGGGAAATCGGACGGTAAAATTATCGGTGTCGATTCGGCAATGGAATACAGAGCGGACAGTGCAAAAGAATATACCGCAATTACCGGGAGTGAAATTGCAGACCTTTTGGCAGGTACATACAAGGTGAGATACAAAGAAACCGACAACTACCTTGCAGGTGATGACAAAATAATAGAGATTTCCGCCGGTGAAATGATAACAATAACCTTTGATTCAAACGGCGGTACAGCTGTTGACAGCAAAATGTGTGAGTACAACCGGACAATCACTGCACCGGAATCCGAACCGACAAAAGACGGTTACGAATTTGTCGGCTGGTTTGCAGACAGCGGATTTGCAGCCGAATGGAATTTTGATACGGATAAGTTTGCAGAAAACAAAAATTTATATGCAAAGTGGGTACAAGGTACGGTTTCCGTTGATGAAAGTGATATTGACGGAATTACGGCAGAAGGACTGAATGATGTTGCAAAGACGGAAAAAACAAGTATTTCGCTTGCCGTTCGGACACAAGAAGCGGCCAAGGACAGTGAAAGCCAAACTGCCATTAAGAATATTCCGGATGCACCGAGAAATTTTGAATTCTATGACATTTCCGTTAAAAAATCTTCAGGTGAAGCGATTACGGAAACTCCGAGCGCAATTGAAATTAAGCTGCCTTATGATTTTAAGAAAAAGAGAAACATAAAGGTTTACAGATATCACAGCGGAAATGCACAGGAGCTCACACAACTCACAGAAAGAAATACAGCGAAACCGTTTGATGACGGAACGTGCTTTGTTGACAGCACAAACGGATGTATTTATATCTATTCATCTAAATTTTCTGCTTATTCGGTTGCGTATGCCAAAGTAAGTTCAGGCTCCGTCAGCAGAGGAGAAACAAGTTTTACCGTTCGGTTCGAAACAAACGGCGGCAATACAATCAAAAGTCAGACAGTAACCAAAAACACTGCGGCAACAGAACCGGCAGAGCCGACAAGAGATAACTTCAAGTTTGAGGGCTGGTATACAGATAAAAACTTTACCGAAAAATATAACTTTTCGGATAAGGTAACAAAAAATATCACTCTGTATGCAAAGTGGGCTGAAAAACAGGCAGAACCGACAGAGCCGACTAAACCGGATACAGACAAGTGGAACAATCCGTTTATTGATGTTTCGGAAAACGACTGGTTTTATAACAATGTGAAGTATGCAGTTCAGAATGAGCTGTTCAGCGGAACAACGGCGACTACCTTTGAGCCGAACACACCGATAACGCGCGGAATGGTTGTAACGGTACTCTTCCGTGCAGAGAGCGATCCCGCTGTCAACAAGAGCGTACCTTTTGCGGATGTTAAAGCAGACAGCTATTATGCAAATGCAGTTATTTGGGCAGAGCAAAACGGTATTGTAACCGGCACAAGCGAAACGACTTTCGCACCGAACGATAATATCACAAGGGAACAGCTTGCGGCGATAATGCTGAGATTTGCAAAATACAAGGGCTACGATATATCAATCAGCGAGAACACAAATATTCTTTCATTTGATGATTTTGCCGATATTTCGGAGTACGCAATCCCGGCAATGCAGTATGCGGCAGGAGCTGGACTGATAAACGGAAAGAGCAAGAGCACGCTTAACCCGAAGGACGGCGCAACGCGCGCGGAAGCCGCGGCAATTCTCCAAAGATTTTTAACCGGCAATAATTTGTAAACAAAAAACCGCCGAAAAGAGAATGAAGGTTAAAAATTTTACGGAATATCAATTTTAACTGACATTCTCTGATATGAGAGCGAATAAAAGGGGCTGTCTCACTAAAAAGGTAAGATAGCCCTAAAAATTTGCACACAACTATTGTATTAAAATTTGAGTTTCCTAAAAAATTGAGGAGAAAAGTCTTGTAAAGCGCATAACAGTGTGGAAATGTCAATAATGCGAATTACGGATATGACCGCATACATAAAGCATTAGAAATACGTGGGATTAAAGTGAGCCGAAATACCGTATACCGTGCCATGAAAGATGGAAATTTAATCCACAAAGTAAGGAAGCCGCACGGTATAACAAAGGCAAGTACAGAGATACTGGATAAAGAAAATTTAATAAAGCGTGATTTTACTGCAAACAAACTGGTAAAAAAACTATTAACGGATATTACAGAGGTTCAATGCTCAGACGGTAAGTTATATATTTCGCCGATAATGGATTGCTATAACGGAGAAATACTTACCGTTGAAATGCGCGACAATATGAAAAAAGAATTATGCATAGATACGGTGTATCAGTTAAAGCAGAAATATGGCAATTTGCAAGGGTAGTATTACACAGCGACAGAGGAAGTCAATACACAAGCGAGGCATATCGGAAATTATTAAAAAGCTGCGGAATAATGCAGAGCTTAAGCGGAACAGGACATTGTTATGATAATGCGAGAATGGAAAGTTTTTTTGCTACGCTTAAGAAAGAGAAACTGTATCAAATTCCTACGTATCGCATGAAAAAAGAAGAAGTCAAAACAATTGTATTCAGGTATATATTCATATACTATAACAGAATAAGGCTGTATACAGGGAATCCCGGATACTTGCCGTCGAGCGAATACCGTATAAGGGACCGTGAAAAGACCGCGGCATAAACTTTCTTCAACCGACGGCATAGATTATATTCAGAAACAAAAATCTGTCAAGGTTAGTACATAGCGCCTTGGCGACCTTGACAGATTTTCGTTTCCGAATGGATTATTGGTTATGCCGGTTGAAGAATTAAAGCAGTTTCAGAATTTTGGGTAAATTTCGACTGCACATTTATTGACATTTCCAGAAGCGCTTACGCCAATAAATATTATATCACAAATTCGTTGTCAAGGTAGACGGTAGTATTTTCTGCGAAAATCTCCACTGCTCCACCTTGACAAGGTAAAGTTGGAGTAATATTTTTATTTTTTTAATAAAAGTGTCACCCATCATTGACAATTGAACAATGAAATACACGCCCTCATATGAGGGCGCCCTTGACATGCCGGCAATTTTGTGCTATAGTATAGCTGTGGGCTGTAAGCCTAAAACCGGCTTCCAGCCCACAAAAATTAATTAGATTATATCATCATTTTGGAGCTCATTTTGAGGTTTACACAAAATGAGGGATTGCCCCTATATTTTGGTTTGTTCTATTTTGTAGACATAACCTCTATTTCCATCTTGTTTCTGAAAATAAACTTAAACTCACCATCTGATTTTATTATAACCTTATCGACTGTTGCAAGCCAAAGTTCATCATCAAATACTTTGATGCACCTGTCAATTTCAGAAAGGGTTTTCAGAAATTTGTTGAAAGCATCTCTTCTTGACTTTTTCAGAATTTTTTCGTTGTTAAGGTCAGCAAGTTTTACGCTGATACTTTCAAACCTCTCTGCATAATCATTGTATTTTTTTAAATACTTTTTCTGGTCTTGCGGAAGAGACGCATTTTCGCTGATACATTTCCGTATTAACTCTGCAACGACTTCCTGTTCCTGCTTTAAATTCATTACGAATGAACGGTACAAAGGAG
>JAXGBA010000017.1:0-13128 GCA_034186235.1 Clostridia bacterium | reverse complement strand
GGGAATGAAGGTTTTGGATATGTGCGCCGCTCCCGGCGGAAAAACGCTTTATCTTGCGGAACTTATGGAAAACAGGGGCGAAGTCATTGCCTGTGATCTTTACCCCCACAGAACGGCGCTTATCGAAAAAAACGCTGAAAGAATGGGCATCGGTATTGTAAAGTGTATTGCGTGCGACTCGTCGGAGTTCAACAGGGATTTCGAGGGTGCATTTGATTTTGTCCTGCTTGACGCACCGTGCTCGGGTTACGGAGTTATTCAGCAAAAACCCGATATAAAATGGAGAAAACGAGAGGGCGGTTTGCCCGAACTTCAGAGAAAGCTTGCCGGAAATGCGGTGAGATACCTGAAACCGGGCGGCAGCATGATTTATTCCACCTGCACCATCAACAATGAAGAAAACGAGGATGTTGCCGAATACATAAAATCGCTCGGCATGAATCTTGAATTTATGAAGACATATCTTCCGTCAAGGGACGGAACAAACGGCTTTTTTGCCGCAAAATTCAGCAGGAGGTGACGGATGTTTGGTAAATCTGGCGGATTTTACGCCTGAGGAACTTGAAAATTATCTTGCCGGGCTCGGAGAACCGAAGTTCCGTGCAAAACAGATTTTTTCATGGATACATAAGGGTGTGTGCAGCTTTGACGAAATGACAAATCTTTCAAAAAGCCTTCGTGAGAAGCTTTCGGAAAGCGCCTCCGTCTGCGGAGCGAAAATTCTCGAAAAGTATCCGTCAAAGCTGGATGAAACGGTTAAATATCTTATTGAACTTGATGATGGAAACATCATAGAATCGGTGCTTATGTCATATAAGCACGGCTTTACGGTGTGCGCATCGACAGAGGTCGGCTGCCCCATGGGGTGCAGATTCTGCGCTTCGACATTGGGCGGGCTTGTAAGGCGCCTTAGCCCAGGCGAGATTTTGTCGCAGATAACTCTTATCGGCGCAGACAGCGGCGAGAAAATAAGCAATATTGTGCTGATGGGTATCGGTGAGCCTCTGGATAATTACGATAATGTTCTGAAATTCATACATCTTGTCAATCATCCGGACGGCGTAAATATCGGGCAGCGGCATATTTCGCTTTCCACCTGCGGCCTTGCGGATAAAATCGACGCTCTGGCAGAGGAAAACTTAGGCATAACGCTGTGCGTTTCGCTTCACGGGGCGGACGATAAAAAAAGAAGCGAAATTATGCCGGTAAACCGTACATATAATATAGAACGGTTAATGAAATCCTGCCGTGCATATGTGAAAAAGACCGGCAGAAGAATGATTTTTGAATATTCCCTTATCGGCGGCGTTAACGATACCGATGAGGATATAGATAATCTTGTTAAGCTGACGCACGGGCTGATATGTCACATAAATCTAATTCCCGTCAACCCGATAAAGGAACGGGATTTCAAATCGAGCAGACGCGTCAGGGAATTCTGTGAAAAACTTGAGCGGCGGGGCGTGAGCGCAACGGTGCGCAGGGAACTCGGAAGAGATATAAGCGCTTCGTGCGGGCAGCTCAGGCGGAGCAAACTGAAAGGATGTGATTCGGAATGAATATTGTATCCGCAACGGATATAGGAAAAGTGAGAAAAATCAATGAGGACAGCTTTGAAGTTTTCAGGGCTGCGGATTTTGAAGTTATGGTTGTGGCTGACGGAATGGGAGGCCACAATGCCGGTGAGGTTGCGTCGGCATATGCGGTAAAAACCATAAAGGAATATATTACCGAAAACGCCGGCAAAGCCGAGGCGGCGGCGCTTCTTAAGGGCGCGATTGCAAAAGCGGATTCCGAGATACTTAAAAAAGCGGGTGAAAATGCCGGATATACCGAAATGGGTACAACGGTGGTTATGGCGCTGATTAAGGGATTTACGGTATTTTTTGCGAATGTAGGCGACAGCAGGGGATATGTTATGGACAAATTTGGCATAAAGCAGATAACCGCCGACGATTCGGTTGTTGCCGAGCTTGTAAGGCGCGGCGAAATAACTCCGGATGAGGCGAAAACGCATCCGCAGAGGAATATAATCACCCAGGCTGTCGGTACAAAGGGCGGTATAGAACCGAGGGTTTACCGCCATGTGTGCAAGGCGGGGGATACGGTCCTCCTTTGCTCAGACGGGCTTACGAATATGCTCGGGGACGATGAAATTTTTGAAACCGTAAAAAGATACGGCGCAAAGAGCAGTGCGCAGAAGCTCATTGAGTTTGCAAATGACCGCGGCGGAGCGGATAATATAACGCTCACTGCAGCGGAATTTAACGGAGGGAACGACGCATGATAGGAAGAATTTTGGGCGGAAGATATGAAATCCGCGAAAAAATCGGAAGCGGCGGCATGGCGGATGTTTATAAGGCGTACTGCATAAAGCTAAACCGCTTTGTGGCGGTTAAGGTTCTTAAGGATCAGTATAATGTGGACCGTGAATTTGTCAGCCGTTTTGAGCTTGAATCCCAGGCGGCGGCGAGCCTTTCGCATAACAATATCGTGTCGGTTTACGATGTCGGGTATGAGGATGGTATTCATTATATAGTAATGGAGCTTCTCGACGGAATCACATTGAAGGAATATATCAAAATTCACGGTATGCTGCCTTGGACACAGGCGCTGGACTTTTCTATTCAGATTTGCGATGCGATGGATCATGCCCATAGGAAGGGTATAGTCCATAGGGATATAAAGCCGCAGAATATTATGGTGACCGATGATAATGTGCTTAAGGTCATGGACTTCGGTATCGCAAGAACCGCCAATAAAGATGTCACAACCGACGGCACAACCGCAATCGGTTCGGTGCATTATATATCGCCCGAGCAAGCGAGGGGCGGCTATGTTGACGCAAGCTCGGATATATATTCGATGGGCGTAGTGATGTATGAAATGCTTACGGGGCGTGTCCCGTTTGACGGCGATTCTCATGTTTCGATAGCACTTATGCATATGAGAAAAGATCCCGTTCCGCCGTGCGACCTGGTTATATCGATACCGTATGAGCTGCAGGCGGTCTGCCTCAGGGCAATGGCGAAAAACCCGGCGGAACGCTTTGCCGATGCTGGCGAAATGCTTTCCGAACTTCGCACCATAGCGGCGGAATATTCAAATGATAAACCGGCGAAAACCGTCGAGGATTATGAGGATTACATATCCTCCGTGCTGACCTCGGACAGACGGGATGTTCCCGTAACGCATAGATATAAGGAGGAAAATCAAATGCCTCAGAAACCCAAAAAGACCAAAAAGGAAACCAAAAACGAGAAAAAAGCAAAGCTTTTGGTGATAATAGGCTCTGTGCTTATCGTTGCAATATTCGTGTTTGTTTTTGTACGTGCGATAAAACCGGATATTTTCAGCAGCGATTCAACGCAGCTTGTAATCGATAAGTACCCGAATCTTGTCGGGCGCAAAATCGAAGATGTAAAAAAAGAGTACAAAAACGATAAAACCGTCACAATCAAAGAGGCTGCCGAAAGGGTTGAGTCCGTTGATTATGAAGAAGAGGGCTATATCGTAAAGCAGACCCCGAAAGCCGGAAAAAAGGTTACCGATAAGAAGATAACGATAACCGTTACCGTCAGCAAGGGCAATAAGGACGGCCTTGCGGAGGTTCCCGATTTCACCGGCAAGCACTACGAAAATGCGGTAAAAATCCTCGATAAGTACAATATTGAGTATGAAATTATACCCGATGAAAGCTCCGACCAGCCCGAAGGCTATATTATAAGCCAGACGCCTAAAGCCGGCAAAACGCTTACGGGCAGCACGAAGGTTAAACTTTATGTCAATATGACAAAGGATGACGAAAAACTCGAAAGAGTTCCGAGAATCGTCGGGCTTGATTCTGCGGACGCAAAGTCCGAGATTGAGTCGAGCGGCTTTACATGGGGTTCGGTAACGGAGCAGGAGAGCAGCGAGCCTAAGGGCACGGTTATTTCGCAGTCGCCCGACGCCGGAACCGAAATCAAAAAGGGATATAGAATAAATGTTGTGGTAAGCAGCGGCGAAGCGCCCAAAAAGAATACCACTTCGGAGTCAATCGCCTCAACCCAGGACCAGCCGGAACTAAACACGGTTTATCTCACCGTTGACCTTCCTACAGACCGCGAAAAGGTTGATGTAACCATCAAAATCGACGGCAAAGAGGTGTTTAACCAGAACTACAGCACAAGCAGCGGTACCGCCGATGTGAGAATAACCGGCAGCGGCACGAAAAATGTCGAAGTATATTTTGACGGAGAACTTGCAAGAAGCGAGAATGTAAATTTTGATGAATAATGGTGTTATAGTAAAAGGAATAGGCGGTTTTTACTATGTCAAAACCGCAGACGGAAGTGTTATAGAATGCCGTGCGAGGGGAGTGTTCCGGAAGAACGGAATAACCCCTCTCGTGGGCGATAGAGCGTCCGTTTCCGACGACGGCGGCGGAGGACTGTTTCTTGCGGAAATTTTCCCGAGGAAGAACAGCCTTGTAAGACCTGCCGTCGCCAATGTTGACTGCGTTGTAATCGTTGCTGCGGTTACCTCCCCGGAGCCCGATACCGTGCTTCTCGATAAAATGACGGTTGCGGCGGAACTCCGCGGGATAGAACCGATAATCTGTATCAATAAAAGCGACCTTGCAGATACCGCAAGGCTTAAAAAGATTTACGGCAAAACCGGCTACAGCGTTGTTGTGACAAGTGCCGATGACGGCAGCGGTACCGAGGAACTGAAAGACCTGCTTAAGGGCAAAATTTCGGCGTTTACCGGCAATTCCGGTGTAGGTAAGTCAAGCCTTCTGAACCGCCTTGCGCCGCATTTCGTGCTTGAAACGGGCGAGGTCAGCAAAATCGAAAGGGGACGGCATACAACAAGACACGCCGAACTTATGGAGCTTTCAAACGGTGCGCTGGTTATTGATACGCCCGGCTTTGGCTCGTTTGAGGTTGATTCCATGGAGGCGGAGGAGCTTAAAAACTATTTTCCCGAGTTCAAAGCATTTGAGGGTATGTGCCGGTTCTCCGGCTGCAACCATATCGCCGAGCCGGACTGCGCTGTTATGAATGCGGTTAAAGAAAAAACCGTGAGCAAATCAAGGCATAACAGCTATAAAAAACTATTTAAAGAACTTAAATCGGTAAAAAAATGGTAGGAGGAATACATATGAATTATTTATCGCCATCGGCGCTTTCGTGCGATTTCGGAATCCTTGCCGAGCAGGTTAAAACCGCCGAAAATGCCGGTGCGCCTTATCTGCACCTTGATGTTATGGACGGCAGCTTTGTTCCGAATATATCGTTCGGTATTCCGGTTATAAGGTCGCTCAGAAAGCACAGCTCCGCTGTGTTCGATGTCCATTTGATGATTGATTCTCCCGAACGGTATATTGCGGATTTCGCCGCCGCCGGGGCGGATATAATCACTTTCCATGCGGAAGCAACCCCACACAGCCACAGGGCGGTTCAGCAGATAAAGGAGCTCGGCAAAAAAGCCGGGATCGCTCTCAACCCTTCAACTCCGCTGTCGGTGCTCGATTATGTTCTCGATGATGTGGACATGGTGCTGCTGATGTCGGTAAACCCGGGCTTCGGCGGCCAGAAGTATATTCCGCAGATAACCGATAAAATCCGTGCGCTTAAAGGAAAAATCATTGACAGACCCGTCGATATCGAGGTTGACGGCGGCATAACCGAGGATAATGTTTCCGAAGTCCTCTCCGCCGGCGCAAATGTTATCGTTGCCGGTTCTGCGGTTTTCGGTAAAAATAATATCGAAAAAAATACAAAAAAATTTTTAAAATTATTGTCGGAACATTCTTGACGATATATAGTGTTTTCGCGAAAAAACAAACACAATATATTCGGTTTTCCTTTTTTGTAAAAAAATATTAATAAAAAATTTTAAAAAAACACTTGCAAAATTTGATTTTTGTGTTACAATAGTTATATATTGTATTAATGTGCGAGGTATGTCGTGCGTTTAAGCTTTTAAGTTAGAAGGAGGAAGAAAGTTATGAAAAATTTGGTTAGGGGAATTTGCTTCGGGCTGGTTTTGGTAATGCTTCTGTCCGTGTCCGCTTTTGCGGCTGAGATTGCGGCACCTGCGGTTACAGCTGATAAAGAAGCAAAAACAGCTGATGTAGAAGTTACTGTTACAGACCCTGCAGCAGAGCAGTATGTTACTATCCTTGTTGTTAAAAACGGTGTTAACCTTGCAAGCGTGAGTGAAAATGACATTGCATATGTTGACCAGGCTAAGGCAACAGACGGCAAGGCAACATTCAAGCTCGGTGTTGACACGGCAAAGTTCGGCGAAAAGTTCACCGTGTATGTAGGCGGTACGGGCGTTGCAGCTCCCAAGTCTGCGGCTCTTACATTCTCGACAGGCGGTGCCGGCGATGCTAACGGTGACGATTTGGTTAACATCAAGGATTACGATATTGTTATAGACGCATTTGGTACTGCTCTCGGTGGCGAAGGCTATAACGAAAAGGCTGATCTTAATAGTGACACTTTGGTTAATATCAAAGATTATGATATTGTAATCGATAACTTCGGTAATTCCTATAAATAATTTTGTTTAATTTTTTGAAAAAAATTAAAGTATAAATATTCTAAGAAAGAAGAGGACAAATTATGAAACTCAAGAAAATTATCTCATTGGTGCTTGTCTTTGCTATGATGGTGACGGTTTTCTCGGCAATTTCCGTTTCCGCTGATGATGCGGCTACCGCTACGCTGAGCTTCGTTGCTTATAATAATGACGGCGCTCCTGTAACAGGAAATCTGGTAGCCGGCAATACATATCAGATCGGTGTTCAGCTTTCCGATATTTCTAAAAAGGCTTATAAGTCTGCACAGCTTGCAATTCATTATAATAGTTCAGTTATAGAATTTGTTGATGAATCCAATAATGCTACCGACGATGTCAGCGAAGCTTTCATTGAGAGAACGGATATATATGATAGCAAGACAAAAGCAGGATATTATGAAAATATAGCCGCTGAGATTAATACTTCCGGAGAATATGTTATTTATGCTTTGGGTATGTCAAAGAATGCAAAAGATTCTGAAGGCAAAAAGTTGACATTAGTTCCCAATGACGGAAATTTTGAAATTGTTAAATTCCGTATTAAAGCTAAAGCTAACGGAAAACTTGGTTTTGCGATTGTTGCAGATGTTGATGAATCTAACCCAACAGGTATTATAATTCCTGATCCTACTGATCCGGATGTTGAAACAATAGTTACAGTTGAACCCGTTGCTTTCAGAGTTGGTGATGTATCTTATGTTTCCGGTACTCCCAAGACAGCAGTGTTCACGGCTAACTATGCAATCGGCGCTAAGACAGCTGACGAAGTTGTGGCTGATCTTACAGCAAAGTATGCAACAGTTGACGTTACTTATACTGATGATGAAGGCGGCACGGCTGACAAAACAGCGTCAATCACATGGGCAGCTCCCGCAAACTACAATTCCGATGCAGCAGGTATTTATGAATTCACAGGTGCCGTTACTGCTCCTGAAGGTGTAAATTACACAGGCGCTGCAATCACGGTTAAGGCTAATGTTACAGTTGATAAGCTTAAGGTTGATAAGGATGCAGAAATATCTGTTAATGCCAAGGCAGGCGAAACTCCGGTTCTTCCTGCAACAATTGAAGTAGATCTCAATGACAGCAGCAAGGCTGAACTCGCTGTTACATGGGCTGCAATTACAGATACCAGCGCAGGTACGAGAGATGTTGAAGGTACACTTACCGGCACAAGCAATATTGATGTTAACGGCAAAAAGGCTGTTGCTCATCTTACTTTTGCAGCAGGAATGTCCGAAACTTCTTTCAAAACAATCACTACACCTTCTACAGCAGAGGTAGCTGTAGATGCGGCTGATATAGAAGCGGCGGCAAGAGCAGCTCTTCCGGCTACAATCTACGGTACAAATTCCGCAGATGCTGTAGTTTATAAGGATGTTGTTGATGGTTGGGATATGACAACAACAACTCCCGCAGAAGGGTATAAAGTCGGCGATGTTATTACGTTTGTACCCAAAACAACAGGCTTTGATTTCGGAACCTTTAAAGTAGACGTTACGGTTTCCGTTCCTGCCGGAAAGAAAGATGTTACATTCGATAAGACAACTGTTGAAGCTGCATACAAGAACGATGCAGGTATGACTGCCGAGAAGGCTACAGGTGCAGTTAAGCTTACAGCAACATATACCGATAACACAAAGGTTACTGTTGAAGGCAAGGATATTGCATGGAATGCGGCGGACATTGCAAAATTTGACGGCAAGACAGCCGCTGTATACACAATCAACGGTACATGGTCGGATATATATGCTCACACTCAGGCAATTGTACTTAAGGTTACAATCACAAACTCCGGCGCAACAAAGATTGAGATAAAGAACAGCGCAACAGCTGTTGCTGCAATTACTTCTCTTACAATGAACACACTTTCCGCTAAGACAGTATATGCAGTTCTTACTCCCGCTGATGCAGTAGACACAATTACATGGTCTTCTTCTAACACAGCATATGCAACAGTTACCTCAACCGGTGACAAGACTGCAACAATTAAGACAAAGAATTCTTCCGGCAGAGTTACAATTACAGCAAAGACAGGCAGCGGCGTATCTGCTTCCTTCACTCTTTATATAAACGGTAACAGCGGCGGCAATACATCGGTTGGACCTTACAAGGGCGGAAGCACAGGCGGCAACTCGCTTCTTCCTTCGACAGACGACGATATTGCCGGAGAAGAAGTAATAAAGTCCAGCCCGTTCACCGATCTTGAAGGTTACAACTGGGCAGCAACTCAGATTGAAACAATGAGACTTCTCGGTATTGTAAGCGGTAAGACTTCTTCTGCATTTGCTCCCGCAGACAATGTAACAAGAGCTGAATTCCTTGCAATGCTCGTAAGACTTTATAACTTCCAGGCAGGTTCCGAAGTTAAGGAATTTACCGATGTTTCAACAGGCGACTGGTTCTATGAAACAGTTAAGATTGCAAGCTCCCTCGGAATCGCTTACGGTTATGAAAACGGCGCATTTGATCCTAACGCAGTAATCACTCGTGAAGACATGGCTGTATTCGCTAAGAGAGCACTTGATGTTGCAGGTATTAAGCCTGACGAAGGCCTCACAAGCGTATTCGAAGATGACGGTGAAATTTCCGATTATGCTCATGATGCAGTTCTTTACATGTCAGGTATCGGCGTAATCAACGGTATGGGTGACGGAACATTTGCTCCTCTTGCAACAGCTAACAGAGCACAGGCAGCAGTTGTTGTTTACAACCTTTACATTAAGAAATAATTAGACTCTGTAATATATGGGGCTGTCGCAAGACAGCCCTATATTTATCAGAAACCAATAAAGAAAGGATAAAACAATTATGAAAAAAATACTGGCTTTTGTTTTGGCAATGGCGCTTTGCCTTTCTTGCTTTACCGTTTTTGCGGAAGGCGAAGGTATGACGATTAAACTTGAAGCTTCGGCTGAAAAAGTTGCGGTCGGGGACACGGTTACGGTTAATATTATACTTGACGGCAATACTTCAAAAGTGCTCAATGCATATGATGTAGGCATATTTTATAATGCTTCCGTTCTCGAATATAACGCTTCCTCTCCTATCGCTGTAGATAAGGTTCTTGAGGATGCCGGGATCAGTTCCATTTATACTAAGGTTGACGACAGCGTTATCCGTTTTGCGGCAGCCTTTACCCCCGACACACTTGACAAATCTCCGGCAAAAGTTGAGGAAAAAACCGTTCTTTGCACTCTCAGTTTCAAAGCAATAGCTGAAGGAGATGCGAAACTCGGTTTTGCAATAGAAGGCTCCGCACCCAAATTTTCGCCGTCCCTTCCCGAAGGCGTTATGGTTTTCACCGATAACAACACAGAAGAAGCTTCGGTAACGGCGGAAAACGCAAATGTTCTGGTTGGCGAAGGCAAATCGGTTAAAATGATTACCGAAATCGTCGGTATTGATAAAATTACCGTGCCTGTAGGTACTTCCGTTGATGAAGTTATTGCGAAGCTTCCGACTGATGTGACCGTTAAACTTGATGACGGCACAACAGGTACCGTTAAAATGACATGGACTGCAGGCTCGCTTGTTTCCGGGTTTGACGGAAACACCCCCGGCGAATACTTTTTTACAGGTAACATTACCGATGCCGGAGAATATGAAAATTACAACAAGCTGTTTTCTATGGCAACTGTTGTTGTAGGTGACGGAAGTATATCATCGGACAAAACCGAAATAATAATGGTTATCGGTTCCGACGCTCCAACTGTTAACGGTAAAGAGGTTAAAATTGATGTTCCCGCTCAGATTCTTGATGGCAGAACGATGACTCCTTCAAGATTTGTAGCCGAATCCCTAGGCGCTGATGTTGACTGGGACGATGCAACAAAGACTGTCACCGTTACAAACGGAACAAAGACAATCAAACTCGTTATTGACAGCAATATTGCGACAATCGACGGCGAAGAAGTTGAAATTGATGTTCCGGCAACAATCATCGACGGCAGAACCCTTACCCCCTCAAGGTTTGTGGCAGAAGCTCTCGGTGCTGATGTTGACTGGGACGACGCAACAAAAACCGTTAAAGTTATAGGTTAACATGTGATTTTAATTGTACCCGAATTTGAGTTCGGGTGCAATTTTTATGCTTACTTTCGATTTGTATAAATAATTAACATTAAACTGCAGAATTTGATATTGACAAAATGCTTTTTATCATTTATAATATATGTACAAAATTAAAATAAAGGAGCAAACACATGAAAAAATTGACAGCATTTTTGCTTGCAGCGATTATGGTTCTTTCTATGTTTACCGTTATCTCCGCAGACACGCAGAAAATCGGGGCAACCTTCATTAAGGTTGGCGCAAATCAGCAGTATAAGGATGTTCAGTCCGCAATCGATGCCGCAAAGGCAATCGACGGGACGGTTGTGATTGAACTCGACGAAGGTGACTATAATATTTCGGATACAATCAAAATCGAAGATGCAGACGGTATCGTAATAAGAGGCAACGGCAAGGCGGCAATCCGCGGCAGCCGTGATATTCCGTTCAGTGCATTTTCAAAGGTAACTGACGAAGCCGTTCTTGACAGAATTGTTGAGAAAAAGGGCAAGGATGCGGTTGTTTCGGCAAAACTTTCCGATCTTGGCATTACCGACCTCGGAAGCATGAGAGCAATCGGTTTCGGTGTTGGCGGAACTGACGAATTTGCGGACAAATTCGGATATTCCACAACTCTTACATACAATGATAAATATCTTGATTATGCTCAGTATCCTAACGGCTCAGACTATCTTTACACGGCTTCTGTTAAAACCGAAGGCTCGGATGCAGAGGTTGAGTATGGCAGAATGAAGGTTGTCCGTTTTACCGTTAATGATGCAAGATTCAAAAAATGGGCGGAAGCTAAGGATATGTATGCTCTCGGCTGGTATGTTCATGACTGGGCTGAAACGCTTGCTCCGGCAACCGTTGAGGCTGACGGCACAATAAAGTCTGTTTCCGGTTATGCGCCGATTAAGACTGACAGACGAGTTAAGTTCTTCAACCTTCTCGAAGAACTTGATGTGCCCGGCGAATGGTACCTCGATTACGAAACAGGCGTGCTTTACCTCATTCCTCCCAAAGATATTAATGCGGATGACAAGCTTACATTCAACTCCTTCGACAAAGACCTTGTTAATGTTAAAAATTCAAAGAACATTACATTTGAAGGCGTTCGTTTTGCAGGTTCAAGGCAGTCCGGCATAAAGGCTGAAGGCTGTGAAAACTTCGTTATTAATGACTGTGACATTACAAATACAGGTAATACCGCTGTTATAATCAGTTCTTCAAAGAAATCCGGAATCAAGAATTCCTATGTTCATGATCTGGGTTCAGGTGCGGTATCGGTTAATGCCGGCGACAGAGCAACCCTCACAGCAGGCGAATCCTTCGTTGAAAACTGCCACATTGAAGGAATGATGAGATACAAGAAAACATATGCGGCAGGTATCACACTTAACGGCTGCGGCAATGTTGCTTCTCATAACGAAATCAACGATTCTCCGCATTTCGCTATCACATATGGCGGAAACAACCAGATAATCGAATACAACAATATTTACAATGTTTGCACAGATACATCAGACTCTGGCGCTATTTATACCGGTCGTGACTGGTCAACTCAGGGCAATGAAATCAGATACAACTATTTCCACGACCTTGAAATGATTGATGTTACAACCGGTATGGAAATGCAGGCGGTATATCTTGACGACACACACTCGTCCACTAAGGTTTATAACAATGTATTCTATAAGTGCGATTCCGTTGCTCTTTACGGCGGCGGCCGCTACAACACTTTTGAAAACAATTTGATTCTTGAATGCAAAAAGCCCTTCGTTATGGACGCAAGAGGTGAAACCTGGCAGCAGCCTTGGCTTGTTCCGAGCGACCCGTCCTCTACTTACACAAAGCTCAAGGCTTTTGATTACAAGAGCGGCGTTTGGGCAGAGCAGTATCCGTATCTTGTGAATATTCTTGATGACGAACCGCTTATTCCTAAGTACAATGTAATCAAAAACAATGCAGAGTACCGTTCACAGGGATTTGAGCTTCATAACGATGTTGTAAAATACGGTACGGTTGAAAATAATATTGAACTTTCCGGCACAAGCAGTTTTGACAACTACAGCGGCAAGGACTTTACCGTTAAAGAAGGCAGCGAAATATATACGAAGATTCCTGACTTTACCGAAATTCCGTTCAAGGAAATAGGCAGACATGAGTACACCGTTGAAGACAACTATGTTGAAAACGGAACGGCTCCCGCTCCGGCACCGGCAGACGACACAATCAAGGTTATCGTAAACGACAAGCCTGTTGAATTTGATGTAGCACCCACAATCATCAACGACAGAACAATGGTTCCGCTCCGTGCAATCTTCGAAGCACTCGGTGCAGACGTTGACTGGGATGACGCAACAAAGACAATCACAGCGGTAAAAGACGATACAACAATCAAGATGCAGATAGGCAACGACAAGATGACCAAGAACGGAACCGAAAGCACACTTGATTCCGCACCTGTAATCATCGACTCCAGAACACTTGTTCCGGTTC
>JAXGBA010000016.1:0-48932 GCA_034186235.1 Clostridia bacterium | reverse complement strand
TTATCCTTATTAAGAGTAACCTCTATAACCGTACAGTGTCCGGCAAGGGCTTCATCGATACTGTTATCCACAATCTCGTAAACAAGATGGTGAAGTCCCCTTATCGAGGTTGAACCAATGTACATACCCGGCCTTTTTCTGACCGCTTCAAGGCCTTCGAGTACCTGAATATTGGACTCATCGTAGCTGTGATTTGTTTCGGTTATTGACATACAATCATTCCTTTCGTTCGTCAATAATGCGTCTATTCATCGGTGTGAGCCGATTTTTTCACTAAACTTGCAGGTGAAAGCGAAGAAAGAAAAATTCTGTTTTTTCTTTCACCTTTTTTACCTTTATTTCTTTTTCCACTACATATCGCATAGGATTTTGGGAGGTCAAAATCAGTTTCCAGGATTTCACCTCTCGCCTGTGACTTTTCCAGAAAAATTCTGCTCTTTGCGGTGACAGTCGTGTTTTCCATATCAAAAACGCCGATTATCTCTTTTTCCCTTACCGCCGCGCCTTTTCCGAGATGAAAATACATGTCCAACACCCGTCTTTCCACAATATTCACAATATTATATATGAAGTTATTCACAAAATACACATCCGCCGCTGACTTTAAAAAAGCGGCATTCAAGCCCTTCTGTCTTTGCACTGTCGGCATCTGTGCAGGTTATGATAACCTGGTGACTGTCTATCTTGCCGAGAAGAAACGAACGCCTTGCGCCGTCGAGTTCCGAAAGAACATCATCCAGCAGCAAAACGGGATATTCCCCGGTATTTTTTTTAACTATTTCAATCTGCGAAAGCTTAAGCCCCAGGGCAATAGTTCTTTGCTGCCCCTGCGACGCATACTTTGAAGCGTCCCTGTCATTTATAAAAAACTCAATATCGTCCCTGTGAGGACCGTAAAGGCTTACGCCCGCAGCTTTTTCCTTAAATAAATTTTCCGTGGTTTTTTTGAGAAGAAAATTTTTTATTTCAGCCTCTTGGCCGTCAGAAAATACACATTTATAATTTATTCCGAGCTTTTCTCCGCCCGTAATTTTTTCGTGAAATGACATCAGCACCGGTTCAAGCGCCGAAACAAAAGATTTTCTGTAAAGAATTATCTTTGCACCGTATTCGCAGAGTCTTTCGTTCCATAAAAGAATCATTTCATCGTTCGGTTTTTCGGACTTAAGAAGATTATTTTTGTTTTCGAGGATTTTTTTATAATCCGAAACAAGCCTTAAATATCTCGGTTTCAGAGGTGAAATGCACAAATCGAGAAAACGCCGCCTTTCACCCGGGGCGCCCTTTATCAAATTTAAATCTTCCGGACAAAAAAGAACCGTATTGAAAACCCCGGCAATATCCGAAAATTTGGGCTTGTTAACGCCGTTTATCTTGATTTTTTTACGCTTTCCGCGGTTAAATTCAATTTCTGCGGTCTGTATTCTTTCAAATGCTTCAAATTCCAAAAAAGCAGAAGCCTTTTCTTTTTCAAAGCCTATAATTTCACTGTCCGACGCTCCCCTGTGGGATTTCAGACCCGAAAAATAGTTAACAGCCTCCAGAATATTGGTTTTTCCCTGGGCATTGTTGCCGTAGAGAACATTAACACCGCCGGAGAACTCAATTTCCTGATTATCATAATTCCTAAACCCGGATAAAACAAGTTTTTTTGCAATCATTCTTTAATCACTTCAAACGAAACCGGTTCATCGGCAAAATCTATCATAACAACATCTCCGCTTTGGAGCTGCCTTCCGCGCCTTGTTTCAACTTCACCGTTAAGATATACGGCACCATCCTGAATCATTGCCTTTGCAAGACCGCCGTTTTCGGCGTACCCGGAAAGCTTAAGAGCCTGCCCGAGGCGAATCTCGTTTTTATAATAAACCTTTTCCATTTTAACCTCTCATTTTAACCGGAAGAACTATGTAAATAAACTTGTCCCCTTCAACCGGCTTTATTATGCAGGGGTTAAGCATAGTATTAAATTCAATCGAAACCTGTTCGCATTCACAGGCCTTGAGTGCTTCAAGGAGGAATCTGTAATTAAAGCCGATTTCAAGATTATCGCCCTTTGTTTCAACAAAAACCGTATCATCCATTTTTCCGACTCTCGAAACGCAGCTTAAGTTAATTCTGTCTGTTTCAATCGAAAGCTTTACGGGATATTTTGTAGTTTCGTTCTCGATTATCAGTGCAGCTCTTTCGATGGCGTCGCAAAGAGGTTTTACATCCGCCGTAACATAAATTTTGCTCTCTTTGGGAAGAATCTGATTATAATCGAGAAATTCCCCTTCAAGAAGCCTGCTGATAATTTTATAGCATCCGATTTCAAACTGAACCTTGTTGTCCGAAACGCCGATGTTAACATCAATATCTTCGTCTTTTATAATCTTGTTGATTTCCGACAGAGCCTTTGACGGAATTACGAAAGAAACATCATCCGTTTCGCTTTCGAGAGTTTCGCGGCGGAGAGCCAGACGGAACCTGTCAAGCGAAACAACATTGAGAATGTTGTTTTTTATCTCGAAAAGAGAACCGGTCAGTATCATTTTGCTTTCGTCGGTTCCAACGGCGAAAAGCGTCTGTTTAATCATGCTTTTAAGCATATTATCTTTCATGATTATGCTGTGCTCGGACTCAATATTTTCGATTTCCGGAAATTCCTCTCCGGGCATACCGGTTGTTTCAATCCTTGTGTTTGCACACCTGATTTTAATTCTACATTCATCGTCGGCTTCCATATGTACGGTTTCGCCATCAGCCTTTCTGATTATGTCGCCGAAAAACCTTGCGTTCACCGCGATTCTGCCTTCTTCTTCAACCTCGGCAGGTATTTCGCTTTCTATTGCCAGATCAAAATCGCTTCCGGAAAGCTTTATAAAATGATTTTCGGCAGTTATAAGAATACACTCCAGAACCGGAGTATTGCTTTTTGAACTTACAGCTTTTGATACTATGGATACCGCTTCGTTCAGTATCTCTTTTGAACAGGTAAAAATCATAATTATTCCTCCGCTTTGTAATACATACAAATAAATAATAATATTATATTATCAGTAGTGTGGTTGATAATGTTGAAAAGTTTGTTTTTATGTTGAGCCGCCTTAAAAAGTTATTGTTACATTATTCTTGATAATTTATAACAATTTTTTTAAATGAATATTTATCAACAATTACTGTCAAATTATTTATCCACAATGTTAATAAAAATGTGGATAACTATCCTTCGTTTTTAATATTTTTGGTAAGGTCGGTTATTGTGTTTTTAAGTTCGTCGTTAATTTTCATTTCGTTTGCAATTTTTTTGATGTCATGCATAACCGTGGTATGATGACGGCCTCCGAAAAACGAGCCGACATCTTCAAGAGTGCTTTTTACAAGGTTTGAGCAGAGGTACATTGCAATCTGCCTTACATAAGCAACTTCCTTTGTTCTCTTTTTCGAAAGAAGCTCGTCCTTTTCGATATCGAAGTATCTTGAAACAGCGTCGAGGACGAGTTTGTTTGTAACGATTTCTTCGGTATTAGGAATTATATCCTTCATTTCGCGCATAACATATTCTTTTGTTATGGGTTCGTTTGACATGCTGCAGTAAAGAGTAATTCTTTTGATTGCGCCTTCAAGCTCTCTGATATTTGATTTTATGGATTTTGCGATAATATCGAGAATTTCATCCGGAATACCCATGTTGTTTTTTTGTGCTTTTTTACGCAGAATAGCAACTCTTGTTTCGTAGTCAGGGGGTTGAATATCGACAATAAGACTGCTTTCAAGTCTTGTTCTTATTCTTTCTTCGAGGTTTTGAATTTCTCTCGGGTGGCGGTCGCTTGTTATAACAATCTGGCGGTTTGATTCCACAAGAGTGTTGAATGTATGGAAAAATTCCTCCTGCATACCTTTTTTGCCGGCGATAAATTGAATATCATCGATAAGGAGCACATCTACCGTGCGGTATGAATTGCGGAATTCTTCTCTTTTGTCGTCCTTGATTGCATTTATAAGGTCATTTATAAATTTCTCGCTTGTAACATAAAGAACCTTAGCGGACGGGTTTTCGGCAAGTATGTAGTGCCCTATTGAGTGCATAAGGTGAGTTTTTCCGAGCCCGGCGTTGCTGTAAAGAAACAGCGGATTGTATGCCTTGCCGGGATTTTCCGCAACGGCAAGCGAAGCCGCATGAGCATGGTTGTTGTTTGAACCCACCACGAATTCTTCGAATGTATATCTTGGGTTAAGAGAACTGCTGAAAACCTTTTCTGCCGGTTTTTCTCTTTCGCTCGTAACATCGTTAATCTGATTTTTGAGCACGATTTCAAAATCCGCCGTTTCGCCGAGAGCGATTTCAACGGAATTTTTCAGAAGATCAGAATGTTTCATCAAAATTGTATTTTTTTGAATTTCGTTTGAAGCGAGAAGAAAAAGCTTGTTGTTTTCAAACTTAATTGGTTTTAGGGGTTCAAACCAGGTTTTAAACCCGACTTCGGTAATTTCTTCTTTCAGAATTGAAAGAACGGAGTTCCACGAGGAATTGATGTTCGCGGAAAAGTCGTTCATCATATCACATCTTTTCATAAGTTTATAAAATCAGAAAAAGAGGGTATAATACCACTCTTTTATTATTATAGTAATACCATACTATTATATAATAACACATTTTTTAAAAATATTCAAGCAAAATTTAAAATTTTTATTGACAAAACCCTATGTTATGAGTTATAATCATCATAAGCGTGATAATTTTTTGCGTTCACGCCGCCTGTAATAAGATATTGATACCTAAGGGAGGTGTTTTAATTGTTAAGAACATATCAGCCGAAGAAGATTCACAGAAGTAAGGAACACGGTTTCAGAAAAAGAATGAGCACCAAGAACGGCAGAAAGGTACTGGCTCGCAGAAGACAAAAGGGTAGATATAAATTGTCAGCATAAAGGCCACAACAGTGGTCTTTTCTGTTTTTGAACGGGGCGAGGATGTTTTTGGTATATGAAGAATACTCTTTCACTTAAATGCAACGGTTATTTTTTAAGACTTTACAGAACTGGGGGTACCGTAACAGGCAGGTATCTTGTTCTATACTATAAAAAAAATAATGCCGGTAAAAACCGCCTCGGTATAACGGTAAGCAAAAAGGTTGGGAAGGCTGTTGTAAGAAACAGAATCCGCCGCCTTGTAAAAGAGAGTTACCGTTTGTGTGAGGATAATATTAAGAGCGGCTTTGATATTGTTTTCGTGTCGAGGGTAAGGACCTCCGGTGCGGATTTTCATACAGTCAGAGCCGAGCTTATGAATCACCTTGCGGCGGCGGGCCTTATTTCGGAGGACGCTTTATGATTAAGAAATCATTAATCGGTATTATTAAGTTTTACAGAAGGTTTATTTCACCTCTTAAAAAACCGTGCTGCCGTTTTTATCCGACCTGTTCGCAGTATGCATTGACCGCAATCGAAAAATACGGCGCCGTCCGCGGCGGATTTATGGCGGTCTGGAGAATTATCAGATGCAACCCCTTTTGCAAAGGGGGATACGACCCCGTTAAATAGCGCTGTGGGGTCAGTCTAACCAGAAAGGTTTACATAATCGGATGTGTAATATATTTTATATTTTGACTCCGGTTCTCGGACCGGTACTGAGATTCATTTACAATTTGGTAAATAATTACGGTCTCGCAATAATTTTGTTTTCAATCGTAATAAAGCTGATTCTTTTTCCTTTATCGATAAAGCAGTATAAATCTACCGCTGCAATGAAAAAGATTCAGCCGGAGCTTAACAAGCTTCAGAAAAAGTACGGCAACGATAAGGAAAAGCTTCAGAAGGAGCAAATGGCTCTTTATGAAAAATACGGCATAAATCCTATGGCAGGATGCCTTCCTACGCTTATCCAGATGCCGATACTGTTTGCTCTTTACAGAGTAATAATGATGCCTCTCACATACATTTCGGGTATTTCGGAGGATAAGGTTACGGCAGTTGCCGAAGTTCTTAAACTTGATACTAAAACTTTGGCTGCAAATCAGATAAAGCTGACGGAAATGCTTAATAATTCCGCAACTATGGAAAAAGTTAAGGATATAATTCCGAGTTTCAGTCAGATTGATTTCAGCTTTTTAGGGTTGAATTTGTCGGAAACACCTCATTTCGGTGTTCCGAAGTCTGCGGCTGAGGCTGCGCTTTGGATAATACCGATTCTTGCGGGTGTTACATCGCTTTTGAGTTCGATTGCTATGAATAAAATGTCCGGTATTCCGCAGAGCGATGGCAGTCAGAACAGCCAGATGAAGGCAATGACATATATGATGCCTCTCATGAGCGTGTATTTCTGCTTTATTCTTCCTGCTGGCATGGGTATTTATTGGATTATCAATAATGTTATTGCTATCGCTCAGCAGTTTGTTCTTAATAAGATAATGTTTAAGGATTCCGATGTTATCGAGGGCAGCGTTGTTAAAAAGTAGTTTTATATTTGTTATTTGAAAGGAAGATTCTCTTGATTAAGGAATATGAATTTGAGGGAAAAACTATAGAAGAAGCTATAAATGCGGGTGTTGAAAAGCTGGGTATTGAGCGTGAAAATGCAAACTATGATATCGTTTCGACTCCGAAATCGGGATTTTTGGGATTCGGCTCAAAACCGGCGGTTGTAAAGTTCAGTGTTGAGCAGCCGGATGAGGTTGTTGCCGATAAACCCGAAGAAGTTAAGAAAGAAATAAAAAAAGAAATCAAAAATGAAGTAAAAACGGAAACGAAACCCTCGTCGGTTTCGGAAAATTCCGTAGCGGCAGCAGTTGATTTTCTTAAAAATACGCTTGAAAAGATGTCTGTTTCGGTTGAAGATCTTGAAACAAGAACCGAAGGAAATGAAATCTTAATTAATATCAAGAGCAGTGAAAAAGGATTTATTATCGGCAGACGCGGTGAGAATCTTGACGCATTGCAGTATCTTACAACCCTGGCTGTCAATAGGGGCAGCAGCGAGCATGTAAAGATAGCGCTTGATATAGGCGGCTATAGGGATGAAAGGGTAAAAACTCTTGAAAACCTTGCTTTAAGGCTTGCCGCAAAGGCTAAGAAAACAAGAAGAAATGTTTCTCTCGAGCCTATGAATGCGTATGAAAGAAAGGTAATTCATTCTGCTCTGCAAAACGATAAAACAATTACAACCTACAGTGTGGGCGAAGAACCGAACAGAAAGATTGTAATAAGCTGCAAACCTAAAAAGGACGCATAATTTTGTGCCGGGCGGAATTTTTCGTCCGGCTTATTTTTGAGGTACGGCATAATGAATAATTCAGAAATTTTAAACAATAATACTATAGCTGCGGTTTCTACGCCGTTCGGCTCCGGGGCAATCGCTTTGGTAAGGGTAAGCGGTAAATCCGCATTTGAAATCATAAACAAAGTATTTGTTTCATCAAAAAGCATAGAAAATACGCCTTCACATTCGCTTATTTACGGAAAAATCGTATCCGGGGGTAAAACTATAGATAATTGTCTTTTGGGCATATACAAAGCGCCAAACACATTTACGGGTGAAAATATGGCTGAAATAAATTGTCACGGCGGTATAAAAGTCACTTCAATGGTGCTTGACGCCGTTCTTTCAGCAGGGGCAAGAATGGCAGAAAGAGGAGAATTTTCAAAAAGAGCATTTGTGAACGGTCGAATGGACCTTTCGGAGGCTGAGGCAGTTATAGATTTAATCAATGCAAAAACCGAAGGTTCTGTTTTGCAGGCGGCAAAGCAGATGGCGGGGGGCGTTTCTGCGGAGATAAATAAGATTCGTGATTCTCTTGCGGCAATAAATGCAAAAATTCTTGCGGTTATTGATTTTCCGGATGAGGAAATAGATGAAATGCAGACAGAAGAATTTAAGAAAGAACTTATTGAAAAAAAGACTAAAATAAGAAAGTTAATTGACAGTTTTTCTAAAGGTAAAATTTATAGGAGCGGCCTTGCTGTGCTCATAATAGGAAAGACAAATGCAGGAAAATCCTCACTTCTTAACCTTTTGTTAAATGAAAAAAAGGCAATTGTCACTCCGCTTGCCGGTACAACGCGCGATGTTATAGAAGACTATATTGATATATCCGGCATACCGGTAAAACTTATGGATACGGCAGGTATAAGAAATACTGATGACATGGTTGAAAATATAGGTGTCGAAATGTCGAAATCATTAATAAATGACGCTGATATTATAATAAATGTAATTGATTCTTCAAGATATCTCGATGACGACGATTTTGAAATATTCGGCCTGATAAAGGATAAAAATGTTATCTATGTTATGAATAAAACCGACCTTGAAAGAAAGGCTGATTTTGATAAACCGTGTATTGAAATTTCATGTGAGAAAGGGCTCGGCGCTGAACAGCTTTGCGATGAGATAAAAAAGCGCGCCGGGAGTTTTTCAGCAGATGAAACGCTTATAAATAATGTCCGCCATAAATCAGAACTTGAAAAGGCGGAAAAGAATATTGATGATGCAATTTCTGCAATAGATGCCGGAATACCGGCGGATATTGTTTCGATAGATATTGAAAATGCGTGTATGAATCTCGGCAATATCACCGGTCTTGATGTCAGCCGTGATACCGTAACGCATATTTTCGCAGATTTTTGTGTAGGAAAGTAGGTAACTCGGATGGAAACATATAATGCAGGGCAGTATGATGTTGCGGTAATAGGCGGCGGCCACGCCGGTTGTGAGGCAGCTTTTGCAGCAGCAAGGCTTGGGTGCAGGGTAATTCTGTTTACAATCTGCCTTGACGCAATTGCGAACCTTCCGTGTAACCCCCGTATCGGCGGAACATCAAAGGGTCATCTTGTTAAAGAAATAGATGCTCTCGGCGGAGAGATGGGGAAGGTTATAGATAAAACATTTTTGCAGTCGAGAATGCTTAATAAAGGAAAAGGGCCGGCAGTTTATTCTCTCCGTGCACAGGCGGATAGGAGAATGTATCAGATTGAAATGAAGCAGCGCCTTGAAAATGAGCCGAATATAGATATAAAACAGTGTGAAATAACCGGCATACAGTTTGATAACGGACAGGTTGTCGGTGTTCAGACGCATATCGGTGCGATATTTTCGGTAAAAGCCGCAATTATTGCAAGCGGAACATATTTGCGTGGCAGAATTATAATCGGCGATGTTTTTTATGACGGCGGCCCGGACGGAATGTTTGCAGCAACGCATCTTACGGAATGTCTGAAAAATCAGGGTATTGAGATGATGCGTTTCAAAACAGGCACCCCTGCAAGAGTCCATGCGGACAGCATTGATTATTCTGAACTTGAGGAACAAAAAGGCGATGAGAAAATTGTTCCGTTTTCTTTTGATACAAATGAAGAACTTCATAATAAAATATCGTGCTGGCTTACTTATACAAATAAAAATACACACGATATTATAAGAAAAAATATACACCGTTCTCCTCTCTATTCCGGAAAAATAGAGGGAATAGGTCCGAGATATTGCCCTTCAATCGAGGATAAGGTTGTGAGATTTCCTGATAAGGAAAGACACCAGATTTTTCTCGAACCTACGGGACTTCTCACAAAAGAAGTGTATGTGCAGGGGATGTCAAGCAGCCTTCCGGAGGAGGTTCAGCTTGAATTTTTAAGGTCTGTTAAAGGCTTGGAGAATGTTAAGGTTATGCGTACCGGATACGCAATAGAGTATGACTGTGTTGACCCGACGCAGCTTAAGCATACACTTGAATTTAAAAAAATCAGCGGTCTTTACGGCGCAGGACAGTTTAACGGTTCTTCCGGTTATGAGGAGGCGGCATCGCAAGGCCTTGTTGCCGGTATAAATGCAGCACTTAAAATTAAGGGTAAACCCGAGTTTGTTATTGACCGCAGCGAAGGATATATAGGTACTCTTATAGATGATTTGTTTACAAAGGGTACAAAAGAACCTTACAGAATGATGACCGCAAGAAGTGAATACAGGCTTCTTTTAAGACAGGATAATGCTGATATAAGGCTTACGCCGAAAGGGCATGAAATAGGGCTTGTTTCGGACGAGCGATATGAGCGTTTCTGCGAAAAATTAAGACTTATAAATGAAGAAATCAAAAGGGTTGAACATACATCTGTTTCGCCTTTCTGTGGTGTAAACGATATACTTGCGGCGAAAGGAGAAACCGAAATCAAAACCGGAGCAAAGCTTGCCGATTTGATAAGAAGACCTTCTATAAACTATGATGACCTTGCAGAAATCGATACCGAAAGACCAAAACTTCCTGATGATGTGTGCGAACAGGTTAATATAAGTATAAAATATCAGGGATATATAGAAAAACAAATGCAGCAGGTTGAACAGTTCAAAAAGACCGAAAATATGAAAATTCCCGATATTGACTATGATGAAGTATACGGACTTCGCCTTGAAGCACGGCAGAAACTTAAAGCTATAAGACCAGTTTCGGTAGGACAAGCTTCGAGAATTTCGGGTGTTTCATCGGCAGATATTGCGGTTTTAATGGTCTATATTAAGGAGTTTGTAAAAAATGACGGATAAAATTATTAACGCCGTAAAGGCTGTCGGTACGGAGCTTGATGATAATAAAGCAAAGCAGCTGCTTGCATATTATAATCTTCTTATCGAATGGAATGAAAAAATGAACCTGACAGCAATAACCGATTTTGATGAGGTTGTTGAAAAGCATTTTGCCGATAGCCTGAGCTGTATAAAAACGGGAGTTTTTAGGTCGGGTATGTCGGTAATCGATGTCGGCTGCGGTGCGGGATTTCCTTCCATACCGCTAAAAATTGCACTTCCGGAGCTTGATTTTACATTGGTGGATTCGCTTAATAAAAGAATATCCTTTCTCGATTGTGTTATAGAAAAGCTGGACCTTAAAAATATCAAGACAGTTCATGCAAGAGCTGAGGACAGCGCAAGAAGCGAACTTCGTGACAGTTTTGATATATGTGTTGCAAGGGCGGTTGCGAATTTGCCTGTTTTGTGTGAACTTTGCCTTCCTCATGTTAAACCGGGCGGGGTTTTTGTGGCAATGAAGGGCAAAGATGCAAAGGAAGAAATTGCACTTTCCGGGAATGCGTTAAAACTTCTCGGAGGAAGGGTGGAATCCGTAGAAAATGCAGGAATTTCGGGCTTTGAGCATTATAATATAGTTATAAAAAAGCTTTCTGAAACCAATAAAAAATACCCGAGAAAAGCAGGGCTGCCAAATAAAAAGCCGTTATAATGTTTCACATGAAACATTAACTTTTTGTTACGAAATATAAAAAAGTCTTTTAATTTCGGTTTCTGTATGTTATAATGTACATAGAAGGGGGTTAGAGTATTCCAATGACAAAGGTAGTTTCAATTGTTAATCAGAAAGGCGGAGTAGGAAAGACGACGACCTCCGTAAATTTAAGTGCTTGCCTGGCGGAACTGAATTACAGAGTTCTCGTTGTTGATATTGACCCTCAGGGCAATACCACAAGCGGCCTCGGATTTGATATAGATGATGATACAAAAACGGTATATCAGGTCCTCAGCGGTGATGCGGAACCTTCAGAGGCGGTTTACAAAACAAAATTCGGCTCGCTTTATGTGTGTCCGTCGGATATTCAGCTTGCAGGCTGTGAAGTAGAACTTGTTGATGAAGAAAAAAGAGAATTTAAGCTTTGCGATGCTCTTGAAAAAATAAAATATCAGTATGATTATGTGTTGATTGACTGTCCGCCGTCACTAAATCTTTTAACTCTTAATGCGCTTATTGCGAGTGACAGCGTGTTGGTTCCAGTTCAGTGCGAGTATTATGCTCTTGAAGGACTGAGCCGCCTTATGCAGACGATAAAGACGGTTAAAAACCGCTTTAATCCCAAAATTGAGATTGACGGAGTTCTTCTGACTATGTTCGATACAAGAACAAATCTCTCTATTATGGTTGCGGACGAAGTAAAAAAATTTTTCCCGAAAAAGGTGTATAAGACGGTTATTCCGCGGAATGTCAGGCTTAGCGAGGCGCCAAGCTACGGCGAACCTATAACTTCTTATGATAAATACTCCAAGGGTGCGGAAAGTTATATTGAGCTTGCGAAAGAGTTTTCGGGTAAAAAATAAAGGGGAAAATACTATGGCAATTAAGAAAAAAGGCGGTCTCGGAAGGGGACTCGGTGCACTTATGGGTACAGATGAACCTGCCGAAACTTTGATAAGGGACAATGATGTTGTTACGGAACTTAAACTTACAAAGATAGTTCCCGATGAAAATCAGCCGAGAAAGGATTTTGATGATGAAAAGCTTAAAGCGCTTTCAGATTCGATTGCCGAAAACGGTATAATTCAGCCTTTGATTGTGGCTGATGAGAAGAACGGTTTTTATAGGATTATTGCCGGTGAAAGACGGTGGAGGGCCTCAAAAATGGCAGGGCTTGAAACGGTACCGGTGGTGGTAAGGGATTATACATCCGAGCAGAGCGCAGCGGTTTCTCTTGTTGAAAATCTTCAGCGAGAGGATTTGAATGCAATTGAAGAAGCGTTCGGATATAAGCGCCTGATGGAGGAGTTTAATCTTACGCAGGCTCAGGTTGCCGAAAAGGTCGGGAAAAGCAGACCGGCGGTTGCCAATATATTAAGACTTTTGAATCTGCCCGAAAGCATACGGGATATGGTTGTTTACGGCGAAATTTCAAGCGGGCATGCAAGGGCGATAGCAGGTCTTTCGGATGAAGATATGCAGAAAGATTTGGCACAGAAGGTGATTGCGGAGGATTTGAATGTCCGTCAGCTTGAAAAACTCATTTCAGATATTGCGGCAGATAAAACTGTTTCAAAGGCATCTTCAAAAAAGATTGAAATTGATAAGAACTTAAAAGCTCAGCTGAAAATAGTTGAAAAATCGCTTATGGAGAAATTCGGAACCAAAGTTAAAATTTCAACGGGTGCAAGAAAAGGAAAAATAGAACTTGAGTATTATGACAGCGAAGAACTTGAAAGGCTTATAAAACTGTTAAAAGAATAAAATAGTTTCACATGAAACAATTTGTTTGCGAAAGGAAGGAATGAAAATGGTTTCTGAAAGGGCGCATAAATATTTTTGGGTTTATGTTATTCTGGTTGCGGCGTTGATTCTCGGAATGATTTATTTTACTTCGATGACGCAGCAGAAGGAAGAAGAAAAATATAAAGCGCAGGAGGCGGAAACCCGCCAGCTTGCAAGTGAACTGGATAAGGAAAAGAATAATTCAAAGCAGCTTTCTGAACAGATTGATACCGGAATTGCACAGAGCGTGCAGGCGCTTCAGGCGGAAAACGACAGCCTTAAAGCCGAGCTTGAACAGAAGAAAACCGAAATAATTGATTTTAACGAGGAAACCTTAGCTTACAAAAATTTCTGTTTTTTTCTTGCGGCTTATGTGAATAAAAATATTGATGAGTGCAAAGTCTTGAAAGATAAGATAAATACTAAGTATCTTACAGGCGAAAATATTGAATTATATAACAAAATTTGTGAAGAAATAAAGTAACTTCAATTGTGTGGACGGGACGGTTTTTAGGTCCCTGTCCACATTTTGCGGTTTTTAGAAAGGATAAATATGGCTAAAAAAAGAGAATATGATAACGAAAGCATCTCCTCACTTAAAGGGGCAGATAGAGTGCGACTTCGCCCGGGTGTAATATTCGGCTCGGACGGAATCGAAGGCTGCTGTCACTCGTTTTTTGAAATTCTTTCAAACTCGATTGATGAAGCAAGGGAAGGGTACGGAAAAGAAATTATAGTAACCCGTCATTTTGATAAGAGTATCACTGTCCAGGATTTCGGGCGGGGTATTCCGCTTGACTATAATCAGAAGGAAGAGCGTTATAACTGGGAGCTGGTTTTTTGTGAGCTTTATGCCGGCGGAAAGTATTCCGCAGGCGGTGACGGTAACTATGAATACAGCTTGGGTCTTAACGGTCTCGGCTCGTGCGCAACACAGTATTCCTCTGAGTTTATGGATGTTACTGTCTGCCGCGACGGTTTTAAATACAGCCTTCATTTTGAAAAAGGCGAGAACGTAGGAGGCCTGACAAAAGAAAAATTCAGGCATCGCTCTACCGGTTCCACAATTACATGGAGACCGGATATTGAGGTGTTTACCGACATTGATATTCCTCAGGAGTTTTTTGCGGACACCCTTAAAAAGCAGGCGGTTGTAAACAAGGGACTTAAAATAATTTTGAAGTTTGAAACGGAAAAAGGAAAATTTGAGGAACATGAATATTGCTATCCGGAAGGAATTGTCGGATATGTTAAAGAGCTGTCGGACGGCAAAGAAATGACTCTTCCTTATTATTGCGAAACTGAAAGACGGGGAAAAGACAGGAGCGATAAGCCGGAATATAAGGTTAAAATTACTGCGGCATTTTGCTTTAATAATGAAAACAAAGCAATCGAATATTATCATAACTCCAGCTGGCTTGAACACGGCGGAGCGCCCGAAAAAGCGCTGAAAAGCGCATTTGTTAGCGGAATTGATAAGTATTTGAGGGATAACAACAAGTACAACAAAAACGAGAGCAAAATTATTTTTACAGATGTTGAGGACAGCCTGATATTTGTAAGCTCCAGCTTTTCAACGCAGACAAGCTATGAAAACCAGACGAAAAAATCCATCACGAACAAGTTCATACAAGAGGCGATGACGGATTTTCTCAAAAGTCAGCTTGAGGTTTATTTGATAGAAAATAAGTCCGATGCGGAAAAAATAGCGGCGCAGATACTCATAAACAAAAGAAGCCGCGAGAATGCCGAAAAAACCAAGCTCAACCTCAAAAAGAAGCTTACCGGAACGGTTGACATTTCAAACCGTGTTGAAAAATTCGTAAATTGCCGTACCAAGGACAAGGAACGCCGTGAAATTTATATAGTAGAGGGCGATTCGGCATTGGGTTCGGTTAAATTGGGAAGAAACTCGGAATTTCAGGCAATCATGCCGGTAAGAGGAAAAATCCTTAACTGTCTTAAAGCGGACTACGACAGGATTTTTGCAAGCCCGATTATTACCGATCTTATAAAGGTTCTCGGGTGCGGAGTGGAGATAAAGACTAAGCACAACAAGGACTTGAATTCTTTTTCTCTCGAAAATCTGGGATGGAGCAAAATCATAATCTGTACCGATGCCGATGTTGACGGATATCAGATAAGGACGCTTATTTTGACAATGTTTTACAGGCTTATGCCGACGCTGATAAAAAGAGGGTATGTTTATATTGCGGAGTCTCCGCTTTATGAAATAAACACTAAAAAGGAAACCTTTTTTGCATATAACGAGCGTGAAAAGGACGAGATTTTGTCAAAAATCACCGATAAGCCGAAGATAATGCGTTCAAAGGGTCTTGGTGAAAACGACCCTGAAATGATGTCAAAAACCACCATGAATCCGGAAACAAGAAGGCTTATCAGGATTATGCCGGAGGACGAGGAAAAAACAAAGATGATGTTTGATCTGCTTCTCGGGGATAATCTTCAGGGCAGAAAAGACCATATTGCGGTAAACGGGTATAAGTTTGTTGATCCGACCGATTTTAACTAAGGGGAGTGAGAAACATGAATTTTGAAGAACAGAACATCTCGGAAACCCTCGAAACTAATTTTATGCCGTATGCGATGAGCGTAATAATTTCTCGTGCAATTCCCGAAATTGACGGGCTTAAACCGTCCCACAGGAAGCTTCTTTATACAATGTATAAAATGAAACTTCTCGGGGGAGAAAAGACTAAGTCTTCAAACATAGTCGGTCAGACAATGAAGCTTAACCCGCACGGCGACCAGGCAATTTACGCAACCATGGTGCGTCTTACGAGAGGAAACAATGCGCTGCTTCACCCTCTTGTTGACTCAAAGGGTAATTTCGGCAAGGTTTATTCGCGGGATATGGCGTGCGCCGCACCGCGTTATACCGAGGCGAGGCTCGATAAAATATGTGCGGAGTTTTTCAGTGATATTGATAAGGATACGGTCGATTTTATCGACAATTTCGACGGTACAATGCAGGAGCCGGTTCTGCTGCCGGTTACCTTCCCCAATATAATCGTAAACCCCAATCTCGGCATCGCCGTAGGTATGGCGAGCAATATTTGTTCGTTTAATCTTCGCGAGGTATGCGATACGACGGTAAATTACATCAAAAACCCGGATTGCGACATAACGAAAACCCTTCTCGCACCGGACTTTCCGACGGGCGGTCAGCTGATTTACAACGAAACCGAAATGAACAGGATTTACGATACCGGCAGGGGCAGCTTCAAGGTAAGGGCAAAATATAAATACGATAAGAAAAACCACTGCATCGATATTGTTGAAATACCTTACACAACCACCGCAGAGGCGATAATCGATAAGATAGCCGAGCTTGTGAAGAGCGGAAAAATTAAGGAAATCAACGATGTGCGTGACGAAACCGACCTCAGCGGGCTTAAAATCACAATTGATGTTAAGAAAAGCACGGATGTCGGCAAGCTTATTTCAAAGCTTTATAAGCTCACGCCCATGGAGGACAGCTTCGGGTGCAATTTCAACGTTCTTATGGGGCATAATCCGGTTGTTACCGGGATTAAAGGAATTCTCGAGGAATGGACGGAGTTCAGAAGAGAGTGCATAAGAAGAGGCCTTACATTCGATATTGAAAAGATTAAAGAAAAACTTCATTTGCTGTACGGGCTTGCAAAAATTCTTTTGGATATCGATAAGGCAATTAAAATTATAAGAGAAACGGATTCGGAAAAGGATGTTGTCCCCAATCTTATGGCGGGCTTCGGCATTGACCAAATTCAGGCGGAATATGTTGCGGAAATCAAGCTCAGAAACCTCAACCGGGAGTATATTCTCAAAAGGACCGACGAAACCGAGGATCTTGAAAAGAAGCTTGAAGAATATGAGGATATTTTAAGCTCGAAAACAAAAATCAACAATATTATCTGCAAGCAGCTCAAAGAAGTTGCAAAAAAATACGGCGAGGACAGGAAAACCGAGATTGTCACAGAGGACGATATTGAGGAGTACAGCGAAGAGAAGTATATCGAAGATTACGGCGTGAAGCTGTTTCTGTCGGAGCAGGGATACTTCAAAAAAATCAGCCTCGCGGCGCTGAGAACCTCCGGTGAACAGAAGGTTAAAGAGGACGACAGGATAAAAACGGTTATCGAAACAACAAACAAGGCGGAGGCATTGTTCTTCTCCGACAGACAAAACGTCTATAAAACCCATGTTTACGATATGCCGGACGGAAAGGCGAGCCTGCTCGGTGATTATCTCCCGAATCTTCTCGAGATGGAGGACGGCGAAAAAATAGAGTGTATGGTTGTCACAACCGACTATTCAGGCCACATTCTCTTTGCGTTTGAAAACGGCAAAATGGCGAAAATTCCGCTTTCTGCATACGAAACAAAAACCAACAGAAAACGCCTTCAGAACGCATATTCCGGAGTCTCAAAGCTCGTTGCAATGAGATATTTTACGGAGGATGTGGAGCTTGCGGCATTTTCGAGCAACGGCAAAGTGCTTGTGTTTGATACATCAATGGTCAGCGAAAAGGCAACGAGATCTTCGCAGGGCATTTCGGTTCTTCTTTCCAAAAAGGGCAGCCGCCTTATTGATTTGAGAGATGTTTCGGAGCTTGCATTTTCCGACCCTAAATATTACAGAACAAAAAACATACCGGCAATGGGCTGCTTTATAAGAAAAGGCGACGCTGTAGATGAACAGATAAGCTTTATATAGTTTTGAGCAGTAAAAGAGTGTCTGCGGTAAAATGATTTCGTTTTGCTGCAGACACTCTTTTTGTGTACAGTGCACAATTTGTTGATATCATATTTGTTCAGTACGCCGAAAATTAAAAAACATGGCTTTTTCGCTTGACAAAACGGTCGGTGGGGGGGTAAAATGAAAGTGTATAATAATGAACGTGTGTTCGAAAAAAGAAAGGGAGAGACAGAGCATGAAAAAAGTTTTATCAGCAATACTTGTGTTGACAATGGTTCTTTCCGCACTCACGGCAGCTGCGGTTGTTTCCGCAGAAGGGGTCGGCAGAGAGGGCGAAGTCACCGTATTTTTGAGGGATTTTGAGGACGGCGTTAAGCGTTCGCAGGATGCCGGAAAAATGAACTCAATCGCAGATGACGGCACGGGCAATAAGTACGGTGCGGTTACGCTGACGGCGGCTGACCTTGCAAATTCACCAAGTATAACTGCGGCTGACAGAAGGGTGACTAACGCCCTTGGCTACAGATTGAACTTTACGGATAAAATACCTTATATTTCGGGTAAAGAATACTCGTGGTCTTGGGATTTAGCAACTGTACGGGGAACTGCAAACCCTCTTGGTGCAGGAACAAGCGGTGTTAACGGTATGGAAGGCAACAATTGGCTTCTTGGTTATATTGATGCAACTCCTAAGGCTTATGGACAGTACTATTTTTCGATTGCTGCGAAAACTGAAGCAAACGGAACTATCTATGCAAAACAGACCTCTACAACTCTTGAAAGCGGCTGGAACAGAAACGCTGTTGTGGACTTTAATTATAAACTTGTCAATAAAAACGCTACTACGCTTACTGCACTTGCTGACGGTACAACCGGAACAGTGAATGGTTTATTTTTTGAAGTAGGAATATCTTCCACATTGCTTAAACTCCTTGCTGATAACAAGGCTTATATGGGCTGCGGCTTTGGTGATGGGAAAGTGGAAGACGGTACCTTTAAATTTGATACCAGTCTTGCAAATTCTTATTCGTTCACATTGACCGAAGATGATATTTTTGGCGATGAAGCAGGGCTTACAGATAACGGCGGTAAATATACTAGAGAACAGCTTATTGCTCAAACTTGGCATCCGGGCATGGACTGCACTCCGCTTAAGTCTGCTAAGAGAGAAGCAAAATTCCAGGAGGTTATAGACAAATTAAACTTTGCTTTCGGTATTGATAATGTTACAATTAAAGCAAAAGCAGAGTTTTTCAATAACTCCGTAACAGTAGGTGAGCACGGCAGCGTTAAAGTTACAACAACTAACGGCGTAGGCGATGCACCCGTAGATACGGTTACAGTTTCGGCAGGCGAAACAAAAGATATCGAGGTTAATGACTATTATGCACCTGTGTATGAAATAACTCCTGATGCCGGGTACAAAATAAAATCACTTACATATGACGGTAAAGAGTATCCCGTAAGCAGCAGATTCTCTGTTGCTGCAAAAGCAGGCGCGGCATTCACCGTAAACTTTATGAAATCAACGGCAATTGAAAAAACAAGAAGCTTTAAGACTGAACTTAAAGGCGGAACTGCCGGAGATGTTTATAAAGCAGGCTCTTACGGAGTATATGCAGCTTCCGCAGATGGCAAACTTGTAGTAACCACAGCTATTGCCGGCACGGATAATAATGCTGTTGCAACTGACGAAGAAGGCTATTTTGAATGGATATCGGCAAGAAAAGATACGAGCAATAAAAGAATGTATGTATTTATGCCGGATACCAAAATCGGTTCCGGAAGAAAATATCAGCTTGCTTTTGATTTTACAAATGCAGGAAGTACAACATTTTCAATGGGTTATTCACAGTTTACTATGAGAGGTATTTCCCGTTATTTTGCTGACGGAACTCAGTACGGCGACGATTCCGGAGCTTGGGCAAAGGTTAACGCAAATGACGAAATGCTTCATACAAACGGTCCCGGCGCAGGCCTTAGCGGATCAATTCCCGCCGGTGGAAGCCTTACGGTAAAGACACCTGTTTATTCGGTTATCGGGCTTGCAAAAAAATACAGTGTTGCAAGTGAATCAAGCAACAAGGTTTATTTCGATGGTTTGCAGTTTGACTTTGTTGAACCCAAGAGGGAAGTTACGGTAACACCAAGGCTCCACGCAGTAACAGTTACCGAAACAATTCCTTATTATGAAATAACTGCCAATCAAAACGATGAAAACGGTTCGGTTAAACTTTCTTCTGACAGCTTGAACTTTGGTGAGGACAATACCGAATTGGAAATTGGCGGAGGAGTAAAAGGACTTGTTGAACATCTTATGACCGCTGCTTTTGATATTACAGCACCTACCGGTAAACTTATCGATAAGGTTGAATTTGAAGATGCGGATGGTGTTGTAACAGATCTTTCCGCTACAGCAGTAAACGAAAGCACCGCAAGTGTAAGCGTTGCAGCATTGGAAACAAGCGGCACACTGAATGTTACATACAAAGAACAGGCAGCAACCGAGCCTACAGTTTCGGCAAGCAGTTTCAATGCGGTATCAAGCGAATTCAGCTACGCTCCTGCAGATGGAGGAACTCCGATCACCGTTACGGGGAAAACTTCAATTATAACTTACGCAAAGATTGAAAAAGGTACAAAAGCGATTTCGGAATGCGGATATTATATCACAAAGCTTAACGGTGGCGGTTCGGCATCCGGCAGTACAATCAAGCTTCCGGCTATAGCTGTTCCCGAAGGGTTGACGTATGGTATAAGAGCGTTTGGCAGCGCTATCACGGCAGGCAACTATTCTATTCAGCCGTATGTTACAGAAGAAGGCGGAACCGAAATAAAGGGTGACGCAAAAACTCTTACAATCGAATAACATAAATATGAAAAATTGCAGACCAAAAATTTCGGTCTGCGGTTTTTTTGTGTATTTTTGGGCAGAATAAACCCCGAAAGGACTGATTTTATGAATGTAAATCCGGGTAAAGCAGCGATTATCGGCTGCGGTTTTGTAGGCGCCGCAACGGCTTTTACATTAATGCAAAACAGGCTTTTTACAGAGCTTGTGCTGATTGATTCAAATGAGGAAAGGGCAGAAGGCGAGGCGATGGACATCGCCCACGGTATTCCTTTTGCCGGGCAGATGAAAATTTATGCGGGAGATTACGGCGACATCGGCGATTGCGCAATTATAATCGTAACTGCCGGGGCGAGCCAGACTCCTGAGGAAACCCGTCTTGACCTGGTGCATAAAAATGTTGAAATATTCAAAAGAATAATTCCGAAAATTGCGGAGCAGCATTTTGAAGGTATTTTGCTTGTGGTTTCAAACCCTGTCGATATTCTCACATATGCTGCGGTGAAGCTGAGCGGATTTCCGGAAAGGCGGGTTCTCGGTTCGGGCACGGTGCTGGACACGGCAAGGCTGAAATACTATCTTGGCGAGCACCTCGATGTTGACAGCCGAAGCGTTCATTCCTTTATAATAGGCGAGCATGGAGACAGCGAGATTGCCGCATGGAGCAGTGCGAATGTTTCGGGTATCCCCATTAACCGCTTCTGCGAGATGAGGGGCTTTTACAACCATGATTCCGCTCAGGACGAGATTGCGGACGATGTGAAAAACAGCGCTTACGAAATAATCGCCAAAAAACACGCCACATATTACGGCATTGCGATGAGCGTTAAGCGTATCTGCGAGTGCATTATGCGTGACGAAAAATCCATTCTGCCGGTTTCAACCATTCTGCACGGAGAATACGGAATAAACGATATTGCGCTGAGTATTCCTACGGTTGTAGGAAAGGACGGGCTTGAAAGGCATGTTCCGATTGCGCTGTCGGATGATGAAAGAAATGCGCTTAAGGATTCCGCCGCTTTGCTGAAATCAATCGCTGCGGACATTAAACTATAGTTGATTTTTTTGATGTTTTGTGATAAAATATATTTATGTATATATCACAGAACATTAAATTTTTGGGCGTTTCGCCCTACATATTCTGGGCGGCGGTCGGTTTGGTTTTGGCGGCAGCGTTATTTTTAGGGCTTATTAAAAAAGACGGAATGAAGCTTCGTTTGCCGTTTTTTCTGCTTGTTTCATCGTTTTTGGGGATGATAACGGGGGCGAGGTGCTTTTCTGCTATTGCTTCCGAAATATATTTTAGGAATACCGGAAGGGAATCGCACGGTGGGCTTGTCTTTTACGGTGGACTTTTCGGCTTTTTGGCTGTTTATTACATCTTGCAGAAAATCATGCTCAATTCCGAAAACGCCGGACTATGGGATGCCGCAGCGGTTATAATTCCGCTTTTTCACGCTTTCGGGAGAATCGGATGCGGTTTTTCGGGGTGTTGCTTTGGAATTGAGTGCAGCCGAATCTTTGTATCCTATGCGGACGGCATAAAGCGGTTTCCGGTACAGTTTTTGGGGGCGGCATGTGAATTTTTAATATTTTTGGTGCTTCTTATTTTAGCCAAAAGGCGGAAGTTTTGCGGGTCGCTTATAAAAATCTATCTTACGGTTTACCCGATAGGGCGGTTTTTCATTGAGTTTGTAAGGGGCGACGGCGTGAGAGGAATGATTGGGAATTTTTCATTCGGTCAGGTTTGCAGCGTTGTGCTGCTCGCAGCTATGCTGATAATACAATTGAAAAGAAGGTATGAATTATGAAAAGAGTATGTTCGTTTATTATGGTTTTATGCATGGTGCTTTCAGCGTTGTCTGTTTTTGCGGACGGAATAACCGTTACGGTGAACGGTAAGGTTTTAACTTTTGATTCCGAACCGATAATAAAGAACGACCGTCTGCTTGTCCCCATGAGGGCGATTTTTGAAGCGCTCGGTGCGGATGTTTCGTGGGATGATTCTTCAAAAACCGCCTCTGCGGTTCTGGGCAAAACCGGGCTTGAAATTACGGTCGGCGCAAATGAGCTTTACAAAAACGGCAGCAAAATTGCACTTGACGCTCCGGCGGTTATCGCAAAAGACCGCACTCTTGTGCCGATTCGCGCAGTATCGGAGGGGCTTGGCGCAGATGTTGACTGGGTTTCGGCTACAAAAACGGTTGTAATCACCATGAAGGAAAAGATTTACGGTTTCGGTGAAATCGACAGTTCGGATTTGGAAAAATTCAAAGCCGACAATTCCGCACGCACAGCATTTGAATCGGTCGATTTGCCGGGAGAAGTTGCAAAGTACAGCGGTGATTTTGCAGACGACATCAAAAACAAACCGGAAAATGTTAAAAAATACATAAACGATGTGTGGAATCACTGTCAGGCGGAGGCGCTTCTTAAAATTATGGACGAATCCTCTTCGGAATACCAAATTGGCGAAAACATTGCAGAGCAGCTGTCCGAAATTATTGCGGAAGCTTCAAAAAATGCCGAGGCGCAGTTAGAAATAAGCATAAAAGATGATTTTCTTATTATTTCATTTAAAGATGACAGCAAGGACTTCGCAAAATACATAGGAATAAAAGCGGCAGACGGTTCGGCAAGGCTTTTCACGGCGTATCCGGAGAACGGCAAAACCGTTATTTATGAAATAAAGTCAGGTATTAAAGAAAAATTCACCGAGGTTTCGGGGGATTTTTCGGAGGAGGATTTTCGATTGCTTAAATAAAAAATCACCCGAGGTTTTTTCCCTTGGGTGATTTTTTTTATTTACCTATAACTCTGAACTTATCATATCTGCTTTCAAGAAGCTGTTTTTCTGATTTCTTCATAAGCTCTTTCAGATATTTTTTAATAGCCTCTTTTAATTTTTTATCAATTTCGGTTTGAGGAAGGTTCTCCTCGGGTATAACTTCGTCAGCAATTTTAAATTCATATAAGTCCTGTGCCGTAAGGCGCAGTGCGTCGCTTGCTTCCGGTGCGCGCTTTGCGTCCTTCCACAAAATACTGGCGCAGCCCTCGGGAGAAATTACCGAATATACGGCGTTTTCAAGCATGATGATTTTATCGGCTACGGAAAGCGCAAGCGCTCCGCCGCTGCCGCCCTCTCCGGCGACTATAGAAATTATCGGAGTTTTAAGGGTCATCATTTCCATAAGGTTGTCCGCAATTGCCTGCCCCTGTCCTCTTTCCTCCGCATCTATTCCGCAGTATGCGCCGCTGCTGTTTATAATGCAGAGTACAGGTCTTGAAAATTTTTCAGCCTGCTTCATGAGTCTGAGTGCTTTTCTATAGCCGTCGGGGCTTGGGCATCCGAAATTACGGCTCATGCGGTCCTCGATGGTGGTTCCACGCTCCATTGCGATAACGGTAACGGGGATGCCGTCAAGCTCCGCAATGCCGCTGACGATTGCGCCGTCATCCTTATATTTTCTGTCGCCGTGCAGTTCGAAAAAGTTGTCTGTCAGGGCATTTATATAGTATGCTCCCAAGGCGCGCGAACTGCTTCGGGCGTTCATAACTCTTCTATAGGAATCAACCATTTTTGCGGCCTCCCTTCGAGGTTTTCAGTAAAAACGAAAGCTTATTTTTCAAATCGGCTCTCTCTATGATTGCGTCAACAAAGCCGTGCGTTAGCAGAAATTCAGACCTCTGAAATCCTTCCGGAAGCTTTTGACCGGTTGTCTGCTCGATTACCCTTGCGCCGGCAAATCCGACAAGCGCTTTCGGTTCCGCAAGGATTATATCACCCTGCATTGCAAAGCTTGCCGTTACGCCGCCTGTTGTGGGGTCGGTAAGCACGGTTATATACAACAGCCCGGCATCGCTGTGGCGCTTTACGGCGCCGCTGACCTTTGCCATCTGCATAAGCGAAAAAACACCTTCCTGCATTCTTGCGCCGCCCGAGGTTGTAAACCCGATAACCGGCAGCTTTTCTTTAAGCGCAAGTTCAAATGCTCTTGTGATTTTTTCGCCCGTAACAGAGCCCATGCTGCCCATCATAAATTCGGAATTCATGATGAATGTAACCACTTTGATTCCGGAAATCTTTGCAATTCCGTATATGACCGATTCTTCCTCTCCGCTTTTCTCCTTTGCGGAGGCGAGTTTTTTGTCATAATCCGGAAAACTCAGGATATTTTTGCTCTCGAGGTTCTTGTCCTTTTCTTTAAAACTGTCAAATGTGAACGCAGCCCTGTCGCGTGCATTCATTCTGAAATATTTTCCGCAGGACGGACAAATCATGCTGTTTTTCATCAAATCATCATGATTAAAGCTTCCGCCGCAGGTTTTGCAGGTTAAAATTTTCGGCTCTGATTTTTTGCTGAACCCAAACATAACCGGATTCCTCCTTTATGAATTTGTAACGGCAAACGAAAATTCAGCCGTTACGCACAGCTTGCCGTTAACGAATCCTTCGCCTTTTGCAAAGTAGAACGGCTCGCATATGCGAACAATTTCGCATTTTGTTTCAAACAGATCTCCCGGTCTGACCGGGGATTTGAATTTTACCTTGTTAAGGCCGGTAAAGAAGGGCAGTGTTCCCTGTTCCATTTTGCCGCTGAGAAGCACGCAGGTTGACTGCGCCATGATTTCGCACAGGATTACCCCCGGAACTATAGGATGCCCCGGAAAGTGCCCGTCCAGAAACCACTCATCTCCGTTAATCTTCTTTTTGCCGAATGCCATTCCGTCTTTAAGCTCCGCTTCATCAACAAGAAGCATTGAATTTCTATGCGGCAAAAGCTCCATGATTTCATTTTTGTTCATAGCTTTGCCACCCCGTTAAATCTTCTTAAAGCCTATGCAAGCATTGTGTCCGCCAAATCCGAGCGAATTTGAAAGCGCAAGGCTGATTTTCGTTTTAACCGCCTTGTTCGGCGTTATATCAAGGTCGCAGTCGGGGTCGGATTCTCTGTATCCGATTGTCGGGGGAACAATGTCATGGAGCAGAGAATCGACCGCAACGATTGCTTCAACTGCGCCGGCCGCGCCCAAAAGATGGCCGGTCATGGATTTTGTGGAACTAACATGAATTTTATAGGCATTATCGCCGAACGCACCTTTAAGTGCAAGAGTTTCCGTTTTGTCATTAAGCGGTGTGCTTGTGCCGTGAGCGTTGAAATATATCTCGCTGAAATCCGGCATTTCGCCGCTTGTTTCAACACATTCTTTAATTGCCTCTGCCGGGGCTTCCGCCGCCTCATCTGGTGCGGTTATATGAAATGCGTCGCAGGTGCTGCCGTAGCCTGAAACTTCGGCATAGATTTTTGCGCCGCGGGCTACTGCGTGCTCATACGATTCGAGCACCATTGCGCCGGCGCCCTCGCCCATAACAAATCCGTTTCGCCTTTTATCAAACGGGATTGACGCATTTTCAAGGCTTTCGCTCTCCGAAAGCGCCATGCAGTTCGTAAAGCCCGCAACTGCCAGCGGCGAAATTGACGCTTCGCTTCCGCCGGCAATGATTACATCGGCATATCCGCCTTTTATTGCACGGTAAGCTTCGCCGATTGCGGTGGTTCCCGTTGCGCAGGCTGTTGAAAACGAAAGGCACGGACCTTTTGCTTTCATTCTTATTGCGATGGTTCCCGCGGCGATATTGGAAATCATTTTCGGTATAAAGAGAGGCGATACCCTCTGCCAGCCACGGTTTATAAGATTGTTATGTTCGGTGATAAATGTGTCAAAGCCGCCTATTCCCGAGCCGAAGTACACGCCGAAACGACCCGGTTTAACATTATCGCCGGAAACGATTTTGCTGTCCTCGACCGCCTGTGCTGCTGCGCACACGGCGTACTGCACAAATTTATCACTGCGCCTGATTTCGGATTTTTCCATATATTCAGCCGGGGTAAAGTCCTTGACCTCGCCGGCATACTTAACGGTGAAATCGGATGTGTCAAACTTGGTTATTTCGCCGATTCCGCATACTCCGTTTTCGATATTTTCAAGGAATGTATCAACCTTACACCCAAGAGGTGTGATTGCGCCCATTCCGGTTACAACAACTCTGTTCATGTGAATTGCTCCTTTCTGCCGAATATATTTATATTCAGATTGCAAGTCCGCCGTCGATGCGGATTGTTTCGCCCGTGATATAGTCGGAGGCACCGCTCGCCAAAAATGCCGCAAGGTTTGCAACATCTTCGGGGCTTCCAAGGCGCTTTAAGGGAATTCTTGTGAGAATTTCCTCTGAATCAAGCTCTTTTGTCATATCGGTTGAGATAAATCCCGGCGCAATTGCGTTTACGCACACATTTCTTGACGAAAGCTCACGCGCGGCGGATTTTGTCATTGCGATAATTCCTGCCTTTGATGCCGCATAGTTGCACTGCCCGGCAAGACCCAAAAGTGCAGACACTGACGAAATATTAATGATTTTGCCGTATTTATTGCGGATAAAGTTTCTTGTGCACGCCTTCATCATATTGAAGCACCCTACAAGATTTGTATTTACAACCTCGCTGAAGTCCTTTTCGGGCATCATTGCAAGAATGTTATCCCTTGTTATGCCGGCGTTGTTTACAAGAATATCGATTTTGCCGAAATTATTTATTATTTCGGCTATCGCACTGCGGCAGTCCTCAGCGGACGCAACATCGCAGCGGTATATTTTTGCCTGTGTTCCAAAGGCTTCTGCGGATTTTCTGACTTCTTCAGCCTTTTCGGAATTGCTTTTATAAAGAAGCGCAACATTTGCACCGAGTTCTGCAAACTTTAATGCAATCGCAGCGCCGATTCCTCTTGATGCGCCTGTTATAACAGCGGTTCTTCCTTTAAGCATTGACTCCCACCTCCGAAGCGATTCCGAGAACAAGTTCTTCCGTTTCCGCAGAATACACATTAACATCTTTCGATATTTTCTTTATAAGTCCGCAAAGGGTTTTCCCGGGGCCGACTTCGATAAAGTCGGTAAATCCGTCGGCAATCATATTTTCAACCGTTTGCTGCCAGAGCACCGGATTTTTGATTTGCCGTGCGAGGTTTTCGGGAATATCCGTATTTTCGCCGTAAGGCTTTGCGGAAACATTTGAATAAACGGGGATTTTCGGAGCCTTTATATCATAATTTTTAAGTTCCGACAAAAAGCCGTCCGCCGCTTCCGTCATGAACGGGGAATGAAACGCAGCGCTCACCGCAAGCGGAATCGCTCTGCCGCCGAGTATTTTAACCTCTTCGGAAAATGCTGCAACCGATTCAGAAAGCCCAGAAACGACCACCTGTGCCGGACTGTTGAAGTTTACGGCATAAAGCTTTTCGTATTTTGAAACCGCCGATTTGACGGTTTCCGGGTCAAGCTTTAATATTGCTGCCATTGCGGTATCGAATTTTTTCGAAGCCTTTTCCATAAGTTCGCCGCGCTTTGAAACGATTTTAAATCCGTTTTCATACGAATATGCGCCGCCGAATGCAAGCGCCGAAATTTCACCGAGAGAAAAGCCGGCACAGCCGCTCGGCACAACGCCTTTTTCGGTAAGGCTTATTGCCGCCGCAAGTTCCGTAAGATACATGCAAGGCTGTGTGTTCGAGGTCTTTTTGAGTTCCTCATCAGAACCCGAAAATGTCTGTGCGGCAGTTCCGGGGCGGAATTTCTCGCAGCTGTCAAAAAGATTTTTTACAGCTTCCGAAGAATCATAAAAGCTTTTGCCCATGCCGCCGTACTGCGCACCCTGTCCAGAAAACACAAACGCTATTTTACCCATGACGCCGCCTCCTTAAGGATTTTTTCGCCGTTTAATACTATATCGTCAACAATTTCCTTAGCGGTTTCGGGTTTGTTAACCATTCCCGAAATTTGCCCCGCAAGGAAGCAGCCTTTCTGCAAGTCGCCTTCAACAACCGCCGCATGGAGGCTGCCGACTGCCATTTTGTCCAGTTCTTCATCCGTAATATCGGTATACTCCGCTTTTGAAATCGCTCTCGAAAGAGGGGATTTAATACTGCGCACCGGGTGGCCGAGTCGCTTGCCGGTAACGATTGTTGCCGTATCGTTTGCCGTGAAAAGTTTTTCTTTAAACTTATCGCTTATTGCACACGCGTTTGCCGCAAGAAATCTTGTCCCGACCTGAACGCCGCAGGCGCCCAGCATAACCGCTGCCGCAAAACCTCTGCCGTCGGCTATTCCGCCAGCCGCAATTACCGGGATTTTAACCGTGTCGCAGACCTGGGGAACAAGAGCCATTGTCGTCATTTCCCCGACATGACCGCCCGACTCGCAGCCCTCCGCAATCACGGCGTCCGCTCCCGAGCGCTCCACAAGCTTTGCCATTGTGCATGAAGCGATAACAGGTATAACCTTTATCCCTGCGGCTTTCCATGCGGGCATATATTTTTCCGGATTTCCGGCGCCCGTGGTTATAACCTTGGCATGGCTTTTTGCCGCAATTTCCGCTATTTCATCAACATTTCTGCCCATAAGCATGATATTGATTCCAAACGGTTTATCGGTTAGGCTTTCCATCAGCTCAAGCTGTGCTTTGAGCCAGTCCGCATCGCCGCTTGCCGAGGTGATAATCCCCAGCCCCCCTGCATTTGAAACTGCCGCCGCAAGACGTGCGTCTGAAATATGCGCCATTCCGCCCTGAAAAATCGGGTACTCTATACCGCACATTTCACATACGGGAGATTTGAACATTTCCATGCAGCTCCTCTCTTATTAAAGAAGTGTATCGATGTAGTCGGAAAGGTCTGAAACCTTTGTGATTTTTACCTGGCTCGGCTGAATGCTTACGCCGAACTCATCTTCCATTTCCATAAGGATTTCAACTGTATCGAGGGAGTCTACATCAAGTTCCTCCATTGTGGTGTCGGCTGTGATTTCAGCCTCGTCCATCTCCAGATGTGCTGCCAATACCTTAATTACTCTTTCTGCTGTTGTCATAATAAAATACCTCCGTAAAATTTATTTTAATTTTTTAATTACCATTTGAAAATCGCTGCGGCGCTCGAAAGGCCTCCTCCGAATGCGGTAAGCACTACGGTGTCGTTCCTTTTAAGTTTTCCGGAAGCTTCAAGTTCCGCAAGTGCAATAGGGACGCTCGCCGATGATGTGTTTCCGTATTTCTGAATATTGACAAAGATGCGCTCAATCGGCAGTTTAAGCCGTTTTGCCGCAAACTCTATAATCCTTGTATTTGCCTGATGCGGAACCACATAATCAATTTCGGACGGATCAATTCCGGCTTTTGCAGCAACCTCTTTTATGTCGGAAACCACCTTGTTAACCGCAAATTTGAATGTTTCCTGCCCGTTCATATAAATATATGGCGTCAGATTCTCGGTATCGCAGAAATTATTTTTCAAGCTATAACTCGGGATCTTTATAACCTCATCGCCGCCCTCGGTATAAAGAACCGACTCGTACATTTCCCCTGCGGACACAACCGCTGCGCCGGCACCGTCGCCGAATATTACGCATGTTGAACGGTCTGTCCAGTCGATAAGCTTACTGAGCCTTTCGGCACCGAGCACAAGAAGCTTCTTTGCTGCGCCCGATGAGATATATTTTTCGGCAATATCCAGCGCAAAAACAAATCCGCTGCATGCGGAATTGACATCAAATGCCGGGCAGTGTGCGCCGATTGCCCGTTCTACCCAGCCTGCAACTGTAGGGCAGACCGTGTCTGAAGAAATCGTTGCCGCAACAATCATATCAAGTTCTTCCGGTGCTGTGCCGCTGTCTTTAAGTGCGGCTTCTGCCGCCTTGACTGCAAAATCCGCAGCGCTTTCGCCGTTCGATATACGCCTTGTCCTTACCCCGACCCTCTGCGATATCCATTCGTCCGAGGTTTCAACGATTTTTGACAGGTCATCGTTTGTAACTTCGTTTTCCGGAACATAAAACCCGGTTCCGAGAATTTTAATTCCCATACCGTCACTCCTTTCGGCACTGCGTGTGCCTTTTGTTTTTACCGTAATTGCTGTGTTTATAAGAATTGTTCGACAAATCTCGGCACTGTGTGTGCCTAAAATTCTCAAAAAATAAAGGTATAAATACCTTTATTTTGCTTTAACGCCTTCAAGAAAATATGAAAATCCGGCTTTCATACACTCTATCGCTTCTTCTTTGGAAATGTTCCTTGTAACCGCATCGGCATTACAGCCCCTGCAGAAGCACCATGCGCATATACTCAAATTGTGAACATCGACCGATTTGTCAATATATCCGTTTTCTATGCCGTAGTTTATAAGCTTCCCGATTTTCTCAAGCCACCATTCATAGTTGCTTTTTGAAAGCGAATCATGCTCGAATGTATACTGGCTGAACTTATTTTTAAGGTCATAAGTATCTTCGAGACAGAGAATCATAATCTGTTCCAAATAATCGTAAAAGCTCATCCCGGGTTCCGGTTTGATATTTATGTTTTCTCTCATTTTGAGCACAACGCGCTCATAAATGATATTCAGAACCTCATCAATATTATGAAATCGGTTGTAAAACACCCTATTGGTGATATTAAGCTCTTTAAGAATGGTGCTCACGGTGAGGTTTTTAACCCCCTGCCGCACAACGAGATTCTCCGTACAGTCGATAATCTTGTCGGAAATCGAATCCCGGAGCAGCGCTCTGCCTTTTTTAATCACCAAAAAACCCCTTTTTCATAAATTCAACAACATTATAGCACACATTGTGCTGAAAGTCAAGCGTTAATTTAAAATCAGCCAAGCTTTTTTTCAAGCATAACCAGTTTTACGCCCGGGATTGATTTATAATTGCGGTTCCGACAACTTTTCCGTCCAGTTCTTCAACAAACAAGTCATTTGCTTCCAATGATGCTTTTGCGGTCTCCCGTGTCGGATAAACCCCTCGCACCCAGCCGGTTCCGGATTTCCCATTTTCAATTTCAGAGTGAATACGGTCATAGATTTCGTCTACGGCATCAATATCCGCAGCGGTTGCTTTTCTGATGTTAATTTCCATAATTTCCATTGCTATTTACACAATTTTTCTATCAGTGCGGCAAGGTTTTCGGCATCTTTTGTGATTTCGTCGATATTCTCACCCTCTATCATCACGCGAACCAGCGGTTCTGTTCCGGAGGGTCTTATGAGAACTCTTCCCTTACCGTCAAATTTTGTTTTGAGTGCTTCGATTTCACTCGCAATTTCAGGGATTTCGATATATTTCGTCTTATATTCTTCCGAAACGCGCGCATTTACAAGCGACTGCGGAAGAACCTTCATTATCTCCGCAAGCTCGGAAAGCTTTTTGCCGGTTTTTATCATAACCGACATTATCATAACCGATGAAAGAAGCCCGTCCCCGGTTGTGTTTCTGTCAAGAAGAATGATATGACCCGACTGCTCTCCACCGATTGAATGTCCGTTTTCAAGCATATTTTCAAGAACATATCTGTCGCCGACCTTCGTCTGCACTGTTTTTATATCGTTTTCTCCTGCGGCGATAATCAGCCCGAGGTTACTCATAACGGTTACTACGAGAGTGTTATTTTTAAGCTTCCCTTCGTCTTTCATATTTTTGGCGCATATGAGCATCATTTTGTCGCCGTCCACAAGCTCGCCGTTTTCGTCAACCGAAAGGCATCTATCGGCATCACCGTCATATGCAAAACCGGCATCGGCGCAGTTTTCCATGACCGCCTCCCGAAGCCCCTCTATATGGGTTGAGCCGCAGTTTTTGTTAATATTCGTGCCGTTGGGGTTATTGTTGATTGCTATAACCTCTGCGCCAAGTCTGCGGAACAGTTCCGGAGAGGTTATATGCGACGCTCCGTTTGCGCAGTCGAGAACTATCTTTTTACCGTCAAAGCGGCAGTCTGTCTGAGATGCGGCAAATGTTATATAGTCCTCGGCGGCAGAATCGGTATGCGTAATTCTACCTATATTATCATGCGTAACCTTTTCTATATCTGCGCAATCGTTAAAAATATGCGCTTCAATCTCGTTTTCGATTTCATCGCTCAGCTTATAGCCGTCATGGTCAAAAAACTTTATGCCGTTATATTCCATGGGGTTGTGCGATGCGGAAATCATTACGCCCGCATCGGCATTATACTTCCCGGTAAGATATGCGACCGCCGGCGTCGGGATAACCCCGAGCGAAACTACTTCGCCCCCAACAGAGCATATTCCGGCGGAAAGTGCCGCTTCAAGCATATCTCCCGATATTCTGCTGTCTTTTCCCACAATAATTTTTGCCTTGCCGCATTTGTGCTTTGTAAGCACATATGCCCCCGCCTGACCGATTTTAAATGCCAGTTCGGCGGTGAGCATTTCATTTGCAACACCTCTCACACCATCGGTGCCGAATAACTTTCCCATAACAAAATTCCTTTCTCAATTATTGCTTGTCTTTTTCATAAAGGCGGATTTTTCCCACATAATCTCCGTCTATATGAATATTTTCCGCATCGGTCGTAACCGTCAGCGGCACATCGTGCTCTCCTTCCGTATAGCCCGAAAGATCCGCTTTAATATGGATGCTGTCCGCCCCGAATCCTTCAAGGCTTGCGTCATCGGCATAAACCTTAACGGTTACCGCCGGTGTGACAAGTTCTGCTTCAAAACCGTCCGGAACATTTTCGAGTTCTATATTCCTGACATCAAACGAAGCTTCGGTTTTGCCCGTACTGTCGGGGTTGAATGTTGCGGTGAGCGTTATCACCGTTACATCATCTGCTATATAAAGCCCTTCAAGTTCCTTGATTGTATCAAGCGAGAAGCGCATGATGTTCTCGTTAGGTGTGAGTTTTGCCATATCAATCGTGCCGAGATTAAGCTTTGAAATTGAATCGAGCATTGCCTGCGGTCCTGCAATCCTTACGGTTTTCACCGAAGGCGTAAGTTTTACCGGAACGCCCGCAGAGCCTGTTTCCTTCCACTCGACGGTCAGTTCCTTTATGGGATATACCGCACAGTGAATGTCCACCGTCGAAGGCGAAATTGACACATACTTACTGTTTATTATATTCCCTGCGGAATCGTAAAGCTGCACGGGTGCTTTTGCATCGGCATCCTTATCGGCGCCGTTTATATTGATAACCGCTTTTGCGCCGGCAATATCCGATATTATACTTTCGGGTGCGTCCACGCTTACGGTTACGCCGGTATGGTCAATTACCGGGTAGTACCCATCTTTTGCGGTTCCTTCCGTTTCAAAGCGCACTGCATGCTGATTTTCCTTGAGTTCTTCCACGGTGAGCCTGATTTTAGGCATATTCTTATTTACTACAGAACTTGTATTATCCGGGAAAACCACGCTTGCCGTGAGTGAATATGTCCCTGCCTGCGTGATTTCCTTCAAGTCGACCGACACAACTATACTGCTTTTATCAAGCGATGACACAGACTGCCTTTTGCCTTCAACATTTATAGTAACCGATTCTTCGCTTCGGCTGGTAACGACAAGCCCTCTTTCGGTCAGAATATTCTCATTGTCGAACCTCACAGGAACATCGCTGATTGAAACATGAAATGTCGGATTTTCAACCTGCACGACATAAAACCACAGTATAATTGCTATAACAACCGAAATCGCCTGGAGAAAATGCTTTGAATTTAACAGCTTTTTCATTTGGATGCCCCCTTTTTATAAAGAAATTTCTTGGGGTTTACGGTCTTTTTGGAAGAATCGTTCTCCAGGAGTCTCAAAAGATTTGCTTCAAGGGATTCCGCCGTCTGCCGTCTGTAAATATGGCCGTTTACGGTGTATGAAATGGTGCCCGTTTCTTCGGACACAATGACCGTTACAGCGTCCGCCTGCTCGGACATACCTATCCCTGCGCGATGGCGCGTTCCGAGTTCGGACGACAAATCCTCCCGTTTTGTAAGCGGCAGAACGCATGTTGCCGCCATGATTCTATCGCTGCGGACGATAACCGCACCGTCATGAAGCGGTGTATTTACAACAAATATATTAAGCAGAAGCTCTGCCGACACAAGCGAGTCGAGTGCGATTCCGGCGTGAATAAGGTCGTTAAGCTTTGTTTCGCGTTCTATGACTATAAGTGCGCCGGTATGCGTTTCCGAAAGTGTTTTGCACGCCTTGCATATTTCCGCAACCGTATGGGCGGTTTTTGACGGGTCGTCTGCCGAAAACGATGAAATTCCGAACCAGGTATGCCCGATTTTTTCAAGTGCGCGCCGCAGTTCCGGCTGGAACACAATCAGCAGCGCAATCACGCCATATTGCATGGCGTTGCGGATTACGAAATAAATCGTGTTAAGCTGCAGCCATTTACTTAGCTGCATTACCACAATTATCATTAGAATACCCTTGAGCAGAGGTTCTGCGCGGGTTTCCCTTATAAGATGAATGAAAAGATATATTATGTATGCAACCATAAGGATATCAAGAATATCCATGGCTCTGAAATTACCGAAAATCTGAAAATTAAGCTTTTGCAGCAAAGCAGTCATTTTGCCACCTCCGAATTTAAAGTACTCATATATATTATACAATAAAATCGGGCTGTTTTCATTACAATTATATTAAGTTTTATTACGATTGAGTAATATTTTTCGCAAAGCCGCATAGATTATATGGTAGCAATGTCAAAACCACGCCCTTCGGAGGTAAATATTGATAAAAAAATTTAAATTTTTGTGCATTTTTTCTGTTTGTAGGGAAGGAATAAGCCTCCTTTATGTAGAAATAAACCATAAATGAGTTTTTTGTCGGGGTGCCTGCGAATGACTAATGATAAAATAAATATTAATAATGAAAAGCGGGAGTTCCTCGGCGGAAACAGCTGCTGTGCGTACAAGATTTTGGGAAGCGCAAGCTGCGGAGGCAGCACGGAATTCCGGGTATGGGCGCCGAATGCCGACAGATGTTTTGTTTTCTCCGGCGGCGAAAAATTTGAAATGCAGCGTGACGGCGGTTTTTTTTATATAAAAACAAGTGCCGATTTTTCAAGAGGGTACAGGTATATTATAGAGAAAAACGGTGCTGTTTTTGAAAAAAACGACCCGTTTGCGTTTTCGGTAAACGAAGAACGCCTTTCGGAAGTCGCTTCGATTGACGATATTAAACCGGATATTCTGCGAAAAAACTGCGGTGTTATGCGGATTTTTGAAGTTTATCCCGGAGAGGAATTTGATTCTCTCTCAAAAACGCTTCCTCCCTATATTAAAAGGCTCGGGTTTACCCACGTTGAGCTTATGCCGGTGTTTTCGCACCCGTGCAGAGAATCGTGGGGGTATCAGGCAACGGGTTATTTCTCATTTGAATACGGTTCGCCCCAAAGCTTTGCGGCGCTGGTGCGTGCGTTCCACAAAGAAGAAATAGGCGTGATTATAGATTTGCCGCTTGGGCATTTTGCAAATGATTTTTACGGACTCGGGCGATTTGACGGTACTCCGCTTTTTGAATCGGAAGATGAAACGGTTTCGCAAAACCGTCTTTGGGGCACGGTCAATACCGATTTTGGAAAGCCTGCCGCAAGGTCGCTTATGCTTTCCTCAGCCTGCTTTCTTGCGGATGTTTTCGGAATTGACGGTATAAGGGTTGACGCTGCGGCAAACATGATTTTTGACAGGTTCGACGGATATGCTTCTTTTGGCGGCGAAAGCGATATAAATATTTCCGCGATTGAATTTTTAAGAGTATTAACGAACGAAATGCGGAAAAGGAATGTTATTACGATTGCAGAGGATTCTTCGGCTGTTATTTCTTCGACCGCACCTGCGGTTTTGGGTGGTCTTGGGTTTGACAGAAAGCAGAATCTTGGGTGGTATCATGATACCTCGGTTTATTTTTCCGCTCCGCCGGATGTGCGCGGCACTTTGGGCAGCTATATTCTAAAACCTTTTTCGTATATGAACGGCGAAAATTATCTGCTCCCTGTGTCGCACGATGAAAATTCTCACGGTAAGGGTACGCTTGCTTCAAGGCTGAAAGACGAAAAAAACCAGAAGCTGCTGCTTTTTTATATGTATGCTTCAAAAGGTGACAAGCTGCTTTTTGACGGCTGTGAAAGAGGGGCGGTAGCCGAATGGAATCCCGGCGCCGAAAGCAGAGGCGAAACGCCCGGTATTTCCGGGTTTATTTCACAACTCAACAGGCTCTGCGATGAACTTCTGCCGCTTTCGGGAGAGTGCGGCGAGCCGGAGTTTTCCGATGGGGTTCTGACATTTTTGAGGTTCGGAACAGACGAAGATGATTTTGTGATTGCTGCGGTCAATGCGAGCGATACGGATTTTGAAGATTTCCGAATAGGAGTGGATCGTTTTGCAGATTTCCGCATGGTTTTTTCTACCGACGAATCGCTTGAAGGCTTGATATACAAGCCTGCGGCTTTTTCTGCCGGCGGACATATGTTTTCGGTTTCCGTAAAGCTTCCTGCGCTTTCCGGGGTGCTTCTGAAACCCGATTTTATCTGGAAAAACAGGATTTAATATAGCAAGCAAAATTCAAAGAAAGGCAATGGTATTTTCTCATGGTAAAGAAGGACATGGTAGCGTTGATTCTTGCCGGCGGTCAGGGAAGCCGTCTGGGAGAATTGACAAAAAAAGTTGCAAAGCCTGCGGTTGCGTTCGGCGGCAAGTACAAAATTATTGATTTTGCCTTAAGTAACTGCTCTAACTCCGGTATTGACACGGTGGGTGTTCTCACGCAGTACAGGCCTCTCGACCTTAATGCGCATATCGGAATCGGCGCACCCTGGGATCTTGACATGCGCCATGGCGGCGTCAGCATTCTGCCGCCTTATATGCAGAAAGATGTTGTAACCTGGTACAAAGGCACCGCAAATGCGGTTTATCAGAATCTTGAGTATCTCGACCGTTTTGACCCCGAATATGTTCTTGTTCTGTCGGGCGACCATATTTATAAAATGGATTATTCAAAAATGCTGAAATACCACAAAAAGCGCGGCGCTGACGCTACAATTGCGGTTATCGATGTAAGCTACGAGGAAGCAAAGCGCTTCGGCATTATGAACACGAACGATGAAGGCAGAATTATAGAATTTGAGGAAAAACCAAAGGTTCCGAAAAGTACGCTTGCTTCAATGGGCGTTTATATATTCAACTATCAGATGCTGAAGAAGTTCCTTATAGATGACGAGGCGGACAAGAACAGCGAACATGATTTCGGAAAGAATATTATTCCGTCAATGCTCAGGAATTTCAAAAAGCTCTACACCTACGCTTTTGACGGCTACTGGCGAGATATCGGTACAATCGACAGTATCTGGGAAACAAATATGGACCTTTTAAGACCCGACAGCGGTCTTGATATGTACGAGGACAAGTGGAGGATTTATACCGCCAGCACATATTCTCCGGCGCAGTATATCGGCGAAACGGCAGAGCTTGAAAATTCCATGATTTCCGAAGGCTGCGTGGTTAAAGGGACGGTTAAAAACTCCATCGTGTTCACAGGCGCTGTGATTGAGGAGGGTGCGGTTGTCGAGGATTCCCTCATTATGCTTGACGCAGTTGTAAAAAGCGGGGCTCATGTCAAAAAAGCTATAATCTGCAACCGTGCGACAATCGGCGAGGATGTATGCGTGGGCGATGGCGAAAATATTAAGGTTGTCGGCGAAGACTGCGTTGTTACCGCAGATATGGACTGCGCCGCAGCAGCGGAATAAGGAGGGTATCGGAATGTCACAGAATTATATGGCAATACTTAATCTTGAGGAAAGCGAAAGAGATATAAGAAGTCTCACTTCCTTCCGCCCTATTGCAACAATTCCGTTTGCCGGAAGATACAGGATAATCGACTTTATGCTTTCAAACATAGTCAATGCCGGGATAACGAAGGTCGGTGTGTTCGCAAACAAAATAACCCGTTCACTTCCCGACCACTTAGGCAGCGGCAAGCCTTGGGATCTGAGCCGAAAAATCGGCGGTCTTTATATATTCGACCACGGCCTTTTGGGTTACAACAATTTTGATGTCAAGATGTTCGGCAATAACATGGAATTTCTGCAGCGCTCGATTGCGGACAATGTTATCGTGTCATCATCGTATATGATTTACAACATCGACCTCGAAAATGTTATTGAAGCGCATGAAAATTCCGAAAACGATGTTACTGCGGTTTACACAAAAACCGACAGGGCAAACACGGAATTCATGAACTGTGCGGTTGTGAATTTTGATTCGACCGGCAAAATTATCGGCATCGGAAAGAATCTCGGCATGCAGCGCAACGCAAACATCTGCACAGAACTGTTCGTTATGAAGAAAGAGATTCTTCTGCAACTTATATATAAGTCGATGAGAACCGGGAACAGAAAATCGTTTAACAGCTATCTTTATTCCCAGATTGACGAAATCAACATGGGCGCATATGAATTTAAAGGCGAAATCAAGTGCATAAATTCTATTCAGGCGTATTTTAATGCGCACATGGAAATTATAGAAAATGAAAAGCTCCGCAACAGCTGGTTCAAAAACACCGATACTATCTACACGAAAACCAAAGATTCGCCTCCGGCATTTTATGCGTCCTCGGCAAAGGTTGCAAATTCAATCGTTGCGGACGGTTGCCGTGTGGAGGGCAACATCAAGAACTGCGTGCTTTCAAGATTTGTGAAAATCGGAAAGGGCGCCAAGCTTGAAAACTGCATAATCCTCCAGGGAACGACAGTCGGCGAAGGTGCACAGCTTTCCAATGTTATTGTTGAGAAAAACAATATTGTAAATCCGTATACGCAGATTGTCGGAACTCGGGATTTTCCGATTGTTATAGAACATAAAAACACCAGCGCAATGTTTGATGCATCTCCGCAGCTGGAAATTTACAAATAATATAAAAAGAGCATTGCTTCCAGTTTTTTTTGAAGCAATGCTCTTTTTGATTTATTTTGTGAGTTCATCAGCCATTTTTTCAAGAGCTTTCATTGTATCGCTATTCGGTGCAGACATTATCTTTACAGTTGTTTCAAGCCATGTGATATTTTTGCTCTTTTCAAGCATACATTTCATGGTTCTTGCGGCAACGGGTGCCCATGAGCCGTTTTCGATAAGCCCTACGGTGCGGTTCTGATAATTTCTTTCGGTGAGGTGGTCGATGAACTGCTTCATAAACGGGAAAATATCGCCGTTATATGTTGTCGTCGCAAGTACAAGCTTTCCGTAGCGGAAAGCGTCCTCAACCGCCTCTGCCATATCCTCTCTTGCGAGGTCGCAGAGAACAACCTTTGGGCAGCCCCTCTCTTTAAGCATTTCGGAAAGCGCTTCGGCTGCCGTTTTGGTGTTTCCGTAAACCGAAGTATATGCAACCATAACGCCGTCGGACTCAATCCCGTAGGAAGACCAGGTGTTATAAAGATTAAGATAATAACCCAAGTTTTCTGTCAGAGCAGGGCCGTGCAGAGGACAGATTTTTTCAATTTCAAGCGCAGACACTGCTTTGAGCAGGTTCTGCACCTGAGCACCGTATTTTCCGACAATTCCGAAGTAATACCTTCTTGCCTCGCATGCCCAGTCCTCCGAAATGTCCAAAGCGCCGAACTTGCCGAAGCCGTCCGCCGAGAAAAGGACTTTATCGGTTTCGTCATAGGTAACAGTAACCTCCGGCCAGTGAACCATCGGTGCATATATGAATTTTAATGTATGAGTTCCGAGAGAAAGCTCGCCGCCGTTTTCTGCCGGTTGTTTTGCGCCGTCAATTTCAAGTTCCGGAAAAAACGCCTTCATCATTGCAAATGCCTTATCTGTTGCAACAATTTTTGCATTTCTGTATTTTTTCAGAAATTCCGCAATCCCGGCAGAATGGTCGGGTTCCATATGCTGCACGATAAGATAATCGGGTTCCTTTCCGCCGAGTGCTGCTTCAAGGTTGCCGAGCCACTCATTTACAAAACGGCGGTCAACGGTATCCATTACCGCAATTTTTTTATCTTTTATAACATATGAATTGTATGCCATGCCGTTCGGCACAACATACTGGCCTTCAAAAAGGTCAATATCATGATCGTTAACGCCGATATATATTATGTCTTTTGTGATTTCCATTGCTTATGCCTCCTCATTTTCTGCTTTTTTCAGTGCTTTTGCGAGCTGGTCGGGACATGATGTGCCCTTCATTCCGCACTGTATGCCTTCGAGAACCGAAATAACATCCTCAACCTTTCTGCCTTCCGCCAATCTCGCAACGCCTGCCGTATTTCCCATGCAGCCGCCTGCAAACCGAACATTTTTGACTATTCCGTCATCAATATCAAACTCTATTCCGCGGGAACATACTCCGCTTGTTTTGAAATTATAATGCATAACTGTCACCTCTTAGAAATAGTATAACATATTTTGCTCTTTAAATCCACATTATTTTTAAAAAACTATTGACAAATTTAAAAATCGTGGTAAAATATAATTAGCACTCGAAAGTTTAGAGTGCTAATTAATTCTGAAAGGGTGAGCCTCATGGCTAAAAAGAAATTTAAATCGGAATCCAAAAGACTTCTTGAATTAATGATTAATTCTATTTATACGCACAAGGAGATATTCCTCCGTGAGCTTATCTCAAACGCCAACGACGCTACGGACAAGCTTTATTATATTTCGCTGTCGGATGAAAATATCGCATTCAACAAGGACGATTTTTATATCAGAATCACACCCGACAAAGACGCACGCACACTTACGGTTTCTGACAAGGGTATCGGCATGAGCCGTGATGAACTTGAAAATAATCTTGGTGTTATCGCAAAGAGCGGTTCTCTTGATTTTAAATCGGAAAACGAGGATGCGCAGGGTGACATAATCGGGCAGTTCGGTGTGGGATTTTATTCTGCGTTTATGGTAGCAAAGAAGGTTGTTGTTAAGAGCCGCCGCTTCGGAAGCGAGGAGGCTTTCGAATGGGTATCGGAGGGCGCAGACGGCTACGAAATCAAAGAATGCGAAAAATCCGAGCCGGGAACAGAGATTACTCTATACTTAAAAGATGATACCGATGATGAAAAGTACAGCGAGTTTTTGGATGAGTACCGCATAAAGGCGCTTGTCAAAAAACATTCCGACTACATCAAATATCCTATAAAAATGATGTGCTCTCATTCGCAGAAGAAGGCGGATTCGGACGAATATGAAACCGTATGCGAGGACGAAACTTTAAACAGCATGGTTCCGCTGTGGAGAAGGAACAAGTCGGAGCTTAAAGACGAGGATTATAATAATTTCTACAAGGAAAAATATTTTGATTTTGAGGACCCGGTTAAGGTTATTCACACCAGTGCCGACGGTGCAGTTTCATATAATGCGCTTATGTTTATTCCGGCACACGCTCCTTTTGATTATTACACCAAGGAGTACGAAAAAGGGCTTCAGCTTTACTGCAACGGTGTGCTGATTATGGACAAATGCTCTGATCTTCTTCCGGATTATTTCGGATTTATAAAGGGGCTTGTGGATTCTCCCGATTTGTCGCTTAACATTTCAAGGGAAATTCTGCAGCATGACCGTCAGCTGAAAACCATTGCAGCGCATCTTAAAAAGAAGATTAAGTCAGAGCTTCTCAATATGATGAAAAATGACCGTGAGGGCTACGAAAAGTTCTTTAAGGCGTTCTCCCGTCCGCTTAAGTTCGGCGTTTACGACAAGTACGGAATGGATAAGGATTTCCTTATTGACCTTATTATGTTCTATTCTTCCTCCGAAAAGAAGAATGTTACGCTCTCCGAGTATGTTGACCGAATGAAGGAAGATCAGAAGGAAATTTATTATGCTTGCGGCGAATCGGTTGAGAAAATCGACAGGCTTCCGCAGACCGAGCTTCTTAAGGACAAAGGTTATGAAATCCTCTATTTCACAGAAGATGTGGACGAGTTTGCGATAAAGGTTCTCGGTAAGTTCAAGGACAAGGAATTCAAGTCCGTTTCGAGCGCCGATATTGACATAAACGATGAGGAATCCAAAAAAGCGGAAACAGAAACCGGCGAGAAAAACAAAGATTTGTTCGGATTTATGAAAGAGACTCTCGGCGACAAGGTATCTGAGGTCAAGGCGACGGCAAGGCTGAAATCGCACCCGGTTTGCATTTCGTCTAAGGGTGAGCTTTCGGTAGAGATGGAAAAAGTGCTTAATGCCGGCCCTCAGGAACAGAAGGTTAAGGCGGAGCGGGTGCTTGAGGTTAATATAAACCACAGCATTTTCAAAACTCTTGCGGATTTATACGAAACGGACAAGGACAAGCTGAAAAAGTACACAAATGTGCTTTACAACTGCGCTCTCCTTACGGAAGGGCTTTCGATTGACGACCCTGCCGGTTTTTCGGACGATACTTGCGATTTGCTAAGCTGAATATAAAACAAGAAAGGCTTCCGGAACCAAAATTCCGGAGGCTTTTTCTATTGACATCAAGAGGATTTTATTATATAATATGTATATATTTTATTTAGAAGGGGAAGATTGGCATGAAAAAACTGATTTCATTGTTATTGGTGATTTGTATGCTTTCGGGCGGCGCAGTTTATGCGGTGCAGAAGGTATCAAGTGTTCCGGACGGGGTTGCGTTTATGCTTTCGGATGACTGGGAAAAGCTTGAGGGGGCGCAGTTTGGCTACAGATACAAGGGCGGAGATGAGCAGTTTGTAATTTCTTCGGTTAATGTGGGCTACACCATGGATGATGTGGACGAGGCTTACCTCAGGGGCTTCTGCGAACAGAAGTATAGCGATGACAGGCTTGCAGCTTACCTTCCGGGGGCGGCGGCAGGTACGGTTAAAACCGAGTCTATTGTTGACCGCATGGAATATTTCGGGAAGCGCCTTTTTTACAGGTATGAAAAAGCAAGTGAAATCGGCGGCAAAAAGTATTATTTCACAACGCTTCTGACGGTTGAAAACGGCAGAATATATGAGGTTATTTATACAAGAAACCGTGTGGAAAATCATTTCTCCGATATTTCCGAAATGGTTAAAACAATCGATTTTTCAAACGGTGCTATAAAAATCTTGGTTCATGCAAACCCCATTGAGTCTGACAGCACTCCGTTGATTATAGATGACAGAACGGTTGTTCCGATTCGTGCGGTTGCGGAAAGAATGGGATATAAGGTTGCGTGGGATGCAGACGAGCAGCTTGTAACCCTTACCGAAAAAACAGGCGCGGTTGTGCTGAAATTTTATGTGGACAAGAATGTTGCCTACAGAAACGATGAGCAAATTTTGCTTGATGTTCCTCCGGTTATAAGGGGAAGCAGAACATATCTTCCGGTAAGAGCCGTTGCCGAGGCTATGTTTGCGAGAGTGAACTGGATTGAAGATACCCGAACAATTGTGATTATTGCCGAATAATAGGGCATAATAAATTCGGGAGGGATTTTATGTGCACGGCAGCATGCTTTAAGGAAAAGGATTTTTATTTTGGCAGAACGCTGGATTATGAAACCTCATACGGCGAGGAAATTGTGGTTTTGCCGAGAAACGCAAAGTTTGATTTTTTCTACGAAGGAAAAGCGGAAAACAATTATGCCATAATCGGCACTGCCCATGTTGCGGGTGGTTATCCGTTGTTTTACGATGCGGCGAACGAGTGCGGTCTTTGTATGGCGGGCTTGAATTTTGTAGGGAACGCAAAATATAATTCATTCAGGGAGAACACAAAAAATGCGGCGCAGTATGAGTTCCTGCCTTGGGTTTTAAGACAGTGCAAAAACGTTTCGGAGGCAAGGCGGCTTATAGAAAACACGAATATTACGGATAAAGCTTTCGATGAAAATTTGCCGGCTGCGCAGCTGCATTGGCTTGTTGCAGACAAAAATTCTGCGATAACCGTGGAAGCAACGAAAAGCGGAATGAATATTTACGATAATCCCGCAGGTGTGCTTGCAAACAATCCGCCGTTTCCCGTTCAGATGTTTTCGCTGAACGATTATGCGGCTCTGTCGGTAAAACAGCCTGAAAACACATTCAGTCCGGATTTGAAGCTTGAAACGTACAGCCGCGGAATGGGTGCGCTGGGACTTCCTGGGGACTGGTCATCAAAATCAAGATTTATAAGGGCGGCGTTTGTCCGAGCAAACTCGGTATCGGGCGGAGACGAACAATCGTCGGTCAGCCGTTTGTTCCACATACTCGGGGCCGTAACCCAGGTAAAGGGCTGCTGCGATGTCGGCGGAAAACCCGAATATACGATTTATACCTCGTGCATAAATGCGGACAAAGGCGTATATTATTACAAAACCTATGACAGCTTAAGCGTAGCTTCGGTCGATATGAGCAAAGAAAATCTTGACGGCGAAGAACTTTTAAGATTTCGGATGGTATAAAAACAAATCCCCCCAAAGGAGAATGCCTTCGGGGGGATTGTCGTTAAAAATCGAAAACCGCTGCTGAGATGAGTACAGTCCATCCGGTTTTATAACCTTTGAAAGCCCGGAATAGGGTGTACAGAATTCCTGATATTTTCCTCCGGTATCAAAATTGTGCGAGCCGCAGAAATAATCCTCTTTAGCTACTTTGGAAAAGTTTTGATTTGCTTCCGTAATGGATACGATGGAATCAGTGTTAATATTCATGGTAACATACCTTCTATAAATATTATATACAAATTATAGCTTTTCGTCAACAAAAAATCTCTGCAGATCGATTCTGCAGAGATTTTTTATAGTGCTTTATTTTAGTTATTCCGCCTTTGCCTTTGAAAGGACAAGGTTTGCGATAATGCCGAGGATGAGCGCTGCGGCAATTTCGGTAAGTGTAACTTGACCGAGTTTTAATGCCGTACCGCCAATGCCGGCAATAAGAATTACGGAAACAACAAACAAGTTTCTGTTATCACCAAGATCAACATTCTGTATCATTTTAAGTCCGCTGACTGCAATAAAGCCATAAAGCGTTACACACACACCGCCCATTACGCATGACGGAATGGTTGCAAGGAAAGTTACAAACGGACCGAAAAATGAAATTACCATTGCCATAATTGCCGTGGTAAGAATTGTTACAACAGATGCGTTGGCAGTGATTGCGACACATCCTACAGATTCGCCGTATGTAGTATTGGGGCAGCCGCCGAAGAGTGCGCCGAACATTGAACCGACACCGTCTCCGAGAAGTGTTCTTGAAAGGCCGGGGTCTTTAAGAAGGTCTTTTTCAATGATTGATGAAATGTTTTTATGGTCAGCTATATGTTCCGTAAAAACAACGAATGCGACCGGAATATATGCAACAGCTATTGTGGCAATGTATTTGGCATCAATTTCCTTGAAGCCCATACCTGCTTTCAGAAATGTAAAGTCAGGATACCACTGCATGGTTTTGAAGAGTGAAAAATCAATTATTTGAAGTGTTTCATTGGCAGTCAATATACCTATTACAGTGAAAATTGCAGATACTGCATAGCCGGCAAGAATACCGATAATAAACGGAATAAGTTTAGTCATCTTTTTACCATAAACCGAGCAGATCATTACTGTAAACAAAGTAACAAGTGCACAGATAAATCCTATCCAGCCTTTTGTGCCCATAACATAAACTGAATTATCTAAATCAAACTCGGCAAATTTGAGCATATCTTTTATGGCATTACCGGAGAGAGAAAGCCCAATTATGGCAACCGTAGGTCCGATAACTACAGGAGGCATAAGTTTGTCTATCCATGAAACACCTGCAAACTTAACAATAAGTGCGATTGCCACATAAACAAGACCGGCAAAAAGCGCACCGATGATAAGTCCTGCGTGACCTGCCGCAGTGGACGCTGCACCTGCAAAAGCGGCAAACATTGAGCCGAGAAAAGCAAAAGATGAACCTAAAAAAACAGGGCTTCTGAATTTGGTAAAGAACTGGTAAATAATTGTGCCTACGCCTGCGCCGAAAAGTGCTGCAGATTGCGACATTCCGTTTTGAATAATTGTCGGAACTGCGATGGTTGCGGCGAGAATTGCCAGAAGCTGCTGGAAAGCAAACACAATCAGCTGACCGAACTTAGGTTTGTCGCTTACATCGTAAATCAGTTTCATTAGTAAAGACCTCCGAAAAATTTAATAATTTTCAACCGAACAGCTCAAAAAACTCAAAAAAAAATCCTGTTTGCCAAACCCAAACAAGACTCCGTTCTGCCTAAAATTCTCAAAAAAAAAATCCTGTCGATGTTTCGCATCGATATTTTTTTAATTTTTCCGTATTCAGTTGTCTGATTAATATTATCACAATTTAACACATTTGTAAAGGGGTAAAATAAAATTTGGAGATATTGACAAAAACAAGGCAGTAACTGCCTTGTTTTTTAAAAATTCACACAGTTTTCCTCGGTGACGGAAAGCGTATAAGCACTGTTGTGCCGGTGCCGACCTTACTTTCGATTGAAATTGTGCCGCCGTGAGCTTCGACGATTTCCTTTGCAATCGAAAGACCGAGCCCCGTTCCGCCGAATGCACGGGAACGAGCCTTATCAACCCGGTAAAAGCGTTCAAATATGCGTTTAAGGTCACCCTCCGGTATGCCTATACCATTATCTTTAACTCTTATATAAATTTCATTCAGTACAAATCCGGCATAAACCCGTATTGTTCCGCCGTCGGGTGTATACTTAATAGCATTTGAAATTATATTTGTGACAACCTGCTCTATGCGGTCGCGGTCGCCTTCAAACATCGGAAGGATAGATGAGGCTTCATAGGTAAGGGAATGTCCCCGTTTTTCTGCGTCAAGGCTCAGCTTTTCTACCACGCTTCTAAGCAGTTCATCAAGCGCGAACGGTTCTTTCTGCCAGTCGGTCCGGTTATAATCGATTCTCGAAAGCAGCAGAAGGTCGCTCACGATTCGGTTCATGCGGTCGATTTCGCCGAGGATGACATTCAGGAATTTTATACCCATCTCTTTATCGTGAAGGTCGTCGTCAATAAGCGTTTCTGTGTAGGATTTAACCGTTGTGAGCGGAGTTTTAAGTTCATGCGAAACATTTGCGACAAATTCGCGGCGCATTTCTTCGAGTTTACGACTCTTTGTAACATCCTGCCACACCGCAACAACGCCGCCGGTTTTATCCTTTTCCGAACGGAACGGTGCAATCATGGCGGTCAATATCATTCCGTTGTAATCTATGGTTTTTTCAACCGTACTGTACATATCAAGATACAGAAAATGCCCCAGGGATATATCTGCGCCGAGAAACGCAAAAAAATCGTCAAAACGGATTTTGCTTTCGTCACTGATGTCAAGCATATTCTTTGCCGCAGGATTTATATGTATAATTTCGCCGTCCTGATTAAACGCCATAACTCCGTCCGTCATGCAGCCGATAACAGTTTCGACTTTATCCCGTTCTTCTCCGATTTCCTCAAGAGTTGCTTTAAGCGTTTTTGACATATATCCGAATGTATTAATAAGCTGCCCGATTTCGTCTTTTGAAGAAACGGTACTGATATGCTCAAATTCTCCCTGCGCAATCTTTTCCGCTTTCGCAGTCAGGTTTGAAATAGGTGTAGTGATACTTCTTGACAGCAAAAAGCCAAGCACTGTGGCAAGAAGTATGCCCATAATCAGCGCCTGAAGAATGATTGTAAATATATTTCTTGTTACTTCAAAGACTTCCTCTTTGGAGTCCCTTATATATAAAATATACTGCGTTCTGCCGTTTGAATCTTTAATCGGATAGGCATAGTCCATATAACCGACGCCCGAATGTGTTTTATTTCCGATATTTCCGCCCATTGCGGTAATAATATTGTCGGTTTTTGCAAGCTTCTCGCCGCCGGCGGACGCACCGAAGGAATCCAACACATAATAGTTTCTGTAGGAATTTATCCCGAGGCGCACCGAAAAAACCTCCGCAGTCTGAAAAACAGCCTGCTCGGGCTGTTTTTCTGTAAGCGCAGCGGAAAGCCTGTCTGTAAAATCGGCTGTAAGCGCAGCTTCTATCTGATTTTTGAAGTCTTTATTGTAAAAGTCGGCAACGCTGTTTATGGTGAATGTTCCTATTACAATAATGACGGCCAGCGCAACGAGAAGAAACATTGCAACCAGCTTCCACTGAATACTTTTGAACATAAATCCTTATTCCTTATTAAAGTAGTATCCAACGCCTCGTTTTGTGATGATATAAGCAGGCGAACTCGGCTCGTCTTCAATCTTTTCCCTGAGTCTTCTTACCGTAACATCAACCGTTCTTACATCGCCGTAATACTCATATCCCCACACCTTTTCAAGAAGATTTTCGCGGGTGAAAATACGCTCCGGCTGCGTTGCAAGAAACTTGAGAAGCTCAAACTCGCGGAGGGTAAGGTCGATAACTATACCATCTTTTTTGACCTCATAACGGTCACAGTTTATGGTCAGCTTGCCCGAAACGATAGTTCCGGAGGAAGCGTCGGTTTTATCCGCCGCCACCTCGGAGGGGGTCATACGGCGAAGGTTCGCTTTAATTCTTGCCATAAGCTCCCGAACCGAAAACGGCTTTGTTATGTAGTCGTCCGCTCCCAGTTCAAGCCCTAA
>JAXGBA010000015.1:0-4648 GCA_034186235.1 Clostridia bacterium | reverse complement strand
GTTTATAATATAAACAGGAGGGAGGAAAATGATTGTGTACATAGACCAGCTGTTCGCAATTAATTTTGCGGCAGATTTCATAATTCTTCATATAGCCTGCGGCTTTTCGTGCGAGAGAAAACTTAAATTCACGCTCCTTGCCGCCGCTGTCGGAGGACTTTACGGGGCATGCATGTATTTGCCGAAGGTGGGGCTTTTGTATCATCCGATATTCAAAATGCTGTCGGCGGTGATTATGGTCATGATCGCTTCAAGACCCAAAACAGTATCGGCATTTCTTCGCTCCCAGCTTACATTTGCGGCGGTTGCGTCGATAGCGGGCGGCGGAGTGCTGGCGGTTCTGCTCATGCTCGGTTACAGCATAACGGATATCGCACACAACAGCATTTCGGTATTCAATGCTCCGATGATTGTTCTGCTGCTGATATTGTGCGGCGGAGTGTTTGCCGCAAAACTCTGCTTTGCCGCTCTTAAAAGGGGGGCGGACATGAACCGGAAAATCGTTAAGCTTTCAATATTTACATGCGGAAGAAAAATAACTGTTAGCGGGCTTGTCGATACCGGGTGCAGCCTAAGAAACCCGTCGGGTCAGGAACCGGTAATAATAGTCAATTACCGCTGCGTTAAAGATATAATACGGCAAACCGACAGGGTGTGCATTATTCCGTACTCAACCGTCAGCGGAAGCGGAAGCTTTCTTGGATTCCGCCCCGATTTCGTTGAAATCGACGGCAGAAGATTCAAAAATGTGGTTGTGGCGGTGTGCTATTCGGAAAAACCGGGCGGAAAAATGTATTCGGCGATTATTAATTCCGATATATTAAAGGAGGAATCGAGCATTGCATGAGTTTATAAAATTATATACGGTAATCGTAAGCAAGCTGACAGATGACAGCGTTCTTTATATAGGCGGAAGCGATACTCTGCCGCCTCCGCTTGCGGCGGACGATGAAAGAGAATGCATAAGCCACCTCGGGGAAGGTGACAGCACTTACAAGTCAAAACTGATTGAACATAATCTGAGGCTCGTGGTGTACATAGCAAAAAGATTTGAGAACACAGGCGTTGGAATTGAGGACCTAGTTTCAATAGGTACAATCGGACTTATAAAGGCAATCAACACATTTAATGCAGACAAAAATATAAAGCTTGCTACATATGCTTCGAGGTGCATCGAAAATGAAATCCTGATGTTTCTACGCAAAAACAGTTCAATCCGCTCGGAAGTGTCGATTGATGAACCGCAGAATGTTGACTGGGATGGAAACGAACTGCTGCTTTCCGATGTTTTAGGCACCGATAATGACTGTGTATATAAAAATCTTGAAAACGAAGTTGACCGAGACCTTCTGCGTGCGGCTCTGCGAAAGCTTTCCGGAAGGGAAAAAATGATAATGGTGCTTCGCTTCGGGCTTGAAAACGGCGAGGAAAAAACTCAGAAAGAAGTAGCCGATATGCTCGGAATTTCGCAGTCCTACATTTCCAGGCTCGAAAAACGCATTATCCGCAGAATGAAAAAGGATATTTCAAAAATGATAAACTGATGTTCAGCCGTCGAATTCCCGGCGGCTGAAAAATTTTCAAAAAAATTAAAAAAATTTCAAAAAACTACTTGACAAATCATTTTTTTGTGTTATAATATAATCAAAAGGTCAAAGAAAGTCAAAGTTAAAGTCAAAAACGAAAGAAGATGATTAAGTGCGGATAAGCGATGTTATTGAGCAGTTTCTTGCTCAGATGATGAACGACGGTAACGGCGAGGTTGAAATCAGGCGTAACGAACTGGCGGAACATTTTAACTGTGTTCCTTCTCAGATTAATTATGTTATTTCAACAAGATTTGCTCCCGAAAAGGGTTACATCGTGGAAAGCAGAAGAGGAGGCGGCGGTTCGATAAGAATTAAAAAGATTTCGATGACGAAATCAAGCTTTCTTATGCATGTTGTTAACTCTGTAGGCAATAATCTTAATCAGCTTTCGGCACAGATATTCATTAAGAATATTTTTGAAAGCGGCTATGTTACCAAATCCGAAGCGGAGCTTATTCTGGCGGCTACAAATGACAAGTCGCTCCCGGTCGGGCAGCCGGTTAAGGATAAGCTGAGGGCCCTGATTTTCAAAAATATGTTATTGAAACTGGTTTAGGAGGTATGACTTATGTTATGTCAAAAATGTAAAAAAAACGAAGCTACGGTTCATTACAAAAAGGTTGTAAACGGCAAACAGACGGAAATGTATCTTTGTCCCGAATGTGCGGACGGCTTGGGTTCGTTCGATTTCGGATTTGACAATTTCCTTCCGAGCCTGTTCGGGCACTTTATGAGTCCCGAAATCAGACCGGCGGTTGTTTGCCCCATGTGCGGCATGCCGCTTTCTGAAATTGCAGACAAAGGCAAAATCGGCTGTGGCGAGTGTTACGAGGCTTACGAAGAATATCTTCTTCCGACGCTTAAAAGAATCCACGGCAGCACAAAGCACACGGGTAAGATTCCGAAACACTTCGGCAGAGGAATCAAAAAAGATGATGAGATTAAAGCTCTAAAAAGTCAGCTGGATGCGGCAATCAAAAACGAAGAATACGAAAATGCCGCAAAAATCCGTGACAAAATAAGAGAAGCTGAAGGAAAGGCGGGGAAGAACAATGGCTAAGAAATGGTGGATTGAAAACGGCCCGAGATATGAGGTTGTACTGAGCAGCAGAGTCAGGCTTGCGAGAAACCTTGCCGAGTATCCCTTCCCGAATATGCTTGACGGCAAGCAGAGAAGTGAAATCGTTTCAAAGGTTGACGGCGCACTTAAAGGCGCAGCTGTCGGGTTTTCGATAAATGATATGAAAGAGCTTTCCGAAATCGACAGACAGATTCTTGTGGAAAAACATCTTATAAGTCCTGATTTAGCAAGAATGGACGGTTCGGCTTTCATATCGGAGGATGAACACATCAGCGTTATGGTCAACGAAGAAGACCATATCAGGATTCAGACGATGACGGCAGGTTTTGACCTTGACAAGGCTTACGATACTGCCGACAAAATTGACACGGTTTTGGAAAACTCGCTTGAATATGCGTTTTCCGAAAAGTTCGGTTATCTTACAAGCTGCCCGACCAATGTTGGGACGGGCATGAGGGCATCGGTTATGATGCACCTTCCGGCGCTGTGCATGACGGGCGAAATTTCAAGAGTTATCAATTCTGTATCGAAATTCGGCGTTGCCGTCCGCGGGCTTTACGGCGAAGGCAGCAAAGCAAGAGGTGATATTTTCCAGATTTCAAATCAGATAACTCTCGGTATTTCCGAGGAGGAAACAATAAACAACATTAAGTCCGTTGCGGAAAGCATTATCGAGCGTGAAACGGAAGTCAGAATGAGGCTTCGTGAGGAAAACATCATTAAACTCGCCGACAGGCTGTGGCGTTCTTACGGTATTCTCAAAAACGCCCAGGTGCTTTCAAGCGATGAGTTTATGAAACTCGCTTCCGATGTAAGACTCGGCGCAGTTATGGGAATAATAGGAAACGTTAATACCGAAACCCTGAACGAGCTTGAAACGGCGGTTCAGCCGGCTGGAATTACAAAATCCGCCGAAAAGGAGCTTTCGCCCGAGCAGCGTGATTTTGAACGCGCAAAAATCGTAAGGGAAAGGCTTTAATATATTACAGTTCTCAAAGGAGGTAATCTTATGAGCAGCTTTGACAGCAGATTTACACAAAAAGCAAGAGAGGCTCTGGAAAAAGCGCAGAGATGCGCCGCAGAGCTTGGTCACAATTATATAGGTTCCGAGCACCTTCTGCTCGGGTTAATTAAAGAGGAAGATTCGGCAGCGTCGCAGGTTATGAAAAACAACGGTGTTACCGAAAGCGACATTACCGATAAGATCGCAAGACTTATCGGTACGGCTGCGCCGACAGGCGGCCCGGTGAGCGGAATGACACCGAGAACAAAGAGGATTATCGAAATCAGCTTTGCCGAAGCAAGCTCCATGGGTCACGGTTTTGTCGGAACAGAGCATTTGCTTCTCGGTATTCTGAGAGAGGGTGACTGCATTGCGGTAAGGATTCTTGAAGAACTCGGCGTCGACATCAACAAGCTGTTTTCCGACCTTGTTGACGCGCTGAACGCAGACAGCCAAAGCGGTGTTTCCGGGGACGGGAATGCAAGAAGCGGCGGCGGTACGAAAACGATTGAGCAGTTCGGGCGGGACCTCACCAAAATGGCAAAAGAAGGCAAGTTTGACCCCGTTATCGGGCGAGATAAGGAAATCGAAAGGGTTATCCAGATTTTAAGCCGGAGAACCAAGAACAATCCTTGCCTTATAGGTGAGCCGGGCGTCGGCAAAACGGCGGTTGCGGAAGGGCTTGCACAGAAAATCGCTGCGGGCGAGGTTCCGGAAATCCTTAAAAGCAAGAGAGTTCTTACGCTTGATTTGTCCTCGATGGTTGCAGGTGCAAAATACAGAGGCGAATTTGAGGAAAGGCTCAAAACCGCAATCGATGAAGTTATAAAAGACGGCAATGTTATTATATTTATCGATGAAATGCACACAATAATAGGTGCCGGTGCGGCGGAGGGCGCAATTGATGCCGCAAACATCTTAAAGCCCGCCCTTGCAAGAGGAGAAATGCAGGTTATCGGTGCAACAACGCTAAAT
>JAXGBA010000014.1:0-11094 GCA_034186235.1 Clostridia bacterium | reverse complement strand
GGCGTTCATATCGGTATAAAGACCTTTTCCCACTTCAAAATTATATATTTTAAGAGCGAGTCTTTTCCACTTTGCGAGCGAATGAACAATCTGCGCATTTGCGCCGACCGCCGGAATGTCAAACGAAACGGGCCGTTCAACGCCGTTAAGGTTATCGTTAAGTCCGGAGCTTTCCGTAACGAAAAGCGGTGCGGAAACTCGCTTTAAATTGAGCGCTTCCGAAAACTCCTTCTGAAAAATATCTTTGATTTTCGATATAGCTCTCTGCATATCGTATCTGTCAAGAGGCTGTTTATACCCCTTTGGTATAAATGTTTGATTCATCTATATTCACTCCTTCCTTTCAGTATAACACAAATTCCGCCAAAAATCAATAACTATATGAAAGAATATTGCAATTTTAATATGATTTTCCGTTGACAAATGGGATTTTACCGCATTTTCTACAAAATTTTTAAAAAGATAATAATTTACTTGACTAAAGCGATAAAGTGAGTTATAATATCTGTAGGAAGGGTGATGTTATGGAAAGTTATATCAATGTTTTAAGACCTGACGAAATATATATGCTGAGACTCCGCTCGCTTTATGAGGCGGCAGGGTACGGCCGGTTTTTCATGAGCAAGTTTGAAAAGTACGATTTGTATGCCCAGAACAAGAGTTTTCTTACAAGTTCCGATGTTATAACATTTAATGACAGAAGCGGTAATCTTATGGCGCTTAAACCGGATGTTACGCTTTCGATTGTTAAAAACATCCGTGACGGTGCGGACGAAAAGGTGTATTACACCGAAAATGTTTACCGCTTATCGGGCGGCGATTATAAAGAAATCATGCAGGTAGGCGTTGAAAATATAGGAAATACCGATATTGAAAGCTGCGGCGAGGTGATAAGGCTTGCATACGGCAGCCTTGAACTTCTCGGTAGAAAATTTGTGCTAGACATTTCGCATATGGGAATGGTTCAGGGACTTATCGAGGCGGCTTCTCCGGAGGGTGCGGATGCGGAGATGCTGTTATCGTATATTAAGGAAAAAAACATTCCTGCGGTGAAGGAATTATGTGCGGAGAGCGGCTGCGGCAGCGATAAAACCGAAAAACTCATTGAAATGATGAAAATATCGGGCGGACTTTCTGATAATATCGAAAAAATCAAAACCCTTATTGTGAATGAAAAAACATACAATGCGGCAAAAGAACTTGAAGATTTGTCTTTAGTTTTGGGCGGTATTGACGCAGCGGTTGATTTTTCCGCGGTAAACGATTTGAATTACTACAGCGGAGTGATTTTCAGGGGTTTTGTCGAAGGGGTTCACACCTGCGTTCTTTCGGGAGGGCGGTACGACAACCTTCTTAAAAAGCTTGGAAAAAGCTCGGGGGCTGTCGGATTTGCGGTTTATATGAATTATCTTGAAGGAATATGGGACGATAATGCCGAACAAAACAGTGGGGAGTATATTAACATAGCGCTACCGAAAGGCAGGCTCGGCGAGAAAGCTTACGGAATTTTTGAAAAAATCGGTTTCGGATGCCCGGATATTTTGAGCGACAACCGAAAACTGATATTTGAAAACCCCGAGAATAAGGTTCGGTTTTTCTGGGCAAAGCCTTCGGATGTTGCTATTTATGTTGAAAGAGGAGCGGCGGATATAGGCATAGTCGGGAAGGATATTCTTCTTGAATCGTCACCCGATATTTATGAGCTTCTTGACCTTAAAATGGGCAGATGCCGCATGGCGGTTGCCGGGAAAAAAGGACGGACAGACAGCGGCGGAACCCTCAGGGTTGCAACGAAATTCCCGAATATTGCGAAGAATTATTTTAACTCAAAAAGCCGTGAAATTGATATTATCAAGCTTAACGGCTCGATAGAAATCGCCCCGATTTTAGGGCTTTCAGATGTTATTGTCGATATAGTGGAAACAGGCAAAACGCTGTATGAAAACAATCTCGAACCGAAGGAAACAATAGTTGACATAAGCGCAAGGCTTGTTGCAAACAAGGCGGCGTACAGGTTCAAAAGCGCAGCGATAGAGCTTATACGGACGAAAATGCAGGAGGAATTATGATTAAGATTTATAACATAAACGAAATCGATGAAAAGGATATTCTTATACGAACTCAGTCAAAGCCGGGGGTTGAGGGGATTGTGCATGACATAATTGAAGATGTCAGGGCGAACGGAGACGCTGCGCTCAGAAAATATGCGGAAAAATTTGACGGTGCGGTGATAGACGAAATTGAGGTTTCGCCTGACGAAATCGAGAGCGCAATGAGTGAGGTTGAACCGGAATTTATCGAAATCCTCAAACAGGCTGCGGATAATATCCGTGAGTTTCATTCGCACCAGGTAAGAAACAGCTTTGTTATAAACAAAGAGGACGGTGTTGTTCTCGGGCAGAAGGTTATGCCGCTTGAGAGAGTTGGACTTTATATTCCGGGAGGAACCGCAAGTTATCCTTCGTCGGTTCTGATGAACTGTATTCCGGCAAAAATCGCAGGGGTACGGCAGATTGTTATGACAACTCCGACCGGAAAAGACGGTAAAATTTCGCCTAATATTCTTGCCGCCGCAAAAATCGCCGGGGTGGATAAGGTTTATAAAACCGGAGGAGCACAGGCTGTTGCGGCACTTTGCTTCGGAACGGAAACAATAAAGCCGGTTGATAAAATAGTAGGTCCCGGGAATGTCTTTGTTGCGGAGGCGAAAAGGCAGGTTTACGGTTTTGTGGATATTGATATGATTGCTGGTCCGAGCGAAATTCTTATAATCGCCGAAGACGAAAACAATCCGGCTCACCTTGCCGCCGATATGCTTTCTCAGGCCGAACATGACAGGCTTGCATCAGCGGTTCTGGTTACCGACAGCGCAGACCTTGCAAAAGCGGTTTCAGATGAGCTTGAAAAGCAGATTCCGCTTCTCCCGAGAAGTGAAATTGCGAGGGAATCTATAGATAAAAACGGCAAGATTATATTAACCGATGACCTTAAGGCTTCGATTGCCGTTGCAAATAAGATTGCACCCGAACACCTGGAGGTTTGCGTTGATAATCCGTTCGATTATCTTTCGGAGATAAGAAATGCCGGCTCCGTATTTTTGGGCAAGAACTGCCCCGAGGCTCTCGGAGATTATTTCGCAGGACCCAACCACACTCTGCCGACATCCGGTACGGCTCGTTTTTCAAGCCCCTTATCGGTTGACGATTTTGTTAAAAAATCGGCGTTTACGTACTATACAAAAGAAGCGCTTTCAAAGGTAAACAGGCAGATTGCTTACTTTGCCGAAAAAGAAGGGCTTTCGGCTCATGCAAGAAGTGCGCTCATCAGAACGGAGAATATATATGAGTAGATTTTTAACTATTTCCGGGCTTGATGCATATGTGCCCGGCGAGCAGCCTAAGGACTGCAAATATGTTAAACTTAACACTAACGAATCACCTTATCCGCCGTCAGACGAGGTGCTTTCGGCGGTTTCCGAAGAAAGCGCAAAGCTTAACCTTTATTCCGATCCCGATTGCCTTGAGTTGAGAAATTGCATAGCGGAGCAATATGGTGTTAATTCGGAAAATGTTATATCCGCTAACGGTTCCGATGAAATTCTGTCGTTTGCGTTTCAGGCATTTGGCGGACGGGGGGCGGTTTTCCCGGATATTACATACGGTTTTTACCCCGTGTTTTCAAGGCTTTACGGTATAAAATATGAAGAAAAACCGCTTAAGGCGGATTTTTCGGTTGATATAAATGACTATAAAAATGCGGGGCGCATGGTTGTTATTGCAAATCCCAATGCACCGACGGGGCTTGCGCTTTCGGTTTCCGAAATCGAGGAAATTGCGGCAGAAAACAAAAACTCGGTTGTTGTTATTGACGAGGCATATGTTGACTTTGGGGCAAAGTCGGCGGTTCCGCTTACGAAAAAGTATGATAATCTTCTGGTAACAATGACTTTTTCAAAATCGCGTTCGCTTGCCGGCGCAAGGGTAGGGTTTGCAATCGGTAGCGGTGAACTTATCGCCGACCTTAATGCCGTGAGGTGCTCCACGAACCCTTATAATGTCAACCGTATGTCGCTTGCGGCAGCGGCGGCTGCCATAAAATCTCAAAAATACTATGATGAAAATGCGGCGAAAGTCATTAAAACGAGGGAATACACGGCTGAAAAACTTAAAGGAATGGGCTTTTATCTTACTGATTCAAAAGCCAATTTCGTGTTTGCTAAGCATGGTGCTTTCGGCGGTGAGCTGCTTTATAAAAAGCTTAAAGAAAACGGTGTGCTTGTGCGGCATTTTGATAAACCGAAAATCTGCGATTTTCTGCGGATAACGGTTGGAACAAAGGAACAGATGAACTGTTTTCTGACAAAGCTTGAAGAAATTATAAAAACGGAGGTACAAAGCAATGAGAACTGCTGAAATATCAAGAAAAACCGCTGAAACGAACATCAAATTAAAGCTTAAAATCGAGGGCTGCGGAAACGGTGAAATCAATACCGGCTGTGGTTTTTTAAATCACATGCTTCAGCTTTTTGCGAAACACGGAAGGTTCGATTTGTCGGTTTCGTGCAAGGGTGATACGGATGTGGATTATCATCACACGGCGGAGGATATCGGTATAGCCCTCGGGGAAGCTTTTTTGAAGGCTCTCGGGGATATGGGCGGCATAAACCGATACGCCGACCGTTGCCTGCCGATGGACGAAAGTCTGGTTATTTCTGCGATAGATGTTTCGGGAAGAGGATATTACCAAAGTGATTTTGACTTTCCGACCGAAAAAATCGGGGATTTTGATACGGAACTGATTGACGAATTTTTTGCTGCGTTTGCAAGATGCGCAGCAATAACGCTTCATTTTGTGCAGCTTAGGGGCAAAAATTCGCATCACATTGCGGAGTGCGCTTTCAAGGCATTTGCGCGCGCCCTTTCGGACGCTGTCAGAATCAACCCCGAACTCGGCGGTGAAATTCCTTCAACAAAAGGGGTGCTTGTATGACGGTTATTGTGGATTACGGCGTGGGCAATTTGTTTTCACTTAAAAGCTCGCTCTCAAAAATCGGAGAGGCGGCTGTGGTTTCGGGCAACAAAAATGAAATCCTTTCTGCAAGCCGTATAATTTTGCCGGGGGTTGGCGCTTTTTCGGATGCTGCCGAAAAACTGTCGGAAACGGGCCTTGGGGAAACCTTGAAAACTGCGGCTTTGAGAGGGATACCGATATTGGGCATTTGTCTTGGAATGCAGCTTCTGTTTGAAAAAAGCTATGAGTTTGGCGAGTGTGACGGGCTTGCGCTTATAAAGGGGGCGGTAAAGCCGATTGCGTCCGAAATCGGCGGACTGAAGGTTCCGCATATGGGCTGGAATTCCCTTAGGTTTACTGAAAATCACAGCAGACTTTACAAATACATTAATGACGGTGATTATGTTTACTTTGTTCATTCGTATGCGGCGAAAGACTGTGATGAATTTGTGACGGCTTATGCCGACTACGGTGCGGCACTTACCGCATCTGTCGAGTCGGGCAATGTTTACGGAACACAGTTTCACCCGGAAAAAAGCGGTGATACGGGGCTTAAAATTCTAAAGGCATTCTGCGAGGTGGAAGCATGAAATTATTTCCGGCAATAGATTTATATGAAAAAAATGTTGTAAGGCTTAAAATGGGCGATTATTCGCAGATGACGGTTTACAGTGATAATCCGGTTGAAATTGCTCTCGGGTTTCAGAAATGCGGTGCGGAGTTTCTGCATATTGTCGATCTGGAAGGAGCAAAATTCGGTACTACGCCGAACATTGATGTTATCAAAGAAATCGTGCGTTCAACGAACCTGAAGGTTGAAGTTGGCGGCGGTATCAGAAACGAAGGAACCATTGAAAAGTACCTTGACGCAGGTGTTTTCCGTGTAATTTTGGGTACTGTGGCGGTGGAAAATCCCGATTTTCTTAAAAAAACGGTTGAGAAATACGGTTCTCAGGTTGCGGTCGGCGTGGATATAAAGGACGGAATTGTTGCAACGCACGGCTGGCTTAAGGCTTCCGGGACGGACTGCTTTGCATTCTGCCGCGAACTTGAAAAAATAGGGGTGTCCACTATTATTGTAACCGACATTTCAAAAGACGGTCTCCTCGGCGGAACAAACCTCAAACTTTACCGTGATTTGAGCGGCAGCTTTTCGATGGATATTGTTGCTTCGGGCGGCATTTCGTCCATAAACGATATAATTAAACTGAACGAAGCCGACATAAGCGGAGCAATTCTCGGAAAGGCACTCTATACGGGCGATATTGACCTGAAAGCGGCGATTTCGGAGGTGAAATAATGCTGACAAAAAGGATAATTCCGTGCCTTGATGTTAAGGACGGAAGGGTTGTAAAAGGAGTTAATTTCAAGGGCTTGGGCGATGTTGACTCTCCCGTGAGCCTTGCAAAGCTTTACAGTGGCGGCGGTGCGGACGAGCTTGTTTTTTATGACATAACCGCCTCTTCCGACGGTCGCAGGCTTTTCACCGATATTTTGCGAAAAACCGCGTCGGAGGTTTTTATACCTCTCACGGTCGGCGGCGGAATTTCGGGGCTTGATGATTTTGACCGTGTATTAAAGTGCGGTGCGGATAAGGTCAGCGTTAATTCGGGAGCCCTTAAAAATCCTTCGCTCATAAAAGATGCCGCCGCAAAGTACGGCAGCCAGTGCGTGGTTTTGTCGGTTGACGCAAAGCGTGTTGGCGGGCGGTTTACAGTTTTTGCAAAAGGCGGAAGGGAAAACACCGGTATTGACGCTGTTGAATGGATAAAAAAGGGCGTTGCGGACGGTGCCGGTGAAATCGTTCTTAATTCGATAGATACCGACGGTGTTAAAGGCGGTTTCGATTTAGAAATGCTTTCGGCGGTCTGCGATGTTGTGAAGGTTCCGGTAATCGCTTCGGGCGGAGCCGGCTCTTCGGCGGATTTTGTGGATTTGTTTAAATCGGTGCCGGGGGTTGACGCAGGCCTTGCGGCTTCGATTTTCCATTTCGGGGAAGTTAAAATATCTGATTTAAAAAAAGAATTAAAGCAAAACGGAATAAATGTACGAATCTGAAAGGATTGATTTTATGTTTGATATCAGCAAGCTTAAATTTGATGAAAACGGTCTTATCCCGGCGGTTGTAACGGATGCGGAATCGGGGAAGGTTCTGACGGTTGCATATATGAACCGCGAAAGTCTGGAAATCAGCATGAAGGAAGGCAAAACCTGCTTTTGGTCACGCTCCAGAAAAACTCTTTGGAGAAAGGGCAAAACATCGGGTAATTTTCAGCATATCGTGAAGATTACCGCAGACTGCGATTTTGACGCCCTTACGGTTTCCGTCAAGAAGGATGGCCCTGCCTGCCATAAGGGCACGGACTCATGCTTCAATGATGTTGTTTATGAAAATAAGGATGTTCCGTATTTTTCTCCCGAAGGTCTTATGGGGCTGATCGAAGGCAGAAAAACCGATAAAAAAGAAGGGTCTTATACGACTTATCTTTTTGAAAAGGGTCTTGATAAAATTCTCAAAAAGGTCGGTGAGGAAAGCACCGAGGTTATAATTGCCGCCAAAGCGGAGGACAAAGCGGAAACCGTATACGAGATAGCCGACCTTGCATATCATGTGATGGTGCTTATGTGCGAAATGGGCATATCGCTTGACGAAATAAGGGACGAGCTTGCCTCGCGCCATGTTATTGACCACAAGGTTAAACAGGAGAAAATGACAAAATGATTTCAAATATGCACACTCATACCTGTTTTTGCGACGGGAAGGACGCGCCGGAGGAAATCGTTCTTGCGGCGATAAACCTTGGATTTGACACCATCGGATTTTCGGGGCACTCGAAGCTTTCGGATTGCAATTGGTGTATTTCGGATGAGGAAAAGTATTTTGATGAAATTCAAAGGCTTAAATCGGAATATGCCGGGAAAATCAATATTCTGTGCGGAATTGAACAGGATTTTTATTCTGATGAACCGGTATTTGAAACTGATTTCCGAATAGGCTCGGTTCATTTTGTGAACGCCGGAGGGAAACTCTGTGCGGTTGATGAAAGCCGCAAAGTAACGCTCGGGGCGATAAACGAAGCGTTCGGAGGCGACCCTCTTAAATTTGCGGCAAATTACTATGAGTCGGCGGCGGTTTGCCCGAAACGCACAAAAGCGGATATAATCGGGCATTTTGACCTGTTAACCAAATTCGAAGGCATTTTTGACGAGGAAGATAAAAAATACCGCTCCCTCTGCCTTGAAAGTCTTGAGGAAGCGGCAAAATACGGCAAGCCATTTGAAATAAATACGGGGGCTATTCCGAGAGGTTATGATAAAATTTACCCATCGCCTTTTGTTCTCAAAAGGCTTAAAGAATTGGGCGGAAGCATTACAATTTCCACCGACTGCCACGATAAAACCAAGCTTGACTTAGGCTTTGCCGATGCATGCAGCCTTGCAAAAAGCTGCGGTTTTGATTCGTATTTATGCTATATCGGCGGAAAGCCGAAAGCGGTTCCGCTTTAATTCATCATGTCGCGTTTCCAGCGGCCCGATGACGCAAGACACAGGATTACGCCGAGAACTGATATGACGAGCCAAATCCACAGCGTGGTGTTCCAGCCTGTGTTTTCGGTTATTTTTGCAAAGCCGTAAACCGATATCGAGCTTCCGACATAGGTGCATGAGTTAAGCAGACCCGATGCTAATGCCGCTTTGCCGGACTTGGCAAAAAACGGCGGCGTGAAGCTTATAAGCAGAATGTTTATGCCGTGCATACAGCCGGTAATGAGCATACAGCCTATAATTGAAAGTACGGCGCTTTTTCCGCTTGATGCAAGCAGCAGAACGCCCGCCGCAGCGGAAACTGCATATATTGCGCCCGAGCACACCATGATGTTTTTGAAAATTTTCTTATAAAGCTGTTCCGCAAGAGTGTAGCTGAGCATTGAAAAAATCGGAAGAACAACGCCGCTTAAAATCGCAATTGTGCTGCTCATATTGTATGTTTCCGATATAAGCGACGGCATCCAGGTTGTGACCCCGTCGCGGAGCGAACCTTGCAGGATAATTGCAATCATAATTAAAATCATAAGCGGAGTTATAAACTTTTCGCCGGGGCTGCTCTCACGGCTCTTTTTTTGTTGCGGCGAAATTTTGACATTCGGGCAGAATTTCAGCCAAAAAGCCGAAAACACAGCCGCAGCCGCAGCAGAAACCCAAAAAACTTCCTTCCAGCCGGAAACCGATATTATAATAGGAGATAAAAGATAAACCGCTATTGTACCTGCCGCTGAACCGCACGAAACTATAATGCACGCTTTTGTGTAATCTTCCATTGTGAACATGCTCGTCATCATCTTGACAAGCGGCGGCCACATAAATGCCTGGGCGAACCCGTTTATGCACCATATTGCGATTGTAAGGGTTATGCTGCCTGCAAACGGGACGGCAATATTTGTTGCAACCGTTGTGAGAAGCCCGATGAAAATCAGCCTCTTCGGCTGAAAAATATCACCGAGGTATCCGCTTACTATCTGCCCCGCCGCATATGTAACGGCGCTCCCCGAAAGCGCAAGCGAAAGCAACGATTTCGATATGTGCCGTGCGCTTTCCATTTCGGATATGATTGCACCGTAATTTATTCTTGTTACATAGCTAATGAAGTAACATAGCATGAAAAATATCGAAATTATATGAATTGTCTTTTTGTCTATTATTTTTTCGGTAACCGTCATTTTTTTATATCATCCTTTGAAGTAATAATATTAAGTCCGTTTTCGCTGTAAAGCTTTTTCAGGTTTTCGGGGAGGGCGGAATCTGTTATATAGGTGTATTCCGCCTTCATGTCGTCAAGCTTGTAAAGCGCCTTTTTTTCATACTTTGAGCTGTCCGCCAGAATAAACGTACGGTCGCAGATTTTAATAAGCGTCTTTTGCAGAATGTAATATTCGCTTAAAAAATCGCATATTCCGAAATTCAGCGAAACTGCCGACGGAAGAATGAACGACTTGTTAACATGAAGCTTCTGATATGTTTGTAGCGTGAGCGGTCCGTAAAAAGAGTTTTCCTCCGCCGAAAACTCGCCGCCTATCAGAATAACTTTTGTGTTATGATTGTTTTTCAGAATTTCAAACACATCGCCCGAATGTGTAACAACCGTGAGGTTGGGTATAGGTTTTATGCTCTCCGCAAACCCTACCGCCGTGCTGCCAATGTCAACCGCTATCGTGTCCCCCGGGGAAACAAATTCGGCGGCAGCTTTGCCGAGCGCACGCTTTTCTCCGCTGTTTTCGTTATCCCTTTTGCTGCGGTTGTGGAACTCGCGCATTTTGCTTATCTTTACCGCACCGCCGTGAACCCTTTGCAGTTTTCCGCTGCTTTCAAGCTCTAGAAGGTCACGCCTGACCGTTTCAATCGAAACATTAAAGCTGTTTACAAGCTCAGCGGTGGTTATTGCACCGTTTTTTGCTATCATTTCAACAATTTTATTCTGTCTTTCGTTTGCAAACAAATCCAAACACCTCCAAACAAATCCACATTATACCACACAAATGAAATTGTGTCAATATGTTTACGAAAACTTTTCGTAGTTTACGAAAACTTTTCGTAAAAAATCCGATTGACATTATTTTATTTTGTGTTATTATATTTTTATAGGTACAATCGTTTTCAAAATAAAAAAAAGGAGTGATTTAGAAATGAAAAAAATGATTGTCTTATTACTTGCTTTGGCACTTATGCTGACGGCTCTGCCGTGCGGTGTATTTGCCGATGATGCAACCCGGTACTTTGCGGGGAAAGGCACGGCGGAGGAACCGTACCTCATTCAAACACCTGAGGATTTGGCAAAACTTGTTTACCTCACGAACGAAAATTATGTGGAAGAGGGGCTTTACAACGAAGAAGCCGAAATAATTATTCCTGATACAACAACCAAATGGGAACTCTTCGGAAGCGTCGGCTGGTATGCAAGCCGCCCCGGAAGCGGCTCGCTGGTTCGTTATTACAAGATGACGGCTGACCTTGATATGACAGGGTACGATTTCAGCAAAGGCGGAATCGGCGGAGAAAATTCCTACTCAAGGTTTCGGGGCAGCTTTG
>JAXGBA010000013.1:0-46957 GCA_034186235.1 Clostridia bacterium | reverse complement strand
CCTGAAACTTATAATCAGCATCATCCTGCGCAAAGAAATTTTTATCTGATTTAAGAATCTGACCGTTCATCTTGCAATTATCGATTGTCCACTTGAAATTATTTGTATTGCCGGCATAAATACCGGTACCTTTGAAATCGCAGTTTTTAAATATTACATCGTTGTATGCAACTATATTATTATAAGCTCCGGATTCAAATACCGAATTTTCAAAGCTCATAAGCGCAAGAGCATTGCCCCATGATGTCCAACCTCTTAATGTTGAATTCTTAACGATAATTGAGCCGACAGAACCGGTTTGGGGCTTCTGCGTATTAACATTAATCGGATAAGCGCCGGGTGTAAATGTACAGTTATCAATTACAGTATCACAAATACCGTCAGCATAATGAATTCCTCTGAAAGCGCCGGAGAAATCACAGCCGGTAAATTTAAGATTTTTACCCCATGTCGTTACCTGAACATTTGAATCATAGGTGTTATCGGGTCCGTCAAAAAAATCAATGTTTGTAAACGAAACATTGTCTGCGCCTACATATACTACGCTTGAGTACGGATTACCGTTGGGAACAGCCGATCCGTCAATTTTCATATCATCAAAAGATACATTTTCAGATTGAATTTTTACGGTTGTGCTTACTTTCAATGTTGTTTCAGCTTTGCCTTTACCTTTAAAAGACAACGGTTTTGAAATCACCGTTTTAACGGGCATTGAGATTTCATCAGCCAGGATCTCGATTACCGCACCGTCAGCAGCATTATCTAAAGCTTCTTGCATAGTTGAATAAAAGTTTTCTCCAACCTTCACGAAATTTTCATTTGCAAAAGCAACAACGCTAATGCTGCCGAGCACCATTACGCACACCAGAAGTGCGGACAAAAGTTTTTTGAGTTTCATATTTTTCTTCCTTTCTTATAATATAAATATTAATTATATCATAGGTGCAAGTCGCCCTATTTGATATCTACATCATTTTTCTTGCAATAAATTTACCAAGCAGCGGAATAAGCTCAACATAAAGCTTTGACATTTCACGCCGCCAGTACTTATATTCCGGCTCGCCCTGCGTTCGCTGTAATTCGGTTTTCACATACGCTTTCGTTTCGATAAACGGCTTTATTGTACCGATGCAGTACGCAGTTATGCACATCATCAAAACCGGCACCAGAATAACAAATGTAATTATCAAATCGCTGTTTGTGCTAATCATTTTATCAGCTCGATAAGTTTTGCGCACATAACGGCAACTTCCGCTCTTGTGGCGCTGCCTTTGGGATTCAAATTACCGTCGGAGCCGTTGATGATTCCAGCCTTGACCATTGACGCCATTGCGATTTCGGCATAATCCGAAACATCGCCTTTATCGGCAAACGCTTCAAGCGAAGAAAGGTCATCGGTTTCGGAAATGTACCCCTTATTAAGGAAAGCACGGTATGCAAGCGTGATTAAATCCTGCCTTGTAATGCTGCTTTCGGGGTAGAAGTTATCTCCGTCACCTGCGGCAACGCCGGCGCTCTTTGCGCTTCCGATTGCGTCATAGTAATACATATCCTCGGGAACATCCGCAAAGTTTTCGGAAAACTCATCGTTTATGCCAAGCATTTTGGTAAGAATGAGTATAAAATCGCCCCTCTTGATATTGTTTGCCGGGGCAAACTCGGTATCGCTTACACCGTTGATGATACCCCTGTTTTTAAGAGCATATATCGAATCCTCCGCCCAGGCGTGGTTGCCAAGGTCGGTAAAGGGCTTGTTTTCGTCAATTTTGCCGATGTCGGTGTTATCGTTTGTGCCGGGGGTTACAACTTCTCCTGGATTTTCAGGGTCGGTTGAAGGCGTGGTATCGGAACCGCCTCCGCCACCGCCGCCACCGCCGCCTCCGCCGCCTCCGCTGAGGTCGGACTGAGTTTCGGCAGAAGTTTTTGCGCTTTCAATATCAGAAAATGCGCCCGTGCCGCCGCTGTTCTTAGCTGCTATCTGCACATAGTATACGGTATTTGCGGAAAGCCCGGTAATATCCGTGGAGGTGGATGCTGACCCATCAACATTTTTGGTCTGCGTCAGCTTTGAGCTGTCCGTTCCGTACTTTATCACATAGCCCGTTATGGAATCATCCTGCGGCCTTGCCCATTTTACCGTAAGCTTTTTGCTGCCGCCGGTAACGGTGGGTTTGGGCATTTTTGCGGGCACATTTTCATCAGATGCTATTCCGGCAAAAACATCAAGATCGCTTGCGTTGATCTTGCCGTCACGGTTAAAATCCGCCGCTTCGCTGTATTCGCCGTTTGCGGCAAGCTGCTCCGCCGCTTTCTTATCGGTTTTATCCACCTTGCCGTCTGCATTCACATCGCCGGGGATAAAATCATCGTTTGTAATGCTGACTATATCATCAAAGTTTACGCCTGTCCGCTTATATGTTACATAGCCGATTCCCGAAACCTCAACGGTATAGTCTTCGCCGTCAAGCACGGTATTTTCCACCGTAAATGTCGGAACGCTTTCGTTTCCGCGGTGACCACCCTTTGATGTGAGAATATTGTTGAGCACCGTATAATATGTATATCCGTTTCCGCAGGTAATTCTGACTTCAATGCCGCTTCCACTGTAATTCCCGGATGCATTGCCGGCAACAAAGTCCTCAACCTTATCCATCGTTAACTTTATTACCGCACGCTTTCCGGTGTTGGTTCTGCTGCTCGCCGATGCGGTTACCGACGCTTCCGCTGCCGGTTTAATATCCTGTCCGCCGACCACGCAGTAGGTTCTGTCAAGGTTTGAATTTTTAAGCGTTACGCTCCCCCCGGCATCGCCCGAAAAAGTGAGCACAAAAAGGTCAGTCACCTCATCAAAACTCATTGGCTTTTTTGAAATAATGCTCGGCATAAGTTCATGCTCCGTATTTGCAAGCGCTGCATTGGGCGAATACTGCACGCATCTCGGCGGATTGTTCTCGCCCTTCAGAAACTGTATGGACTTGTACTTCAAATCTCCGCTGAATGAAAGAGCAAGCTGTGCAATCGTAGTGTCACCGACAGCCCCCTTAACGCTCACCTTGATTTTCGCTTCACCCGAAAGCGTTGTAAGATCGGTGTCGGTCACATTGGTGAAAATCACTTCAAGCTTGTCCGAGCTGTCCGCAAACACAGTCACAGCAGACAGCGCAATACATAAAGCCAAAATGACCGCACCGATTCTTTTTGCTAATTTTAATCTCATTGCCTTTACCTCCTGAATTTATTTTTTCAAAATCTTTTCCGAAACAAGTGAATAGATATATTCCAGCTGAATCTGAGAATTTTTACCGCCCTCCCATATAACATAGTCCAGAACCGTAGAAATGAACATATATACCAAAGGCAGAAGCGTTTCTTCGTCGCAGCCGAGAACCTCCGCAAGCTTTTCGGCATACTTGTTGTAAACAATATTAAAATCCTTGCCGCTCGCACGGATTCTTTCTCCGTAAACCGGGCTTGCAGCCATCTGATATATAAACCGCAGTTCCTTTTTATATTTAATTATCTCTCCAAGACATTCCGAGAAGAACTTTCTCATGTCATTCATGTTATTAAAGACATATTCAAATATTTTGTCGGCAACATTAAGAAAACCGTACTCGGCAGATTCGCAGATAATGTTCATTTTATCCCCGAACCAGTAATAAAGGGTTCCCTGCGCAAGACCGGTTCCTTTGCATAGTTCGCGGATTGTTACATTTTCAAGCCCGTTGTTTACCAAGAACGAAAATGTGCGCTGCAAAATCAATTCGCGGTCAATCTTATATGTTGCGGTTCTCATTGTTAAATCACTCCCATTTAATGGTTGAGCAGCCGTTTTATTTTGCTTCAAAAAAAATGCCTGCAACATAATCTATATTATGTAGTAGAAAAATGTAAAAAAATAACACTGCTTTCGACTAATATTATAGCACCGAAAAAAATATTTGTCAATAATTAATCAAAATATTACATAATTTTCATATTCTGTAACAAAACAGGAATAACATATAGACCAATGTTTGTACAAAGTTCCATTGGTCTTACAAGTATACCTTATTATTCCATTCAGTGCCGCCTGCTTGGGGTATTGGCAATCCGAATTGCCAATATGCACCAAATGTTTCACTTTGCCTGCAACATAATATAGATTATGTGGTTTTTTTATTTCCGCATCGCAAAAGTCCCAGGCTCTGTATTTGCCTACGGTGAATATCTCCGGTTTCTATGGTGTATATGCGAGTGGTATTTACGGAAGAATGTCCCAGAATGTCAGCCAACCTTATAATGTCTTTCTGAACAGAATAATATGTCCTTGCAAAAAGATGGCGGAAATTATGCGGAAAAACCTTTGTTCCCGAAACACCAGCAGCCGGGCACAGCGCTTTGAGCATTCTCCATATATTTGTACGGTCAAGCGGTTTCCCGTTTTTTCCAACAAACACTGCTCCGTTTTCCAAATTTTCCTTGCTTATATAAGCTTTAAGCATTCTGCAAAGCTGCTTTGGGAGAAAAATCCTTCTGACCTTACCCTTGCAGTTTATAACCGCCTGACCTTTTTCAACCGCATCAACGCTGACGAACCTCAGTTCCGAAATTCTCAGGCCTGTTGAACCTATCGTCTGCATAAGGTAATATAGCTGTTCTTTATTCTGTTTTTTTGCTGCCATCAAAAGCCTGTTGTATTCCGCCCTTGTAAGCTCCTTTTCGCAGTCTGCGAACAGCTGCCGCTGAATTTTCAGGGTTTTCACTTTAAGCTCTTGCCGGTTTATAAAGCTGAAAAACGCATTCAGCGACGACAGCATCGAATTTACGCTTCTCGGGGCATATGAGTCACACAGGCTCTTTTTATACTCAAGCACAAGCGGTTTATCAATATGCTTTCCGTCCGCCCACCTGAGAAAAACCTTGACATCCCTGAGGTATTTTTCGATAGTGTTTTCGCTTTTTTCCTCCTCGTAAAGATATATCCCGAACTTTTGTATCTGCTTTCCTGCAATACTTCTTTCGCTCATTAATTTACACTCCTTTCAGGATATATTTTACCACAAAAACACAAAAAAATCCGACAGAAGTTTTTAATCCTCTGCCGAATTTTATTTTTCTACATCATAATCTATCCCTGCGCGGGCAGCCTGTGAAATCTGATACTTTCTTCTTATATTATATAGTCTGCCGTCTTTAATGAACTTTGCACCGGTCTGATGAAATCTAAACGATACATTCTTTTCAATGCACTGACGGCGCAAATCCAGAATCCAGTCGTAATTGCATGGCCTTGCGTCGTTTCCCGATTCGCCGCTTGCCGAAACCTGCGTTATATCTTCGCCGAGAAACTCCGAAATGTCAATTCTTTCAAGAAGCGGCGCAGCAATTATCGTTTTATGTTTTATAGGAAGGCTTTTAAAAATCTTAAGGCGGTACTCTGCCATTTCCCGATTTTCAACAGTGCAGCCGACAATCACATTATCATAACCGCTGCCCCAGTCCGAAGGCGTACACCGTTCAAAACGGTCAATACGCTTTGTGAAAAAGTAAAACATGCAGTCTTGCCGCTGCTTTATCATTTCCCAGCATTCGCCGCGCCATTCATCTGCGTCCGAAAGCAAAAAGTCGGATGTAAAGCAGGTAAACACAATCTTTCCGGAGGGAATCTTAAAACTGCCGTTCCTTTTTTTCTTAAGCGGCAGATTAAAGTTGCCCGTTTTTCTGCAAAGGCTGCTCGAAATATCTGAACCGTACATTTCATCCTGCCGGTACACATAACAATATCTGCACCCGGGGCTGATTTTCGTGCAGCCGTGCCACGGATTCCAATCTGCATAAATGCTTTCCTTCATATCAGTTATCCGATTCGCCGTGAGCGGTTTTAATAATCATCTTAACACCGAATATTATTCCGATTGTTTTATTCATAAACACACCTCATTTAAATATAATATTACCACAAATGATCAAAACTGTCAACGCGAAAAGGAGTTTTGAAAAAAATTCTGAAAAATTTTAAAAAACTCTTGCAAAATATTAAAAAGTATGGTATAATATACAGCGTTGCAGATAAATCGAGGTGTGGCCCAGTTTGGTAGGGCGCTTCGTTCGGGACGAAGAGGTCGCAGGTTCAAATCCTGTCACCTCGATAAAAATAAAAACCGCATAATTGCTGAAAAATCCAGTAGTTATGCGGTTTTTCTTATCTTTTTGCATTTGCGGTCAGTTACTCAAAATACCGTTTTTGACTAAAATAGTTAGTCAAATCTTTAGTCAAATCCCAAGTGTATCTTTCAGCTTCTGCTTGTCCATAAAGCCAACGGAGATTTTAACGGCTCGTCCGTTTTCAAAAAGCATTACTGTCGGAATGCTTGCCACGCCGAACCTCAGCGCAAGCTCCTGCTCCTCATCGACATTAACCTTGCCGACTTTAACTTTCCCCGAAAGCTCCTCGGAAAGTTCAGCAATAACAGGGGCAAGCATTTGGCACGGTCCGCACCATACCGCCCAGAAATCAACGATAACCGGGATGTCGGAGTTTAACACTTCCTCCTCAAAATTCTGTTTTGTGATTGCGATTTCGCTCATAATCAGTCCTCCTTCGACTTATAATAAAGCATGCAATGGCAGAACCCTTCAAAATCCGGGTCTGCAATCTGTTCTTTAAATTCCTTGCACATACACTTAAAATCGTCCGTTCTCTCAAGCCTGCACGGGCAATATCCGTCCGTTCTTTTAAGACCCTCCCTGACGGTTTTGACGATATTCTCATCTGGGTTAAGCCTGACAGCCATAGAAACTCACCTCTAAACATATTTTACCGCAAATCGGCGCTAAAGTCAACACCCATTTACAGTATGCCCAAAAAATTCAAAAAAGCCGCATGAAAGCGGCTTTTTTTGAATTAATCTTCTATTGTTCTGATAAATTTCAGAGCTTTTTTGAGAGAAGGAATACAAGGTTCTGCTCCCTCATATTCAAGAGAGAATGTTCCGTCATATCCTGCATTTTTAAGGATTGCAACGCACTGCTTAACCGGAACATCGCCGTAGCCTGCGGGCGCACCCATGATTTTGTTGCAGCCGCGCGTTACTATGCAGCCGTCGCTCGGATAATCAAACCCGTGCACATAGAAATCCTTAATATGCACATGAAATGCATAGGGCGCAACCCTCGAAACCGCCGTAACGGGGTTTTCGTCAACGCAGAGGAAGTTGCCTATATCGCACAAAAGTCCGAAATTCGGATGATTTACCGCACTGAAAATCTTTTCAACCCTTATGCTGTCCTGACAGATAAAGCCGTGATTTTCAACCATGGTTTTAATGCCTTTGCTTTCTGCATAGTCGGCAATCTTTCTGATATTTTCGGCAAGCTCGGGGAGGCTCAGATCAAAGCTTCTATACTTATTCTGCCAAAAGTAAGCGTCATGGCGCATAAGCTTTGCACCGAGAATTTCCGCAACATCAGCCTTTTCCATGATTCTTTTGATTTCTTTTTCCGTTTCCTCGCAGGATTCGGTTATAAGACGGGCGCCGACGGTATAAGCGGTAATTTCAATACCTGCCTTTTCCGCTCTTTCACGAATAAGCTTTGCATATTCTTTCTCGGTATAACCGTCCTCCGGCTGAAGGTCAATAAATTCTATTGCGTCAAAGCCAAGTTCTTTGGCTTTTTCAACGCAGTCCGCCTGGGTCATTTCGCCGCTGTTTATAAGCTGCGAAAACGAATATGAACTAACACCTATTTTCATAATTTTATCCTCTTATTTAATTATAGCTTCGTGACCTGTTTTTGCAGATTCATAGAGTGCGTCAAGAATCTTCATGATAACCACGCCGTCCTCCGCCTTTGACATACACTCGCATCTTCCGAGGCAGCAGTCAACAAAATGGTCAATTTCTGCGTCAAACATCGGTTTTGCGTCAACATAGTTATCTGTATCAACTATTTTTGAATCGGTCATAAAACCGTTTATATCGGTATAAAGCATCATATTGTCAAGGCAAAGACCGCCCTTGGTTCCGTAAAGAGTTCTGCCGCTTGCCGGTTCGCAGTTGAGCGCATAGCTTGCTTCAAGAAGCGTTGAAGTGCCATTTTCATAACGAATAATGCCGATGGCGTTCGACTCAACATCGCATACATCCTTTTTGGGGACAGCGCCCTTCGGATACCAGCCCACACGCGTTTTAAGATTTGCACGCTCTTTATGAAGAAGATCGCTTGTTACGGCGTAAACCGAAACGGGCTTGGGGTTGCCCATAAGGTAACGGGTAAGGTCAAGCGGATGAACACCGATATCGATGATAGGGCCGCCGCCCGAGCGCGACTTATCGGAAAACCATCCGCCGGGATTGCCGTTTCTTCTCATATATGTAGCCTTGGCATAATAAATATCGCCGAGGTAACCGTTGTCTATAAAATCCTTTGCAATTCTTGCCTCGTTTGAAAATCTTGTAACAAAACCGAGCATAAGAAGCTTTCCGCATTTATCGGCGGTATCCTTCATCTTCTGCGCTTCATCGGCGCTCATTGCCATAGGCTTTTCGCAAAGGCAGTCAAGCCCGGCTTCCAGAACCTTAATTGTGCATTCCGCATGATTGCAGTTCCAGACGCATACATCGCATGCATCAAGCTCAACGGATTTAAGCATATCATCAAGCGAAGCAAAACGCTTTTCAATATTGAATTTATCTGCGGTTTCCTTAAGCCTTTCTTCGTTGATATCGCATATAGCGGCGATTTCAACCTCATTGTTCTTCATGTAGCTGTCAAGATGAACATTTGCAATATTTCCTGCACCTACAAGACCTACTCTTAATTTACTCATGCCATTGTCCTCCTAAGATAATCTACTGCAGTTTTAATGTCCGCTTCCGGATTGTCGCCGACTTCTCTTTCTATTGTAAGGAAGCCCTTGTAGCCGATATCCTCCAGTGCTTTAAGGTAAACCGAGAAGTCAACTGAGCCCGTTCCGAGCGGAACTTCTTCAAAATACTTGACATCCCACACATCATCGGGAATGGGATGAACAGCTTTGTAAATAAATTCGGGATTGCATTTTTTGAGCATACGCCCGTCTTTTGCGTGGGTATGAACTATGTAATCCTTAAGATTATGAACCGCAACGGCGGGGTCGTCACCGGTAACCATAACGAGGTTTGCCGGGTCAAGATTTACGCCGACGCCCTTAGAACCGAGAGAATCAAGGAAGGTTTTAAGGGTTGCCGATGTTTCGGGACCGGTTTCGATTGCAAAATGGGCATTGAGGGAATCAGCATACTCTGCAAGTTCTGAGCAAGCCTCCTGCATGATTTTATATCTTTCATGCCCGGAATTTTCCGGAACAACGCCGATATGGGTTGTAACAATATCTGTTTCAAGTTCTTTTGCTAAATCAAGAATCCTCTTGGATTGTTCGATAAGCCCGGGATTAAGTTCCTTGTTGCCGAAGCCTTTGCCCAAATCGCCGCAGAGCGCAGAAAATTTAAGCCCGTTATCCTTAACAAAAGAAAGGAGTTCCCTTCCCTTTGCGCCGAGAAGATTTTCGGGAGTATTCTCGCCCTTTGTGCAGTAAAGCTGCAAACCGTCAACGCCCAGAGCAGCAGCCTTTTTAATTGCCTCGCGGGTATCGCATCTGAACGATTCGACAATTACGCCAATAGGAAATTTATACATTTTCTATTCCTCCATACTTGCTTTTATTGTAATTTTATTGTATAATATTTATATGGGAAAATCAATATGTAATTTTGCTTTTGTTTGACACAATATTGCTTTTTCGGAGTGATTTGATGAAAATTTTTTACGAAGCGCACAATATAGAGAGCAAAAATCCGTACATATATCATACATACGGTTCAGGCTTTCATTCACACTGGCACGAAAATGTTGAAATACTTCATTTTTTCCGTGACGGAAAGATTATATGCGACCGAAACGAAACTGCCGTTTCAGGCGGATCATATGTTGTCATAAGTTCCGATGTTGTACACACGATAGAATGGCGGCCGGAGCCGTTTTACAACTGTTTCATTGCAGACAGCTCATTCTGCCTGGCAAACGGAATCGATGTAAGCAAGCTGGATTTTGACATATGCATACGGGACAGCCGCCTCGATGCGCTTTACGAAAACCTCATATCCGAGCTTGACGGCAAAAATGAATTTTCCGAAGTCGGAAGGAAGGCCGCAATACTTGACCTTATGGTATACCTTTGCCGCAATTACAGCCGTGAAAGAACCTCCGGCGGCGGCAGGGACGAAAGTATAAAAAAAGCAATTGTCTATATAAACACCAATTTCAGCAAGCATATGACAATCGGAGAAATAGCCTCCCATGCGGCTCTCAGCAAGTATTATTTCTGCCGTGAATTCAAAAAAGTTACGGGATATTCGGTGGTTCAGTATATAAATATGACAAGATGCCGCACCGCCGAAAAGCTGCTTGTCACCGGTAAACTCACCGTAGGTGAGGCGGCGGCTGCAACGGGGTACGACAACCTGTCATATTTTACAAGAACCTTCAAAACCATCACCGGTCATCTGCCGGGAGAATACAAAAAGGTTATTCAAGATTAAGTTTTTGCGAAAGAAAGTACCTTGATACGAAAAAGTACACTGTGGAGTATGCAAGAACCAGAACGAACATCGGAACGGTAACCGCCAGAAATCCGTAAATATTCATCGGGCCGGATTTCACTCCAAACGCCGGAACAACCTCGTAATAAACCTTTAGCAAAAACGAATTAACAATCTGTGAAACTATGTAAAGCCCTACAAATGCGCCGAATGATGCGGCGGTTTTTCTGCGGTTTGCGGTATGCCCTATTGTCATTGAGGCATAAAACATAAGGTTGAGTTCAAACAGTATCGCTATTCCCAAAACTACGCAAACCGCAATTTCAGAAACGATTGCGTATAAGTCTGCGCCGTGGCTGTTCAACCTTTCAAACATTGCGGCAACAGCCCTGAACAATTCCGAAAAACCGGGAAAATCCGGAAAGGTAAATGTAATCAGCATCACTATGATATGTGATATAAATGTCGCCACGGCAGTGATTATCTGCCACAGCGTTGCCGAAAGCACCTTGCTCATTATGTGTTTTCCGGGCGAAACCGGGAGCACATTTGCAAGATATCCTTCCGCACCCAGCAGATTGTTTTTAAACCGCCTTACCGAAAGGTAAATGCTCATTATGCAAATCGCCCCGAACAGCGCAAAATACAGCACAAGCGTCACCATTGCAAATATCCCGATATTCTCGCCGGACATCCCGTGGAAGGCCGGTCTTAAAGACAATGCCAAAACCACTCCGACTATCAGCATTGCCCCGTACATCGGCAGCAGAATTTTTCCCATTGATAAGAAATCATATTTAAAAAGCTTTTTCAGCATTTGAATACCTCCCTAAACAGCTCGTCAACGCTCTGACCTTTATTTTCACGGATTCTTTCAACAGAATCGCAGTACACGATTTTCCCCTCGTTTATGAACATAACATCATCAAGAATTTTTTCGACATCCGCAATTAGATGCGTTGAAATCACAACAAGTGCATTTTCGTTGTAATTTGCAATTATTGTGTTCAGAATGTAATCTCTAGTTGCAGGGTCAACGCCGCCCATCGGCTCATCGAGAAGGTAAACCGATGCATTTCTGCTCATTGTAAGGCACAGCTGCACCTTCTCCTTCGTGCCCTTTGAAAGCGACTTTATGCGCTCCGACTGATTGAGTTTAAGGCTTTTCATCATATCCTCCGCCTTTGCTCTGTCAAAATCCTCAAAAAAGTCCTCATAATATCTTATTACCTCGGAAACCTTCATCCCCTCCGGCAGCGACATCAAATCCGGAAGATAAGAAACCATGCGTTTTGTCTGAACCCCGGGTGCATCGCCGCCGATAAATATGCTGCCGGAGCTTGGCGTCAGAAGTCCGTTCGCAAGCTTGATGAGCGTGGTTTTTCCGCTGCCGTTCGGCCCGAGAAGCCCCACTATTCTTCCGCCGGAGAGCCTGAATGATACATCTTCGAGAGCCGTTTTTGACCCAAATTTTTTCGTCAGCCCTTCACATTCAAATAAATAATTACTCAAAATATTCACTTCCTATTTCTTTAATAATCTCAAAAACTTCTTTTTCCGAAAAACCGAGGGCATTCATGTGATGAATAAATTCCTCCGTTCTTTCGCGCACAATCTCAGCCTTTGCCTTCAATATGTCATCCCTGCTTTCCGTCACAAACCGCCCTGCGGTTCTGCTCGAATGAACCAGCCCCGTCTGCTCCATTTCGGAAAGCGCCTTCTGCATGGTGTTCGGGTTAACCCCGGCTTCCGCCGCCAGTTCACGAACCGACAGAAGCCGATCGCCCGGAGCAAGCGCCCCCGACACAATCGCAAGGCTGAGCTGCTCGATTATCTGCAAATAAATCGCCCTGTCATTACTGAAATTCCACTTCATAGCCAACCTCCTTTGTACTACTGTATTAATTAACTAATACAATTATACAACACCTATACTTATTTGTCAAGAGTTTTTAAAAAAATTCTTGGAAAACCAAAGAATCCCAAGAATTTTTATATTAATATTTTCTTTTAATCTTGTTTGAAGTTGTTTTTTCAAACTCGGTATCGCGGATTTTGATTGAAGTAATTCTTTTATATATAGGAAGCGCCTCGGTAACACGGTCGATGTCCGCCCTCAGTGTTTCGGGCAAATTATCGGGCATCATCTCGTGGTCGGGATAGACCTCCGCACAAAGACCGATTTCACTGCCGTCCTTATCTCGCTCACCGCTGACGATAACCTCTTTGACATAAGGAATCGACTGAATATAATTTTCAAGTTCCTCCGGGAAAATATTTTTACCGTTTGACAGAACTATAAGATTTTTCTTTCTGCCCGTAATCACAAGAAGACCGTTTTTGTTCATTTTTCCGTAATCGCCGGTCATGAACCATCCGTCCTTAATAACCTCCGCCGTAAGCTCGGGCATTTTATAGTAGCCCATCATAACCGTATCGCCTTTAACGCAGATTTCTCCCTCGCCGTCATCGGTTTTGTTTATGAATTTAACTTTGCAGCACGGAATAACAATGCCCACGGTTGAGCAGTCGTTTATTTCCTCGCGGTTCGCAGAAACAAGCGGAGAGCACTCGCTTATGCCGTAGCCGTTTATAAGATTTATGCCGATACTGTCGAAAAAGTCACCGAGTTCCGGGCGGACCGGTGCGCCGCCGCACACGATTTTAATAAGATTTCCGCCGAAGCTTTCGTGAATCGACGCAAAAAACTTTCTTCTTTTATCTATACCGATTTTCCTGAGCGCATTGCTAAAAGCAATCAGGAATTTCAGACCCTTTTCCTTGCCTTCTTTTTTTGCCGTCTGCCATATTTTTTTATAAAAAAGTTCAACAAACGCCGGAACAAGATAGATATAATCGGGCTTGAAAACCTGCAGATTCTTAAGAACCTGCGTAAGCTGACTGTTTATGCAGATTGTCGCCCTCCTGTGAAGCCCTACAAGAATCCCGGCAACCGCCTCATAGGTATGATGATACGGCAGAACCGAAAGGCATTTTGTGCGAACATCGGAAACCGCAGGGCCGAATGATACCAGTGCGGCAAGGTTGTGCTCCGAAAGCATTACTCCCTTCGACATACCCGTTGTACCGGAGGTGTAGACAAGCATTTTAAGGTCATATTCCCCCGTGCCGGCAGAATCGAACGACCTGTCGCCGCCATTTCTTAGCTTACGTCCGTGCTCTAAGAGCTTTGAATATGAAAGAAAATCACCGTAGTCATCGCTTGTAGCAAAGCATACAATCTTTTTTATAAACGGAATTTTATTACGGTTTTCCCTGAAAATCTTTTCGTATTTTTCCGAGCAGAATACAATTTCGCTGTCGCTGTGGTTAAGGACATTGAAAATATCCTCCGCCGGGAGTTCCTTATCCACCGGAACAAAAACACCGGACGACTGCAAGACCGTCAAATAAACGCAAACCCACGTATAGCTGTTTTCGCCTATTACGGCAATATGGCTTTCACCAAAGCCGAGGTCAATCAGCGCCGTCCCGAGGGCATATGTTGTTTCGATAAATTCCGAATAGGTATGGGAAATGATGTCCTTCCCTTCCCTGTACATAAAGGCTGTTGCCGTACCGGATTCTTTTCCTGCAAACTCCAGCATTTCCCGTATTGATTTGACCCTCGGAATATCATAAAGCTTAATGTCTTTTACAGACTTCATTGAAAGCACCTCAATAAACATAATATATATAAGTATAGCATAATACGCCTCAAATGTCAAATTTTATCCGCATCGTCATCGAACATGGTGTAAAATTCGCCGAAATCTATGCCTGCGATAACTTTGTTTTTATATGTGCGGCGAATACTGTCACGCCCATTGGCAAGCGGCTCGGAGGAAATTCCGTAGTGAATCGAAAGCGCAGCTTCTATAAATGCCGAGAGGTGGTCAGCACCCCGTATAAGCTGCCCGTCAATAGGCTTATACTTATCATCATTGAATTTTTTGTTGATTTCATCGCTCTCCGAAAACACAATTTTTCCGTTATCGATGTATTTGCTTTTGAACTCGTCGTGCATAAAATACATAATTTCTCCGTGCCAATCTTCCGGAATAAGCGGGAGAATGCTTTTTGCTATCGCTCCGTTTTCCATTTCTTTTATAATATCGTCAAGCCCGGCAACTGAGTTTTTAACCGGAGAAACTATATCGCGCGTGAGAACCTCCGGCAAATCGTGAAACAGTCCGCCGAAAAAGTTGTTGCACAGCCGCTCGCGGCAGCCGCCGACTTTAAGCGAAAACAAATACGAAAAAATCGCCACAATAAGCATGTGCCCCATAACCGATGTTTCCATGGCCCTTGTGCACCTCGCCCAGCGCTGCTGAAGCCTTAATTGTCCGACAAGATTCATAAAGTTCTTAAGTTTGTAATTTCCGTAGTATTTCTGCACCGCTTCAAGGTCGAAAAACGCAGCAATTTCAGATTCAATCTGTGCTTTTGTATCCTCGATTCCGTAAAGAAACGATGACATTCTGTACACGATATCAAATTCCCACGATGTCGCAAGATAGTGCGCCGCGCTGATTATCCGCTTTTCGTGAGCGGCATAGTTTTCGTCAAGCAGATACTGTTCAAACCGCCCGTAAAAGCCATTTTCAATATCCTCGCAGGCACCACGCAACTCATCAAGAACCCACCTGTTTATCTGCTTTCCCTTCTCGTGCATCATTTTATGGAAAACCGGCGGCTTTATATCCGTCAGAATCACTCTGTGAAGATACTCAAAAATACATCCCTCAATAAGCTTCACCGGGTCTGCGGAATCGTCAAGCTTATGCAGAACATACATAAAAAACGCCTTGTGGGCCTGTTTGTCAAGCTCGGTAAATCCCTTATGCGGTCTGAAATGTTCGTTCCAGCGCTGTATGCTCGCCCCCTGATGAAGCAGTAAAATTAATTGCTTGCTAAGCAAAGAAATCACCTCTTAAACCGAGTTATTTTAAGTATATTATACCATATCTATGAAAAAAATCAATATAATCATGAAAAAAAGCTTAATTTCGCAAATTTGGGGGTTTACTTTTTCTCAAATTTAGTGTATTATGTTATTACATTTTATATTCGGAGGACACTGGATATGGACGTTATTAAAAAGTCTTGGGAATATTTCAGGCCATACAAAAAAACGGTGTTTCTGTGTTACTTTATGAGTATACTGGTGGTTATCCTCAACATGGTCAACCCTAAAGTCACCGGTTACATCTTCGACAACATTTTCTCGGAAGGTTCCTCCGGCGTATCGCTTCGGTATATCCTTCTTCTTTTCGGCATTATGATCGGCGTTACGGTCATAAAGCATGTCATTAACTACTCCAAAGCCCGAATTCTTGAGCGCAGATCAATGGCTGTTATAAACGCTCTCCGAGAAGACTGCATGGCAAAGTTCTTTTCGATGTCTTTTGAAACCTTTAACAAGGCAAAAACCGGTAATGTTATGACCACCCTTGCGGACGACGCCGAGAATGTCAAAAATATTTTTTCTTCGATTATCCCGGTTATATTTGAGTCAGTATTTTCGTTTGTTACGGCAAGCGTAATACTATTTTACATGAACTGGCAGCTTGCGCTTGCGTGCTATGTTGTTCTGCCGTTTATATATTTGGCTGTGCGCAAATATTCGCTCCAGTCGCGCCCGGTTTATATCAACATGCGTGAACAGACAGCAAGACTTGCAACGGTTGCACAGGAAAATATCAACGGTGTGCGCCAGGTAAGAGCATTTGCAAGGGAAGAATTTGAAACCGCAAAAATGGATAAGGTTAACGAAGATTTCAAGCAGTCAAGGCTTGATTATGTTCCGGTGTGGTCGAAAAACTACTGGAAAATGTTTATGCTCACCAACCTTACATATATTTTGACAATAGGCTTCGGCGGAATTCTGGTCTGTTATAACCGCCTCACCCTCGGTGAGATGGTTGCATTCACAGGCTACATCACTTACCTTATGAATCCGCTTAATCTCGTGCCGACATATGTTACAAACTTCCTCACGGCACTGATTTCGGGACAGAAAATACTTGACCTTCTTAATAAAAGACCTTCAATTGAATCGCCCGAAACCCCCGAATCCCCCAAAAACTGGGACCTTGATTTCAACAGTGTTTCGCTTTCGTATGACGGCAATGTTGCTCTTTCGGACATCAATCTTCATATAAAACACGGTATGAAAGTCGGTATTGTCGGCGCAACCGGCAGCGGAAAATCAAGTTTTATCAATCTTATTCCGAGGTTCTACGACCCCGTTTCCGGAAGCATAACGCTCGGCGGCGCCGACCTTAAGGAAATTGACCTTAAGACCTTACGCGACGGAATATCGATTGTAATGCAGGATGTGTTCCTGTTTTCAAACACGATAAAATCAAACATCGCATACTGCACCGACGGAAAGGCAAGCGATGAGGAAATAAAAAACGCTGCGCACCTTGCATGTGCGGATGAATTTATATCCGAAATGCCCGACGGCTACGACACTATCGTCGGCGAGCGGGGCGTAGGTCTTTCGGGAGGGCAGAAGCAGAGGATTTCAATGGCGAGGGCTTTTATGAAGCCATGCGAAATTCTTATTCTGGACGATTCCACCAGCGCCCTTGACAACGAAACCGAACGGGAAATCCTGAACAACATCGACGGCATGGGCGGCAAAAAGACCGTAATAGTAATTGCAAGCAGAATTTCGTCCGTCAAGTCATCGGATATAATTCTCTTTATGGATCACGGAAAGATAGCAGAATCCGGCACGCACGACGAGCTTATGGCACTTGACGGCAGGTATGCGGATGTTTACCGCCGCCAGTACAGTGAGTAAGGGGGGGGATTAAAGTGGCTAAGAGGAACACATATTTTGAAGATGAAGTCATAAAACACCGCCTTGACGCAGGTCAGTTGAAAAAGCTTTTTTCGTACGCCGGAAGATACAAATGGAGAATTATCATTGCTCTTATAATCATGTTTGCGGCGTCGGTCAGTTCCCTTATAGGCCCGCTTATTTCCAAAAAAATCCTTGATGATTTTATTCCGCACAAGGAAATAAGGCTGATTCTGCTTTTCTCGGTTTTCTACCTCGGAACAATTGCGGTACAGGTTATATTCACAATTATAAAAGCTTACATAATAAACAATGTCGGGCAGTCAATAGTGTTTGACATAAGAAAAGACCTTTTCGACCACATGCAGGAACTGTCGTTCAAGTTTTTTGACGACCGCCCCACCGGCAAAATTCTCACAAGGCTCACAACATACATTAACTCTCTCGGAAATATCATGAGCGAAGGTATTGTGAGTATGTTCAGCGATATCGTAACGCTTGTCGGCATTGTGATATTCATGTTTTCAATAGACGCCCCGCTCACATGGGTCAGCATGGCAACCTGCATACCGATTTTCATTCTGGCGGTGGTTTTCAAGAAACTCATACACACCCGCATGCAGAAAATGGTTAAAAAGACCTCGAACCGAGGCGCTATGATACACGAAAATATAATGGGCGTCAAGATAATTCAGGCATTCACAAGGGAAAAATCGACCAATGCCGCCTATGCAAAAATTAACCGAGAGGTAACGGACTCTTACCTGGATGTTTTCAAGTTTACCCAGGGCTTCGGACCGTGCATTGACATAACAAGCGTGGTAGGCACGGTTGCAACATACTTTGCAGGGTGGGTTCTTCTCGGGAAAGGCGCAATCACCCTCGGCGTTATATTTGCGTTTTCGCAGTACATCTCGAAATTCTGGACGCCGATTAACAACATGACAAGCATTTATAACCAGATTGTAAGTGCGCTGGCGAATGTCGAAAGCGTATTTGACATGATGGACGAACCGGCGGAAATAAAGGATATTCCGGGAGCGGTTGACCTTCCGCCGATAAAGGGCGAAGTGGAATACAAAAATGTAACATTCGGGTACGAGCCGGGAGCAAATATACTTGAAAATGTAAGCTTCAAAGCAGCCCCGGGTGAAACAATTGCGTTTGTCGGGCCAACCGGCGCTGGCAAAACCACAACGGTGAACCTTCTTTCAAGGTTTTACGACCTCACCGACGGAAAAATCCTGATAGACGGAACCGATATTCATTCCGTAAAGCTGAAATCGCTTCGTTCACAGATGGGAATAATGATGCAGGATTCGTTCATATTTGAGGGCAGCGTTCTTGAAAACATACGCTACGGCAGGCTTGACGCAACCGATGAAGAATGTATCGAAGCGGCAAAAGCAATTTATGCCGACGATTTCATAAACCGTCTCCCCTACGGCTACCACACGCTGATTTCGGAGCGCGGCAGCGAGCTTTCTGCGGGCGAACGCCAATTACTTTCATTTGCAAGAGTTGTTGTTTCCGACCCGAAAATTCTTATATTGGACGAGGCGACAAGTTCAATCGATACCAAAACGGAAGCGCTCATCAAGAAAGCTCTTGACAGGCTGCTTGCAGGGAGAACCTCATTTGTTATCGCACACAGGCTTTCAACCATTCAGAAAGCCGACAAAATCATGTGTATTGCGAATAAAGGCATTGAGGAATCCGGAACTCACGAAGAACTAATGGCGAAAAAAGGAATGTATTATAAGCTTGTTACGGCACAGAAAAGCTAAAAAAAGTCTGGTTATCCAGACTTTTTTTATTTATGGCAAGCCGGGTATCTGACTGGAATAAAACATAAAATCACTATATTTTTAACTATTTTATCCAAAAATGTTGATTTTTTATCATTTTTGTGGTAAAATAAATTATAAGTTTAAGGTGATAAAAATGATTACAAAAGAAGATTATGTATGTAGTTTGTCTGAATTCAACGAAAAACAGCTTAAGATTGTGAGAAAAATAATGACTGAAAAAGAAATAATGCAGAGAGCAAAAATGTATATAGAAAAACTTGCAAACGGCGTAAATCCGCTTGATGATACCGATATTCCTGAATATGAGGCAGTTAATAATGTGAAAATTTCAAGGTGCCTGTTTTATGTATCCGATATTTTGAGGCAGCTGATTGAAAAAGATGATTCCTCTTCAAAAAAGAGTTCCGATAAGGAGAATTTTAATATTTCATTTGATGAAATTCAGAAGTTTAGGTTTTCGGATACACCGATACCGATAAGTGAAATAGCTAAGCGTATAAATGAACTTACAGATAATGAAAATATGAAAAAAATTTCGTATAAACATCTTAATGATTGGCTTGTTAATATCGGAATGCTTTGCCCACAGACCAAATCAGATGGCAAGCTAAAAAAGCTGCCCACTGCGACCGGTATTGAAATAGGAATTACAGTTGAGATAAGACGAAGTATGCGTGGTGAATATACTGTTGTTGTATATAACAGAGATGCGCAACAGTTTATTATTGATAATATCGACTCTGTAATTGGCTTAATGAATAGCTAAATTAAAATGCGGCGCAAAGTTTAAACTATGCGCCGCTTAGCTTTATCATTTTTAATTTCCGCATTCTATGCTTATTTCGTTAAACATTTTTAGATAATTATCTATGCCGTAGCCCGCCTTTTCCTCACCGGAAATATCGAGCACCACATTTCCTTCGTGCATCATAACGGAGCGTGTTCCGAACTCCACCGCATAACGGAGATTATGCGTTACCATAAGGGTTGTGATTTGCTTTTCGCCGACGATTTTTTCGGTCAGTTGCATTACAACATCGCCCGATTTCGGGTCAAGCGCTGCGGTATGTTCGTCAAGCAGCAAAAGCTCGGGTCTTACAAGCGTTGCCATAATAAGCGAAAGCGCCTGCCTCTGACCGCCCGAAAGCGTACCGGCTTTTGTATCAAGGCGGTTTTCAAGCCCCATACCGAGAATTTCAAGCTGCGTCTGATAAAATTCCTTGCGCTTTGAATTAAGCCCCGGTGTGAGAGAATACCTTTTCGCCTTATTATCCGCAATCGACATATTTTCAAAAATTGTCATTGACGGGCATGTTCCGACCGAAGGATTCTGAAAAACCCGTGCAATCTTCGTTGCCCTTTTATAGTTTTTCTGTTTTGATATATCCGCACCGTCCAGAATAACTTTGCCGGAATCCGGCAGAACATCGCCCGAAATTATATTAAGCATCGTGGTTTTGCCGGAACCGTTGCTTCCCACAACCGCCACGAACTCGCCCTTGCCTACTGAAATATTAAAGTCCGAAAACAATACCTTTTCATCAATCGTACCCTGATTGAAGGTCTTGTTGATATTTTCAAGTTTAAGCATCGAATGCAAATCCTTCCTAACGCTTTTTAAGCGATGTCTTGTTAATCAGAAGCGTTGCGATAAACAGCAGTGTTATTATAAGGTTGGTATCGGAGGACTGAAGCCCTGCACTGATTGCGCCCGTAATACACGCTTTGTAGATTATCATACCGAGCAGCACGCCGGTTGTCAGCCTTAAAAATCTGACACGCTTGAAAACGGTAGTTCCGATTATAACCGCCGCAAGGCCCATAACCATCGTACCCGTACCGGAGGTTATATCAAACTGCATATTTCTCTGACAGCTGAGTGCGCCCGAAAGCGAAACAAGAGCGTTTGCAATCGCAAGACCGATTATTTTAACCGTACCCGGATTTTTCGCAAGCGTTACAACCAGTCTGTCATTATCGCCGGCACTTCTCAGAAGAAAGCCGGATTTTGTTCGCAGATACCAGTCAAGAGCAAATTTTGCAAAAAGCGTAATCAAAACAATCCACAGCAGATACTTATACGGCTGTGCCCATGCCGGAAGCTCTCCGGCGATCGTGAATATAGTTTTCTCCTGCATGAGGAACTTATTCGGAGCACCCACAATCCGGTAGTTTACCGAATAGAGAGCCGTCATCATCAATATACCGGCAAGAAGGTCTTTGATTTTAAGTTTCACATTGAAAAAGCCTGTAATCCCCCCGGCAATCGCTCCAGAAACGGCAGCGGCGATAAGGCAAAGCCAAGGGTTCACACCCCTGCACATAAGTGCAGTCGAAACAGCCGCCCCGAGTGGAAATGTGCCGTCAACCGATAAATCCGGAAAATCAAGAATCTTATAGCTTATATATATTCCCAAAGCCATAATTCCGTATATGAGACCCTGTTCAAATACGCCTATAACAATACCGCCCACCGAAAAACCTCCTTAGGGTTTATTTTACAATATCGGCTTTTCCGGAAACTTCTTCCGGAATTTCAATACCAAGTTCCGAAGCAACGCTTTCGTTAACCGTCAGCTTGCTTTCCTTAATGGTTTCAAAGGGCATTTTGGAAATATCTTCGCCCTTAAGAACTTTTGCCGCCATATTTCCCGCCTGAACGCCGAGAGCAACATAATCAAGACCGGCAGAAGCAATACAGCCGTTTTTAACCTGTTCTTCTTCAGAGCCGAATACCGGAATCTTCTTTGCATTTGCCTTTTCAAGAACCGCCGACAGTGCCGCAACAACGGTATTATCGGTAAGATTCGAGATGCAGTCAACCTCGTTTAAGAGGACATCCGCCGCCTGTGTAACCTCCGCCTGCTTTGAAATACCCCTGTCAACAATTTCAAATCCGTATTTGGGAGCAAGGTTCTTGTAAATCTCAATTGTGCTTACAGAGTTTGCTTCGCTTGTGGTATAAAGAATACCTATTTTCTTTACGTCCGGCAGAACCGCTCTTATAAGTTTGAGCTGGTCTTCAACCGGCAGAAGGTCGCTTATTCCGCTTATGCCCTCCATCGGCTCGGTTTCGGAAACCGCAAGCCCTGCGCCGATAGGGTCTGAAATCGCATTGAACACAACGGGAATTTTCTTTTCTCTGCATGCAACATAAAGCGCCTGTGCGGAAGGTGTTGCGATACCGCATACCAAATCCATGCCGCTGTTTGCAAATGTCTGCGCAATCTGTGTGTTCATCGAATCGTTTGCCTGCGCAGCTTTGTATTCGATTTCGAGATTATCGCCTTCGGTAAATCCGTTTTCCTTAAGTCCTTCGATAAAGCCCTTGCGGCAGTTATCGAGAGAGGGGTGATCCGCATATTGAGTAACCCCGACCTTATAAACCTTTTTACCCGACTCGCCCGTTTCACCCGAGCCGCATGCGGTGAGCATCAGCGCCGCCGTCATCATTGCCAGAACCATCAATACTACTTTCTTCATGTTAAACCAATCCTTTCTTTTTTGCGCCCGAAAAAGGAATAAAAAAAGCCCTGTCGATTAAACAAGGCTTAAAAAGTCAAATTCAGCTGTCTGAACTCATCTGTTCTATTCACTTTCAAGCTAATCTAATCTAATCTTTTATATTATACACAGTATTTCCGGATTTGTCAAGTACTTTTTTATTTTTTAATCCAATTCCGCTTTTCCGGTGTAAAGTTCGTAGTATCTTCCCTTTTGCTCCAGCAGTTCCTCATGAGTTCCGCGCTCGATAATCTCGCCCTGCTCAAGCACCATGATTGCGTTTGCGTTTCTTACGGTCGAAAGCCTGTGAGCAATCACAAAGGTTGTTCTGTCGGTCATGAGCGAATCCATGCCCTTTTCGATAAGCTTTTCCGTTCGGGTATCAACAGAGCTTGTTGCCTCGTCCAGAACCAATATCGGAGCACGGCTGAGCGCCGCCCTTGCGATATTAAGAAGCTGCCGCTGCCCCTGGGAAAGGTTTGCGCCGTCGCCTTCGAGCATTGTGTCATATCCGTTTGCAAGGCGCTTTATAAAACTGTGCGCACTTGCGGTTTTTGCCGCTGCGATTACCTCCTCATCGGTTGCGTCGAGTCTTCCGTAGCGTATGTTTTCCATAACGGTACCGGTGAAAAGATGAGTATCCTGAAGCACCATTGCGATATTTTTGCGGAGCGTATCACGCTTTATATCTTTTATATTGATTCCGTCTATCGTAATCGAACCGGAATCAATATCATAAAACCTGTTGAGAAGATTGGTTATTGTGGTTTTGCCTGCACCCGTCGAGCCGACAAACGCAATCTTCTGCCCGGGCTTTGCATAAAGCGATATATTTTTAAGTATAACCTTATCGGGATTATACCCGAAAGTTACATTGTTAAGTTCCACAAAACCCTTGAACTTCGGGTCAAGAGCGTCCTTCCCGTCCGGTTCCTCCGACGCTTCATCCATAACATTAAATACCCTTTCCGCACCGGCAAGAGCGGAAAACACCGTTGTCATCTGCATGGAAACCTCATTAATCGGCCTTGAAAACTGGTTTGCGTACTGCACAAATACGGTAAGTCCGCCGAATGTGAGCGCCATCACGCTTGAGGGCGCTATGCTTCCGCCGTAGGTAAGCGCACAGAGCACGCCGCCGATACCTGCGGTGATTGCATAGCTGACCTTGCTTAAATTGCCCATAATCGGCCCCATAACGCCACCGTAGAACTGCGCTTTGAACTGTTTTTCGCGAAGGTCGCTGTTGAGAAGTCCGAATTCCTCGGTACAATCCTTTTCGTGGTTAAACACCTTTACAACCTTCTGCCCGGTCACGGTTTCCTCGATATAACCGTTAACCGCACCCAAGGACGCCTGCTGACCTCTGTAAAACTTACTGCTTTTTGCACCTATAATCATGCCGCCTTTCGTGAAAATCGGTATAAAAATCAGCGTAATAACCGTAAGCGGAATATTGGTATAAATCATGAACGCAAGCGTTGTGATAAGCGTTGCCGTGCCGGAAACCACACTTATAATCGAAGTATCGAGCATTGTGCCGATATTATCTACATCGTTTGTAAAACGGCTCATAATCTCACCGGTTGTTCTCGTATCGTGGTAACGCAGCGGAAGCGTCTGAACCTTATTGAAAAGGTCGGTTCTGATTTTCTCGATCGAGTTCTGCGAAATATGCAGCATTATTTTCGACTGCGCATATGTGCAGCCCGCCGAAATAATATACACAGCCGAAAGCAGCACGCCGCCGGCGATTACATAGACCATCACGGAAGAAATGCCACTTCCGAATACCGCCATCATACTTTCCGACAGCTTTCCGATAATTCTGCCGGCAAAATCGTTGTCTGCCACCTCGGCATTTGCTATCTTATTTAATATAGGCGACAGAAAATATGTCCCGAGAGATGCCGCAACCGTGCTTATAATAAGGCACAGAAACACACAAACAAAATGAATTTTATATGCTCCGACATAGTGCATAAGCCGTTTTACAGTCCTTCCGGCATCCTTAGGCTTGCCGCTTGCCATTACCATCGGTCCGTGGCCTCTGCGGCGTTTTGTGGCACCGTCTTTCCCGGCGGAAGAATGTATATACTGTTTCTGAAGCTGCTCAAGTGACCTTGCCATTTATGCATCCTTCCTTTCGTTCTGAGAATAGTAAATTTCCTGATACTCGCTGTTCGACTTCAAAAGCTCGTCATGAGTGCCTGTACCGGTGATTTTTCCGTCGTCCATAACAACAATCATATCCGCGCTTTCAACCGAGCTTATCCTCTGTGCGATAATAATTTTTGTAGAGCCTTTAAGGTCGGTCGCAAATGCTTTTCTTATCATTGCTTCGGTTGCCGTATCTACAGCGCTGGTCGAATCGTCCAGAATAAGAATTTTCGGTTTTTTCAGCAATGCCCTCGCAATACAAAGCCTCTGCTTCTGACCGCCCGAAACATTCGAGCCGCCCTGACCGAGGTCGGAATCATATCCCTTAGTAAAATTGCTTACAAACTTATCTGCCTGCGCAGCCTCAGCCGACGCCCTTATCTCGTCATCCGAGGCATTTTCGTTACCCCAGAGAAGGTTTTCCTTAATAGTTCCCGTGAAGAGCACATTTTTCTGCAAAACCATGCCGACACATTCTCTGAGATTATAAAGCGAATAATCGCGTACATTCACGCCGTCTATAAGAATCTCGCCGCTGTCGGCATCGTAGAGTCTAGGAATAAGCGAAACGAGAGTTGTTTTACCGCAGCCGGTAGAACCGATTATTCCAACGGTCGAGCCGGCATTTATTTTAAGATTTATATCCGACACGACATTTTCACTGTTATTTTTATAATACCTAAACGACACATCCTTAAATTCTATTTCGCCGTTTTTAACATGGAGTTCCCTGTGCTTTGCGTCATCATCGGTAATATCAAGTTTTTCATCAAGCACCTCGCAGATTCGCTTTGCCGAAGCAAGCGCACGGGAGCTGTTCATGAAAATCATTGTCACAAACATCAGTGACATAAGTATCTGATTTATATAGGAAATAAATGTAGCAAGAGTCGGTGCGTCGAGAGCTGCGGCATTTCCCAAAATCAGCTTTCCGCCGAGCATCAGAACCGCAACCGTTGTTGCGTTCATCATAATCATCATAACCGGCTGCATGAAAATCATCACATTTATTGCGGAAATACCGGCGTTTTTGAGGCTTCTGTTCGCCTTGAAGAACTTTTTCTTTTCATAGTCTTCCCTTACGAAGCTTTTTACAACGCGAACATTGGTTACATTTTCCTGAACGGTTGAGTTGAGTGCGTCGATTTTGGTCTGCATTTTGGTAAACCTCGGGAAGCCCTTTGCAATTATTATCGCCTGCGCAATGACAATCAGCGGAATCGCAACCGCAAGCACGCCCGAAAGCTTTATGTTAAGCGAAATTGCCATAATCAGCGCACCTATAAGCATTATCGGCGCACGAAGGCACATTCTGACAAGTATGTTGATAAAATTCTGCATTTGCGTTACATCGTTTGTGAGTCTTGTTACAAGAGAACCGGTTGAGAAACGGTCGATATTGGCAAACGAAAACTTCTGAACCTTTTTGTAAATGTCCGCTCTTAAGTCGGCAGCAAAATTCACTGCCGCCTTTGCACCGAAATACGCACCGCCGACGCCCCCCGCCATCATCACAAGCGCAAGGGCAACCATCACCGCAGCGATACCTATAATGAACCATATATCGCCCGAATCCGTTGTGCCCTCAGCGGTGCTGAGCGACACGATGCGGGTATTGATGATTTTAAGAAGCATAGGCATAAAAATTTCGCCCATTGATTCAACAATCATGCACAGCGGCCCTATTATGAAAAACTTCTTATATGGCTTAACATATTTCATCCACCGTTTCATAAAGACTCTCCTTTTCTGTCAATTTTTTTAATATTTTCGCCCATTTTGTCAAGGCATTTTTCAAAAGTTGCAAGTTCCTCTTCGGTAAGCCCCTCGCACATTTTCCCGTCCACAAACAAAAAAATCTCCCTTGATTTTTCAACGATTTTCCTTCCGGAATCGGTTATCGAAATTTTGTTGAAGCGGCCGTCGGTATCGTCCGCCTTTTTTTCGATATATCCGCCGTTTTCGAGTTTTTTAAGTGTTACCGCCACCGCAGCAGGGCTGATTTCTGCCATTTCGGAAATCTGCTTCTGCGAAAGGCATTCGCCGTGCCGCGCAAGAAACATCAGCATCATATGCTGACTGCGGTGCAGACCGATTTTGGAAATCATCCTGTCAACGCACGCCTTATGAAGTCTGTCGGTACAAATAAACTTTTTAATTATCATGCTGCCTATTTTAACCACCCCATTAGTTAACATGTTAATCATTATAGCATATCTTATCTATTTTGTCAATAGTTAACTACCTAATTATTTTTATTTTTTTATATACGGTCAATTGACAGGCAGCGCAGATAGGTGTATAATTATGCATGAGGTGACACAAATGAACACCAAATTAAAAGGCAACCTTCTTTTGCTTCTTACGGCAATCATATGGGGATTTTCGTTCACGGCGCAAAGCGTCGGCGTGGATTCTCTCTCCCCCAGCACATTCAACGGTATAAGAACTCTCCTCGGGGCAATCGTGCTGATACCGTTTGTAATTCCTGCGGCGAAAAAGTCGTTTAAGAATCCGTCCGTTAAGAAAAACACCGTTCTCGGCGGCATTTTCTGCGGTATTATTTTATGCCTTGCCGGAACGATTCAAACATACGGTCTGAAATTCAGCGGTACCGGAAAGGCAGGTTTTATAACGGCGCTTTACATAGTTTTTGTGCCGGTCTGCTATCTCTTTGCCGGAAACCGCCTCAGTCTCAGAATTGTTGTATCGGTTATAATTGCGACCTTCGGGATGTATCTTCTGTGCGGCGGAGGCTCGTTCCATATGGGCACGGGCGAAATCGTTCTGCTTATATCCTCCCTCTTTTTCACGGCGCATATACTTGTCATAGACAGGTTCTCACCTAAAGCTGACGGGGTTGTGATGTCATGTATTCAGTTTGCGGTTTCGGGAACGCTCAACATTATTTACATGTTTCTTTTTGACAGCCCTCACATTGCGACGATACTTAACTGCTGGCTTCCGATACTGTATTCCGGTGCGCTCTCCTGCGGTGTTGCATACACACTTCAGATTGTCGGGCAGAAGTACGCCGACCCAACTTCCGCTTCGCTCATAATGAGCCTCGAGTCGGTTTTTGCGGCAATCGGAGGATGGCTGATTCTCAATCAGAAAATGAGCATAAAAGAAACAGCCGGATGTGCGATTATGTTTATAGCCATAATCCTCATCCAGCTGCCGTCAAGGTCTGTAAAATCCAAATTACAATAACTTTTCAATAACGCTGCCGAAGGCTTTCGCCATACAGAAAAAACCGAAATCGTTCGGGTGGCAGCCGTCAACAGTCATAATTTCGGGGTCGAGAAGCTCAATCATGCTTTGTCCGCTGACAAGGTAGATGTTTTCGTCCCCGTCTTTTTTTGCCTTTTCATAAGTGCCTTTTATAATATTAAATCTCTCGAGCCACCCCTCGTTAAGCTTTACCGGTGCGGAAGCAAGAATTATCGGCAGTTTCGGATTTTTGTCACGAATTGTCTTATACATCTTATAATGTGTTTTGAGAAGGTGCTCTGCCGTAGGCGCATTATGGTCGTAATCATACACAAAAACGCTCATATCAAGGGTTGAAATGTACTCTGCAATCGCATCCTCCGCTCTTGCATTGCCCGAAAAACCGAGGTTTTTGAAGTCGGTATCAAACCACCTCGAAAGAATACTCTCATAAGAATTGCCCGGCCTTGAAGCGCATCCGCCCTGCGTTATTGATGAACCGTAAAACACAATCGGTTTTTTATGCTTATATTCTCCGCCTTCCAAAAGCTTTGCGCCCTCGGCTATTCCCACATAAACCTCCGACACATCGTTATAAAGCGGAAAATTAATTATAATATCGCGCATTTTCTTGCTTTTGAGGTCGATAATAGCCTCATATCCGCCTTCTGCACTGAAGCTTGCCAGAAAAGGCGTATCATATGTAATCCTCGGTGCGAATGTACCGCAGTACTCACCGTCGGCATACATATCGAATCCGCAGCTGCCGTCAGCCGTCATCTGCGGCATTATGCAGGTATATGGCAGCACTGCTTTCAGCACGACATAGTCGGAATCCGTTCTGAACCTGACCCTTCCGCCGGCAGTATTGGTATGAAGAAAATATGCGCCGTCGCTCATAGCCTTTGCGGTGGCTTCAGGAATCCTCCTGTAAGGCTCCAGAAAGCCGTAAAGCCTAAAAGGTTCGTCCTTCACATTATAAAGCTGCATACCCGGGCGAAGAACATCCTTATTCTTAAAATTCTTATCAATCTCCGTAATTTTCATAACTTACACTCCCGTCATATCGAACGGCGGAATAAAGCTTTCCTCTGCCGCTCCGCCCTCCTGGATAAATACATTCTCAAATCCGAGCCGCACGGCATGGCTGAGAACGCGCTCATACTCCGTATTTTTAAGTTTCCTTGAAAGTTCCGGAAATTCCGCAAACTTTTTAACCGGGGTATACTGGCTCATAATACTCACGAAAATGTTTTCCTTAAACTCCGAAAGATAGTCGAGAACAAGCTTTGATTCCCTCACATTTTTCGGAAGGCACAAATGCCGTACTATAACGCCGCTGCGCATAAGCTTTCCTTCAAAAACGGGATTTTTGCACTGCGAAATCATCTCGGCAAGCGCCGGCTTTGCTGCCTCGGCATAATCCGCACAGCCCGAATATTTCTCCGAAACGGCCGGCGTTATATACTTAAAATCCGTCAGATAAATATCAATCAGGCCCCGAAATTTTCTTAGAGTTTCAACGCTACAGTATCCGCTCGTGTTATACACTGTCGGAATTTTAAGCCCCCTGTCTCTCGCCATACAGACAGCTTTTATTATATGTTCTGCAAAATGGTCGGGAGTTACAAGGTTTATATTGTGGCAACCCTTGCCTTCAAGCTCCAAAAATATTTCGGACAGACGCTCCGCCGAAATTTCCTTCCCGGAAACTCCCCTTGAAATCCCACTGTTCTGGCAATACACACACCTCAGCGAGCACCCCGAAAAAAACACGGTACCGGAACCCCTGTCACCTGATATGCACGGTTCCTCCCAGAAATGCGGAGCGGCACGGCTCACAAAAAGCCGTGCGCCCATGCGGCAAAAACCTAAGCTTCTGTTACGGTCAACTCCGCACCGCCTTGGGCACAGCATACAATGCTCATACATCAGCTTATGCCTTTTATGTATTCTTCGGCGGTTTCCGGAAGCGCCGCAAGAAGTTCCGCTTTGATTTCCGCAAGCTTATCGCTATGATACCCCGGACCGATATCGCACGGCAGACCGCCGCAATTATCATAAACAAACGCAGCGTCACCGACAGTCAGCCTTACACATCCGTTTGTTGCCTTCTTCCCTATATCGTAATACGATGAAGGAATGAGCGAGTTGGGATTAAATAGATTTCTGAAAAGTATGCTGTGAAAGCAGTAATCCCCCATGATCTGCGTGCAGTTTACAATCCAAATTCTTGAATTGGCGAAAAAATACCACTTTTTGTAATGCTGTCCCATTGTGAGCGGTCTGAGGTAAAACCTTCCCTCCACCGTTTCCTCGCCGGGGGAGCCGGTGCTGCACACTGCGTACCAAACGGGTGTTTCCTGCCCGGTCATATCCTTGCCGTAAACCGTCACAAGCTGCATTTTCTTATTAACCTCAACCCTTGAATAATTCATCGGAACAGATTTTGAAACCGTCACCTTTCCCTCCGGGTAATCCTCGGGAGCTTCCGCCGTATACGAAAAGCCGACAGGGTAAGCATAAACATCCAGCGGAATCATAACCGTTCCATAATCGTCAACATATGCGGGTGCGTCATTATACCACACGCCGTTTACCGAAACCGAAGGGCTGCCGATAACCTGCCAGATTGAAACATCGCCGAATTTTGCGTAAACCGCAGTACCGTCCGTGGTGCGGTATGCTTCGGAAAAGCCAAGATGCGCTTTAAGATAGTTCATCGGAACATAAAACTTGCCATTTTCGTCATAACGGCAGTTGCAGTCGCCGAAAATCCAATTTCCATTCTTAACAAACCATCTTGAGCCGTTATGGAATGTCACATGCGTTTCGATACGGCCGTCTGGATAAACGGACTTCCCCGCAGAAACAACAGTTGCGGACAAAAGCATAACAGCTGCCAAAATCAGACTTATAATTTTTTTCATCAGGTACACCCCTTATAAATAACTATTTATATTATAATACATATTAAATATAATTGCAAGAAAAATAATACATATTTTTAATTTTATTTCGGTTGACAAAACAGAATTATGTGTTAAAATATAATATGTAAAATTTTACTGAAAACGGAGATAAATATGAAAAAATTTATTAAAACAGCCGCACTTACGCTGCTTATTCTGCTTGCCGCAGCAGCTGCCGCATTTGCAGAGCAGGATATAAGACCGAAAGACCTCACATTCACTCCCGAAGGCGGCGGAAAGTACATTTATTCAAACAATCCGGAGTTTATAACGCGCGATTTGCTTGCCGACTATTCTAACCCCAACCCGACTTTTATTATGACTAATGAGGACATGGGCAAAGACAAATATGCAATGTTCATATCCCATGTAAACCACACCAAAATTTTAAAAGACGCCTCAACCATTAAGGAAAAGGGCTTTGAAGTGGAGCTTGATGTGCTTTTTTACGCAAAAGAGGACACCGAAATCACATTTACCGCTCTCGGGTTTGAAGTCCCCGAAAACAAATATTATTATTCGAACGGTATGCGCCACACTTATGAGGAGCCGTGGGGCTGCCTTAACGCATGGTCCGATTATCTCGGCGTACCGATAAGGCAAATTGAATCGGGCAAAAAATACACACCGAAACATACCGGTGAAAAAACGGTAACAATTAAAAAGGGCGAGAACTTCTGGATAAGCGAAATTATAGAAAATTACCGCACCGTTCCGTTTTTCAGACCGGTTCATATGCTTGCGGATTTCGAGATAAAATCGGGACTTTGCGATATAAACATCGCTGCGCTAAAATCCACCGGAACGCTTCGTGACAGAAGAAACTTCAATCCCAAATCTTCGTTTGCAAAATACGAAAAGGACAGGCAGTACAAAGGGATTGCCGACTCGCTGAATATCGTTTCGGTAAACCTCGAATATACCGTTGACGCTTCCGTGTACAACAACACGAAGCTCCCCGTAACCGTTTACAATCAGACCGCCCCTGAAAAAGGCAACTATACCCAGACATGGGTTACGCACATAAACCCAAAGGCGAACATAACCGAAACCTTTCATGTGGCAGAGTCGGATATGCTGAAATTTACTTACCGTGACGATAACAAGCTGAAGCTTTACGGGAAATCGGTTCCCGAGGACGAAAAGGACAACATATGGCGTTTTGACACCCTCCACAGCGACTCTGACGCATACCCCGGCAAAACATCGGGTTATTCAAAATCGGATTACATTCCTAACTACGAAATCCCGAAGGACGCAACCGATTACACCACCTGCAACCTCGGAAACTACGGCGTTAAAACACGCTATAACCTCAAAATCAAAAATGACGGCTGGAAAACAAGATACCTTGATTACGGCCTTATATGCGAATCAAATATTATCGTTATGTTGTACGATAAGGACGGCGAACCGCTTCTTCCCTATGCTCTGTGCAAGGGCGCAACGGCGGCAGTCGAAACCGACACGGTTCTTAGCATACCGATTCTTGCGCAGCAGACCTCGGAATTCACAATCGAAGTAATCCTCCCTACGAACTACAACGGCGCAATCATGAACACCCTCACCGTTATGAACAGTGAAACGGATGTTATGGTTTATGAGCCGTCAATCGACATTTACTCAAAGAACCGAAGGTTTACCGGGCAGGAATATATCGCCTGGGAAGGAAGGGACTTATATACTTCAAAGGATCTTGAAACCTGGGAAAAACGGGATATTACGGAGCAGACCAAAAAGATTTTTGACGGCTGCCGCGATGAATTTGAGTTTATAAAAACCGACAGCGGATACATGGCAAAGCCTACACTTTATGACGGAAGGTCCTACTACCTGGCGGAGGATTTTTACACAATCGTATATTTTCTCGATAACGGCTTTAACCTGAAATCGTCTTACAAATTCGGCTGCTATCCGACATATATGTCCTATGCGAACGGAATATACTATGTTTATGCCGGAAGCCCCTATCAGTCGTCTGACGGTTCAAACTGGTATCTTGTCGGCTCAAACGACCCGTTCCCGGTCGATAATCTTACGGGCACGCCGCTGAAAATGACCGGTAAAACCGCAAATGCTTTTCTCGGCGGAAAATATATTCCGCTTAAAGCGGAAGGTATATCCGTACCGTACATCGACCTCATCGGGCAAAGCTACTTTTTCATAAGCGGCGGAAAACTCCACACATCATCGGACGGGATTTACTGGAAATGCGATGATTTAAGCGAACCTGTCGAAACAATCGACGCATTGGGCGGTGAAATTATCATAAACGAAAAGCAAAAAATAAACGCTCCGAAAAAGCTTTCCGCACCGATAATAATTGCTGACGGGAATGCTCTCGGATTCAAAATTCCGCCCGAAATTTCAACCGACGGTGTAAGCATGGTTCCGCTGAGATTCCTGGCGGAAAGCCTCGGAAAAGATGTTTCGTGGAATGATGAGGAATCTTTGGTAACGGTGGACGGCATTAAAATTATTCCGTGGTCATCGGTGATAGGCTCAACCGATGCGGTAACCAATGTTTATTATAAAAACGGACAGCTCATGGTTCCCCTCCGCGCGCTTTGTGAGGAACTCGGCGCAGATGTATCTTTTGACGGTGAAAACAATATCATTACAATTAACTCGGCAAACCTATAATACAGCATAAAATCCCCTCCGCATAAAGTTTCATGCTGAGGGGATTTCAGTTATTTGTTTCTCTCGATAAACCTTTGCAATATTGCCGCAATTTCGGCTCTGGTTGCGTTATCTTTCGGGTTCAGTGTTGTTTCGGTAACACCGCTTATGATTCCGTTTTACTTAGCCCAGCCGACCGCTTTTGCATAATATACATTTTCATCAACATCCGCAAAAGGCTCACCCTCCACACGGTAAAGCACGGCCACAAGCATGCCGCGCGTAAGCAATCCATCAGGTGCAAATGTGCTTTGCGTCATACCGCTAATAAGCCCGTTCATGCTCACATATTTAACATCGTCACAGTACCAGTCATCATCCGTTACATCGCAGAACGGATTTTCCCATTCGGGCAGATCAGCCGCATATTCTTCTTTAATCCATTTTGCGTAAAGAGTAAAGCTTCTGGTAACGCTTTTTTCAAAATCGTAAGGCTCTGACAGCTGCTTATCTGTATACCATCCGCCGAATATATATCCGTTTCTTATGTTATTGCTTTACATGATTATAACATATCTTTTTAATAAAAACGACCCGATTTTTATTTCTGCAAAAAAAATGCGCATCAGCTTTGTTTTTACGAAGCCAATGCGCACCTTATTATATACTTCTGCTTAAATGTGCCAATGAAAGTGCCATATTTTCATATTTCACCGAAACACTCTCCGGCACCTCAAGGCGGCACGGTGCGAAGCATAAAATCCCCCGTATTCCGGCATTTACCATCCGTCGGCATACATCATCCGCTGCACTTGCCGGCACGGCAATTATGCCGATTTTTATATTTTCCCTACGGCAAAAATCTTCAAGCTCCGATATATCGTACACAGGTTTAACGGAGTTTTTGCCCGATGGATCAACATCAAACGCCGCTGAAATCTCAAGTCCGTACTCATCAAATCCGCCGTAATCGAGAAGAGCGCTGCCGAGCTTTCCGGCGCCAACAAGCACGACCTTGTTCTTCTTTCCGCCGCCGAGGACGCCCTCAAGCGCCGCCGCCAGCTCGCCTGCATTATATCCTGTTTTCGGTCTGCCGGCGCCGCTTACTGCGGCAAGGTCCTTTCTCACCTGAACATCGCCGAGCCCGAGAGCCTTTGCCAGAGCGGTTGCCGAAATATTTTCTTCGGGAGCATTTTTTTCTTTAAGATATTTAAGGTACATCGGCACACGCCCCAATGTTGCGCGCGAAACCTCCGCACGATTCATTAAATCAACTCCTCATTTTGCGGCATCGGCAAGCTCATCAAGCTTTTTATTCCTGAAATAAAGTCCGACATCTATCGATATTTCGATAAAGTTGAGCACATAGAAGAAAAAGCCGAGGTAGAACAAAAAGCCGGAGCTGCCTTTTGAAACCTGTATGATTTTGCGTGCGATACCGCAGGCATAGCCGATAAGCAGGAACACCTCAAAGAACAGACTTTTGCCCTTTGCGGTTCTCGATACTATCGACTTTCTGATTGATATGGGCCACGAAAGCCCGAAACAAAATATGGTTAACGCTTCAAGCAAATCCGTAATCATGCTTCTTTATCCTTTCTTGTGTAATCGGGAAGAAGCTTCGGCGAAATCATATCGGTTTCAACCGCCGCCTCCGCTCTTTCCTTATCAAATTTTGCTATATGCAAAAGGGAAAGCTTTCCGGGCTCGGTCGATTTTGCCTTTTTCGCAGCATTTTTGCCGGCGCTTCTTCCGAACACGATTATGTCGAGAAGCGAATTTCCCATCAATCTGTTTCTGCCGTGAATTCCGCCGACAGCCTCGCCCGCAACGAACAGATTTTCGACATTCGGGGTGGTTCCGTCAACATTTATATCAAGTCCGCCGTTCTGGTAGTGAAGCGTGGGATAAACCAGAATAGGCTCTTTTCTTATGTCTATTCCGTAGCTCATGAACATACGGAGCATCGCCGGAATACGCTGTTCGATTGTGCCCTCGCCGCCGATTTTTTCAATCATCGGGGTGTCGAGCCATACAGCCTTGCCGCTTCCGGTGTCAACCCCTTCGCCCCTGTCGGAGCATTCTCTTATTATGGAAGCCGCCGCAACATCACGGGTTTCAAGCGGATGCATGAAAACCTTGCCGTCACGGTTCACAAGCTTTGCACCGAGAGAACGAACCTTTTCGGTCACAAGCGCACCGAAAATCTGCTGCGGAAACGCTGCGCCGGTGGGGTGATACTGGAGCGTATCGGCATAAAGAAGCTTTGCACCTACGCGGTAGCCAAGCACAAGCCCGTCCGCCGTTGCGCCGTAGTGGTTAGAGGTCGGGAAACCCTGATAGTGCATTCTGCCTGCGCCGCCTGTTGCTATGATAACTGTTTTTGCCCTTGCAACCGCAAGCTCCATGGTTTCCATGTTCATAAGAACCGCCCCGGTAACCCTACCGTTTCCGTCCGTTATCAGCTCAACCGCCGATGTGAAATCCACAACCGGAATACCGCGGTTGAGCACCTCGTCACGGAGCGTCCTCATAATTTCCGCGCCGGAATAGTCCTTTGCGGCGTGCATTCTCTTTCTGGAAGTACCGCCGCCGTGGGTTGTAATCATTGTGCCGTCGGGCGCTTTGTCAAATTCCACGCCGAGGTCGCCGAGCCACTTTATCGCATCGGGCGCATCACACACAAGCTTTGAAAGAAGCTCACGCTTTGCAGCAAAATGCCCGCCGCCGAAAGCGTCGAGAAAATGGATTGCGGGGGAATCGTTTTCCTTATCCGCAGCCTGGATACCGCCCTCCGCCATCATCGTGTTTGCGTCGCCGATTCTGAGCTTTGTGACAATCATCGTTTTAGCTCCCGCAATATCCGCCTCGATTGCCGCCGAAGCTCCTGCGCCGCCGCCGCCGATAACCAGCACGTCAACATCATATTTAATATCGCTCAAATCAACATCGTTTTCACTTATTCTGCTGTGAGCCTGAAGCATTTCGCAAAGCTCGTGCGGAACCTTTTCGCCTTTGTTTGCGCCGATTTTAAGCTCCGAAAACTCGCTTTTTTTATAGTCCGGGTGATATGCGGCAAGGAGGTCCTCCTTTTCCTGCGCAGTCATACGCGCCGGCTCGTACGCCGTATTTTCATCCCTTGCCGCCTCAACGGCTTTAAGTGATTTCTGAAATTCTTCCGAATACATAATTCCGCCTCCTTACTTCTCGATTTCTCGGTTGTTGTAAAGCTCTTTAAGCTCCTCAACCGGCTTGCCCATCAGCGCCTCGATAAGGTCGTTGAAGGTACCATTTTCAATTTCCTTTACACGGTTTTCAAGATGCTCGGACTTGGGTGCAAGATACTTGCCGTTGAGCCTTCTTGCAAGCATTGCAACCTGTGGATGTGAAATCCCGGCAGGGCATCTCGACGAACAAACACCGCACATAACACAGTCGAAGGATTCCTCTGCGCATTTTTCAAACTCGCCGCGCTGCGCATATGCGATATACTGCATAACATTAAGCTCCTGCGTACATGATTTTGTGCAGGCATTGCAGCCCACGCAGGCATATATTTCGGGGTAAAGCTGCATCATAATCGTTTCGGTCGGTTTGACCTTTTCGATGTCATACACTTCCTTCACGAGCGGGAAAAACGGCAGGGTTGCAACATACATATTGTTTTCAACCTTGGTCTGACAGGCAAGGCAGGTTTTAAGCTCCTTATCGCCCTTTATGCGGTAAATCGTTGCACACGCGCCGCAAAAACCGTTACGGCAGCCGCAGCCCCTTACAAGGCGGTATCCGGCATATTCCATGGCACGCATTATTGTGAGATTGTCCGGAACGCTGTATTTCTTTCCGAACAGATATACATCAACCATATTCTCCATAATATCAACTCCTTATCAATATTCATCCGGAAGCTCGTCAAGCTCGTCGCACCTGAAAACGGGACCATCCTTGCAGACATATTTTGCACCGATATTGCATCTTCCGCACTTGCCGATGCCGCACTTCATACGAAGCTCCATCGTTGTGTAAACCTGGGTTTTGCCAAAGCCGAGCTCCAAAAGTCCCGAAAGCGTAAACTTAATCATTATCGGCGGTCCGCAGAGAACAGCGGTTTTGTCGGTCGAAAAGCCGAGCTCTTTTACGTAGTTCGGGACAAACCCGACGTGCCCGTCCCAGCCCTCCTGTTCACGGTCGATTGTGAGGTAAACATTCACGCCCTCATCCTTTGTCCACTCGTCGATAATCTCTTTATAGTCAACCAAATCCTGCATACTTCTCGAGCCGTATACAATATCAATTTTTCCGTATCTGTCACGATAGTGGCGGCAATAATTTATAACCGAACGAAGCGGAGCAAGCCCGATACCGCCGGCAATAAACAGCATATCCTTACCCTTGAACTCATCATCAACCGGGAAAGGCCTGCCGTAAGGACCGCGGATGGTTATTTGCTGACCGACCTCCATTGAATGAAGCCACTCTGTCACACAGCCGCATTTTTTAATTGAAAACTCCATAAATTCTTCATTTGTGGGAGATGATGTGATTGAAAACATCGCCTCGCCCACGCCCGGAACCGACAGCATTGCGCACTGCCCAGGCTTATGCTCAAACGCTTTTTTACCGTCCGGCGTTACCACACGGAAGGTTTTGACATCGGGAGTATCTATTCTTATATCGGTAACAACGCCGATAACCGGAATAAGCGTTTCTTTAATATCAGCCATTTTTCTTACCTCCCAGCTTTTTCATAACCTTTACGATGTTCATCTGAATAGGACATTTCGCAAGGCATCTTCCGCAGCCGACGCACGAAAACAGCCCGTCATTATTCGTCGGATAATACACAAGCTTATGCATAAATCTCTGACGAAAACGTTCCTTTTGCGTAATGCGGGGCTGCCCTGCCGACATTTTTGTGAAATCCGAATACATACAGGAATCCCAGCATCGAAAACGCTTTATTCCGTGCCCCGTATTGAAATCCTTTATATCGTAGCACTGGCAGGTCGGGCACACGAATGTGCAGGTTCCGCACCCGAGGCAGCTTTCCGAAAGCTCCTCCCACTCGGGAGCGTCAAAAAATTCCGCCGTCTTGTCTTTTCCGAATTTATCCGCCGAAAGCGAGCTGAGCGGAAGCTTATCCGTTCTTTCTTTTATAAGCTCCTTCTGCGCCGAAACCTCGGATTTGTCCGCATTTTCGGTTATGTCTTCAAGCGCACGCAAAAGAGCTTCTCCCTTTTCGGTTTTGGAATTCATGAAAAGCGCAGACTCGGTTTTATAGCACTCAATATCCCCCGAAGGCTCGGAAGGGTCAATCCCGAAAGTTCCGCAAAAGCAGGTTTCGGAAGGCTTAACGCAAGCCATTGACATTATAACAGCGTGCTCTCTGCGGTTTTTATAATAGGTATCCACAGGCTCCGAAAGGAAAACACGGTCCAGGATTTCAAAGCTTTTCACATCGCACGCACGCACTCCAAAAAGCACGAAATCTTCACATTCTTTTCTCGTATCTATAATCTCGATTGTTTTGCCCTCGGTTTTAAAATCCATAAGATTTTCTGTCTGCGGGAAGAAAAAGTCCTTTGCCGACCTTACGGTGTTAAGCGCGTCCGAAAGCTGCTTCCCTTCCGACCACGGCTCGAATTTTGCGCCGCCGTTTTCATCAACCGGGATATAAAGCTTACCGTTCTCCGAGATTTTCGCAAAAAGAAGGTCAAGTTTTGAAAGCTCGATTTTACGCATTTGAACCGCTCCTTTCCACAGCCTCGGAAGGCTCGCAGTCGTTTTCGGCGTAGTTTACGACCGGCGCACGGCTTCCTGCCTCCGCACCCGCCTGATACTCGCCGTAAAACTCGTTTATATCCTTTATAAACTTGCGGTTGAGAAGATGTAGCGGTATCCTCTGCGGACATACCCTTGAACATTCTCCGCAGTCGGTGCACCTCCCCGCAACATGAAATGCGCGGATTATGTGAAACATTTTTTCCTCAAAAGAATCTGCAGCCGCCTTGTTTTCAACGCCCGAATCGGGGTTGCCGAACACGCACTTTTCGCAGGTGCACGCCGGGCACACATCACGACAGGCATTGCAGCGGATACACCTTGAAAGCTCGCCCTGCCAGAAGCTGAAACGCTCATCGGGAGTCATTTTTTCGATTTTTTCAACCTCGTCAAAGCGGTCGGACTCCAAAATTTCGCCGTCCTCACCCAAAAGCTCGTCATAAGCCATGTGCTTTTTCGACTTGCAGTTTTTGCATCTCTCTGCAAGAATTTCAGAAGTTTTAACCTTAATATCTCCGTCATAGAGTGTTGAAATCACTGTATTTTCGCCGTCTGCCGAAGCGGAAACCACGCCGTCCGCCGCATTTTTCAGCTTGTTGATATCAATCATGCCCTCGCACGGAACTCCCACCGCATAGACGTTTTCTCGGTCAAACCTGTGCTCGGTCAGCAGCTGATTGAAGCTGTAGGTGTCACAAGGCTTGAGGAAAACCAAAACTTTGCCGTCCTTCGCCGCCTCACGTACCAAGTATTTTGAAAGGTTTGCTCCGCAGAAATCGTTCCATGAGAAGAAATCAAGCTCCGCCTCCGACTTAAAAACCGACGGGGTTACGTCGTACGAAAACTCGCCCTCACGCCATCCGAGAACCCTTGCGACGGTTCCGGCAGAAAGCAGCTCTTTCGCTTTATTCACGAGAATTTCACGCTTTATTTTTTGCATCGTAAATCCTCCAATCTTTTGTTTTCACCAAGGTCCGCAACGGTTTTTGCAAAGTCGTTCATGGTTTCGGCAAACTTTGCGCCCTCAGCTGCGCTGACCCATTCTACCCTTGTACGCTCCTTTTCAATACCGAGGTAATCGAGCATTGAAAAAAGCAGCGACATACGCCTTCTGGTGTAATAATTTCCGGAGGTGTAGTGGCAGTCGCCCGGGTGGCAGCCGCAGATAATTACGCCGTCTGCGCCCCTCTGGAACGCACGCAGTATAAACATGGGGTTGACCCTGCATGAACAGGGCACTCTTATTATCTTGACGTCTGCCGGATAATCAAGCCTGTTGTTGCCGGCAAGGTCGGCGCCGGCATATGAACACCAATTGCAGCAAAATGCCACAATAAGCGGTTTATATTCGTTTATTTGCATATTGCGTCCACCTCCGCCATGATTTGTCTGTTAAGGAATCCCTTGAGGTCCATCGCCCCGGACATACAAGCAACCGTGCAGGCTCCGCAGCCCTGGCATACCGCCTCGTTGACCGACGCGACACGGCGAACCTTTGTGGTTCTGTCCGGCATTCTGAACTCCTTGTCGATATATGAAATTGCGCCGTACGGGCACACATTTTCGCAAGTTGAGCAGCCGTTGCACATCATTTCGTCCGAATGGGCAACGCAGGGGTTGCCGGTAAGCTTATCCTTTGCCAAAAGCCCTATTACCTTGGAAGCCGCCGCACCCGCCTGGGAAACGGTTTCCGGAATATCCTTAGGACCCTGGCACGCACCTGAGAGGAACACGCCCGCAGTCGGGCTTTCGACGGGTCTTAACTTCGGGTGAGCTTCGGTAAAGAAATCGTTGGTGTCCATGCTTGCGGTCAGCATTGTTGCAAGGCGCCTTGCGGACTTATCCGGCTCAATGGCAGCCGCCAGAACCACAAGGTCTGCGTCGATATGAAGCTGCTCGCCTGCAAGGAGATCGGACGCCTGAACCTTAAGCTTCCCGCCCTCGGGCGAAACCTTGCCGACCATGCCCTTTATATAATGAACGCCGTATTCTTCAACCGCACGGCGGTAAAACTCGTCAAAATTCTTGCCGGGAGTTCTCACATCGATATAGAACACATAGACATCGGTATCCGGGTACTTATCGCGCGTCAGCATTGCGTGCTTTGCGGTATACATACAGCAGATTTTGGAGCAGTATTCCTTGCCCTTATCGCTGCAGGCAGAGCACCTCGAGCCAACGCACTGCACAAACACGATTGTATGCGGATGCTCCCCGTCGGACGGTCTTAAAAGCTTGCCGCCGGTAGGCCCTGCCGCATTTGTAAGCCTTTCAAATTCCAAAGAGGTGATAACATCCTTTGACTGCGAATACGCATATTCATCAAACTTATCCATCGAAATGGGGTTAAAGCCGGTTGCGGCGACAATTGCGCCGTACTTTTCGGTCACAAACTCGTCTTTGGCGCCGTAGTCGATAGCGCCTGCGGTGCAGACCTTTGAGCACACGCCGCACTTACCGGTTTTAAGCATGGTGCAGACGGTCGGGTCAATCGTTGCGACCTTCGGCACTGCCTGTGCAAACGGAATATAAATCGCGCGGCGGTTATCCATACCGAGGTTAAACTCGTTCGGAACCTTTCTCTGAGGACATTTCTCCGTACAAGCGCCGCAGCCCGTGCAGACATCCTCTTTTACATATCTTGCTTTTCTCTTAATCGTAACCTCAAAATTGCCGACAAAGCCGCCGACTTCGGTCACCTCCGAATACGAGAAAATCCTGATTTTATCGTTCTGCGCCACATCAACCATCTTAGGCGTAAGGATACAAGCTGCGCAGTCGAGCGTCGGGAAGGTTTTGTCAAGCTGCGCCATCTTGCCGCCGATTGTTGGTTTTGTTTCGACAATATCAACCGGGAACCCTGCGTCGGCAATGTCAAGCGCAGTCTGAATTCCGGCAATTCCGCCGCCTATAACGAGGGCGCGCTTGGTAACGGGGCTTTCCCCCGGGGTAAGCGGCGTGTTAAGATTTACTTTTGCAACGGCAGCCTTACCCAAAATTATTGCCTTTTCGGTCCCTATCGGCATTTCTTTATGAACCCACGAACACTGCTCGCGGATATTGGCTATTTCAACCATATACGGGTTTATCCCTGCTGCTGCGGCGGTTTTTCTGAAGGTCGCCTCATGCATACGGGGCGAGCACGAGCACACAACAATCCCCGTAAGCCCGTGTTCCTTTACGGCATCTTTAATCATGTTCTGCCCTGCCTGCGAGCACATATACTGATAATCGGCGGAGAAAACAACTCCCGGCTCCGATTTCAGGCGTTCCGCCACGGTTTTGACATCGACCGTTCCGGCGATATTCGTGCCGCAATGACAGACAAACACTCCGATTCTTTGCATTGGTTTTGTTCTCCTTTCTACTTTGAATATTTTCTTAATGCGCTCATGACAGCCTGCTGGGGCATATCATCGTCGATAATTTCGGGTATATCGTTTGCGGTAAGGTGATTTGCTCCCTTCTCCCTGATAACCGTAAGCCTCAGCGCCTCCACAAGCTTTGCCGGCTCAACGCCTCTGGGGCATCTGTCCACGCACGCAAAGCACGACAGGCATTTATAAATCGACTCCGACTTCAAAAGAGGCTCAATTTTACCCGTTTCAACCATATATACAAACTGGTGCGGGTGGTATTCCATCTCGTCATACGACGGGCAGGTACCCGAACATTTACCGCATCTCATACATTTTTTCGGGTCAACTCCGCTCATTCTCAGTATTTGCTCCCGTTTAAGCTCATTTTTATCCATCGTATTCCTCCTTCACACCGAGGGCCTCTGCAAGCAGCTCGGTAAAATACACGACCGGAATATCACTTCCGCTTCGGGCAAGATTGTACTTACAAAGCGGACAGGCTGTTACAATCATTTCCGCTCCGTGCGACTTTGCGCTTTCCGAAACCTTCATGCTGCGTCTTTTTGCCTGAGACTTGTCCTCAAGGGCAATATATCCTCCGCAGCATTCGTTTCTTTCGGGATAAATAATCGCCTCAGCGCCGAGAGATGAAATGAAATCTTCCATAATTCTCGGGTTTTCGGGGTCGTCCATCGCCATAACTTTGCCGGGGCGAAGAAGCAAGCAGCCGTAATATGCCGCAACTTTTCTTCCGGTAAGCGGATTTTTAACCGCCGCTTTTATTTTATCAAATCCGATTTTATCACGAAGTAGCTCAAGATAATGCAGGACCTCGGTTCCGCCGTTATATACCGAAGGCTCCTTGTCCTGCGACATATACGCTTTAACCTTTGCCGCAAAATCGGGATTTGTGAGAAATTCATTATTGGTCTGCTTTATTACATTATGACAGGCGGAGCAAACCGTAACAAGGGGCATACCGTCCTTTTCCGCAGCGCAGAGTGCACGGATGCCCGGCAGCTTAGACGCAATCTCGTCCTTGGCGCTTATATATACGCCGCCGCAGCACTGCCAGTTTTCAATTTCGCAAAGCTCGATACCCAAAATCTCGCCGCAGCGCCTTGCGTAAAAGTCAAGCTCCTTCGCTTTTGTCCGGAGAGTACAACCCGGAAAATAACTTACCTTCATAGTTCTACCTCCATTTATACCATCTGTTCGGGGTGGAACACCTCGTCAAACCGCTCGCCGGTCAAAAAACCGAGCTTCACACAAGCCTCTTTAAGCGAGATGTTTTCCTTAAACGCAAGCTTTGCGGTTTTTGCGGCATTCTCGTAGCCGATATAAGGGTTAAGCGCCGTAACAAGCATAAGGGAGTTATGCAGATTATGGTGCATTTTTTCTTTATTTGCGGTAATCCCCACCGCACAATTAACGGTAAACGACACAATCGCCTCCGCCAGAAGCCTTGCCGACTGCAAAAAGTTGTAAGCCGTAACCGGCATGAACACATTAAGCTCAAAATTACCCTGCGACGCAGCAAAAGATACAGCCGCATCGTTGCCCATCACCTGAACAGCAACCATTGTTACCGCCTCGCACTGGGTGGGGTTGACCTTACCGGGCATTATCGATGAACCCGGCTCGTTTTCCGGAATATGAATTTCCCCGAGACCGTCCCTCGGCCCCGAAGCAAGCCAGCGCACATCGTTGGCAATTTTCATCATATCGCAGGCGGTTGCCTTGATTGCGCCGTGAGCGAAGACGATTTCATCCTTTGATGTAAGCGCATGGAATTTGTTTTCCGCCGTGACGAACGGTTTTCCCGTAAGCTCTGCGGTTTTCTTTGCTACAAGCTCGGAAAATCCCTTGGGCGCATTAAGCCCGGTTCCGACAGCCGTTCCGCCGAGAGCAAGCTCGTAAAGCGGCTTGAGTGAAAGCTTCAGAAGTTCAACATCACGCTCAAGGCTCGCCCTCCATCCGCTTATTTCCTGGCTGAACTTAATGGGGGTGGCGTCCTGAAGATGCGTCCTTCCCGATTTCACAATGCCTTCGTTTTCGGCTTCAAGCTTTCTGAATACATTTATAAGCCCCTCAACCGCCGGGATAAGCTTGTCCGAAACCGCAGTTACCGCGGAAATATGCATTGCCGTCGGGAAAGTGTCGTTTGACGACTGGCTCATATTAACATCATCGTTGGGGTGAATTATCTTTTCGCCGGCTATTGCATTCGCCCTGTTCGCAATAACCTCGTTTGCGTTCATGTTCGACTGCGTGCCCGACCCCGTCTGCCATACAACAAGCGGAAAATGGTCGTTAAGCTCGCCCGAAATCACCTCGTCGCACGCTTCAGCGATTGCGGCAAGCTTCTTTTCGGTCATTTTTTCGGGCTTAAGCTCGGCATTTGCAAGCGCCGCAGCCTTTTTGAGAATTCCGAATGCGTGCGTTATCTCGCGCGGCATGGTTTCAATCCCGACGCCTATCTTAAAATTCTCATGGCTTCGTTCCGTCTGAGCCGCCCAAAGCTTATCTGCAGGAACCTTAACCTCGCCCATGGAATCATGCTCAATTCTGTATTCCATAACTAATTACCACCTTTATATATCAAGATTGTTAATAACTTCTTTAAGCGTATCGCCGCTGTGACGAAGCTTAACCGTTTCCTCATCGGTAAGCGGCATGAGAACCTTTGAACGAACCCCGTCCTTACCTATTATATTAAGTACACTGAGGGCAACATCGTCAACCCCGTACTCGCCGTGCATCATGGAGGAAACCGTCATCGTTGTATCGATACCCGTAAGTATGCACTTGCAGATGTGACAGACCGACGCCGACACCGCATAGAAGGTTGCGCCCTTTCTTTCAATTACTATTCCGCCAGATTTGCGGACATATTTTTCAACGTCATCCCTGTTAAAGGCAGGAAGGGTTATGCTTTCCGGGGTGTTTATAAGCTTGTCGCAATCGTTTATGGGCACGTTCGAGATGTTGGCAACCGACCAGGGTATGAACGACGAATCGCCGTGCTCACCAAACACATATGCGTGCACGTTGGTCTGACTGATGTTATAATATTCCGAAAGCCTTGCACGAAGGCGTGCGGTATCGAGTATCGTGCCCGAACCGATAATTCTGTTTTCCGGAAGTCCCGAATTTTTGCAGAATGTATAAGTGAGCACATCCACGGGATTGCTGACTATTATATATACCGCATTCGGAGCGTGCCTTGTGATTTCGGGTATAATCTGCTTTGTGATGTCAACATTGGTCTGCGCAAGCTCAAGCCTTGACTGCCCGGGCTTTCTTGCAATCCCCGATGTGAGTATCACGATGTCAGAATCGTCTGCGTCCATATAGCTTCCTGCATAAACCGAGCAGGCGCCGCAAAAAGGAGTGCCCTGCCTTATGTCAAGAGACTCGCCGAGTGCCTTTTCGTTATTAATATCAATCATGACGATTTCAGACGCAATGCCCATAACGGTAAGCGTATACGCAATCGTAGAACCCACACTGCCTGTTCCGATAATTGAAATTTTGTTCATAATGCACCTTCTTTTCATAGTATTGTACATATATTATTTTACAACAATTTCAGATATTTTGCAAGTGTTTATTTTACATACCGGTAATATATTTATCGATATACCTCTGCACGATTACAAAAACCTCCCCGGCGGTTTCCGCCGAAGGAGGTTTAAATAAGGAGAGAGATAAAGCTATTGTTATTTATCGAGTAATCTTTTAACGATACTTGCCGCCTGCGCACGGGTTGCATTGGCTGAAGGCGCGAATGTACCGTCGCCCATGCCGGAGATTAAGCCGACAGAAGATGCCGTATCAACCGCTGCCTTTGCCCAGTCCGCAATTTCGGCTTTATCGGTGAAGTTATCGATTCCACCGTTTGCGCCTGCTTTTTCAAGATAGGAGTATGCATTTACGATTATTACCGCCATTTCCTGTCTTGTGATGTTATCGTTAGGTCTGAACATTCCGTCATAGCCCGAAATTATTCCTGCCTCGGAGCATGCGCCCACATAAGGTGCAAACCATTCATCGTTTACATCTTTATAGTCCGCTTTCTTATCGGAAAGCTTCAGAGCCCTTGCAATAATTGCGGCAAATTCCGCTCTTGTGATGTTGCGGTCGGGGTCAAAGAGTG
>JAXGBA010000012.1:0-5292 GCA_034186235.1 Clostridia bacterium | reverse complement strand
CTTTATACCGATATGAACGCCATAAGGCGCGATGAAGAGCTGGACAATCTTCATTCAATATATGTTGACCAGTGGGACTGGGAAAAGATTATAACCGACAGCCGCCGCAATCTTGATTATTTAAAGCTTATAGTCAAGTCAATAGTCGGCGCAATATGCAGCACTAACGAAATTTTGCAGCTGCAGTATCCTCAGCTGAGCGTCAACCTCAGCCCGGCAGTTTCGTTCATAACAACGCAGGAACTTGAGGATATGTACCCCGACCTCACCCCGAAACAGCGTGAAAACGCTTATGTTAAGGAACATAGAACGGCGTTCATCATGCAAATTGGCGGAAAGCTTAAATCGGGGATTCCCCACGACGGCCGCGCGCCGGATTATGACGACTGGAACTTAAACGGCGATATTTTCTTCTGGAACGATTGCCTTGAGTGTGCATTTGAGATTTCGTCAATGGGCATAAGAGTCAATGCGGAATCGCTTGACCGCCAGCTTACGCTCTCCGGGTGTGATGACAGAAGGAATCTCGAATTTCACAAAATGCTGCTTAATAATGAACTTCCCCTCACTGTGGGCGGCGGAATCGGTCAGTCAAGGCTTTGTATGCTGCTTTTGGGCTGTGCACATATCGGCGAGGTTCAGTCAAGCATTTGGGACAGCGAAACAATTCGGCTCTGCAAGGATGCCGGTATCAATATTTTGTAATCGGAGGAATTAAAATTGAAAACCACAATAAAATCAATCTTTGCAAACCCAAACGAGTTTGCGGATAAAACCGTTTCGGTTTCCGGCTGGATAAGAACTCTGCGTTCTTCAAACGCTTTCGGATTCATCGAACTTAACGACGGTACTTTTTTCAAAAATCTTCAGATTGTGTTTGAAAGCGAGTTTATCGAAAACTATAAGGAAATAGCTTCGATGAATGTCGGCGCTGCGCTTAATGTCACGGGAAAGCTTGTTCTTACACCGGACGCTAAGCAGCCTTTTGAAGTCAAGGCAGAGAAAATCGATATTGAGGGTCTTTCCACCCCCGACTACCCTCTCCAGAAAAAAAGACACTCTTTTGAATACTTAAGAACAATTGCGCATCTTCGTGCAAGAACCAACACCTTCTCGGCGGTTTTCAGAATCAGAAGCTTAACGGCGTTTGCAATCCATAAGTTCTTTAATGAAAGAGGGTTTGTGTACACCCACACGCCGATTATAACCGGAAGCGACTGCGAAGGCGCAGGCGAAATGTTCAGGGTCACAACTCTCGATATGGAGAATGTGCCGAAGGTTGACGGAAAGGTTGACTATTCTCAGGACTTTTTCTCAAAAAGCTCAAACCTCACCGTAAGCGGACAGCTTAATGCCGAAACATACGCACTTGCATTCAGAAATGTTTATACATTCGGGCCTACCTTCCGCGCCGAAAACTCCAACACCACAAGGCACGCAGCGGAATTTTGGATGATTGAACCCGAAATCGCTTTTGCCGATCTTGCAGACGATATGGCTCTTGCGGAGGATATGCTTAAGTATATAATCAATTATGTTCTTGAAAATGCGCCCGAGGAGATGGAATTTCTCAATAAGTTTGTTGATAAAGGGCTTGTCGAAAGGCTCAGGGGCGTTGCGGATTCTGACTTCGGCAGATTGACTTACACCGAAGCAATTGAGCTTCTGGAAAAGAATAACGATAAATTTGACTATCCCGTATACTGGGGCTGTGACCTTCAGACAGAACATGAAAGATACCTCACAGAGCAGATTTTCAAGCGCCCGGTATTTGTAACCGATTACCCGAAGGAAATCAAAGCGTTTTATATGCGCCTGAACGATGACGGAAAGACCGTTGCCGCAATGGACTGCCTTGTTCCCGGAATCGGAGAAATTATCGGCGGCAGCCAGAGAGAAGAAAGGCTTGATGTCCTCACCGCAAAAATGAAAGAACTCGGACTTAACGAAAAAGATTACTGGTGGTATCTTGACTTAAGACGCTTCGGCGGAACAAAGCACGCAGGATACGGTCTCGGCTTTGAAAGAGCGATTATGTACCTCACAGGCATGTCAAATATCCGTGATGTAATTCCCTTCCCGAGAACCGTCGGAACAGCTGAATTTTAATCTCATATATAAAAAAGCACAACCGCAGCCGAAGCTGCGGTTGTTGTATTTATTCGTTCACAATACTTTCGAAAATATCTTGTTCACTCTCCGAAAAATCCTCAAAATCCGATATTCTTTCAATGTCTTTATCTTCAAAAAAGCAGTCATATATAAACTTCTTGCCAACCTTCTTAAAAGAATACGGCTTAAAACCTGCCGCATTAACATCTCTCAAGCAAAGTTTTAACCGCTTGCCGCCATATATAACTGCAAATGCATCGTCCGAAACAGCAAACGCTTTGTTGCCGTCATATTCAACATGATTAATATTATTAACCGGAACAATATTTTTGCCGTCGGCAACCATTTCAATCTGAACAGTGAAATCCGTATATCTTCCAATCTTAAATTTAGCGTCACTATCAGAATTAAAACCGTAGTTATTTTCATAATCAGGAATTTTCTTATTTGAAGCACCGCCAAAAGATGACAAAACTTTTTCCTTAAGCCGTTTTTCAAGCCCCGGTTTTATATCGTCTTTCGAATATATTGCTATCAAGCCTTCGTGCGCCCCTCCGCCGCGGCGCGACACATGATCTGACGCATAAAAATCACCGCCACGGTACCTGACAACATAATCAATAAAAGAAGTATCATCATTATTTAAAAAACCGACATAATACTCGTTGTGTTCCTCGCTGTATTTGGATGCGGCAAGAACATACCTGTCATCACCGTAATCGCTCATAATCTTTTGCAGAGCGGCTTTTTCGGCTCTGCGCATCATTTCATTATTGACTTCGCATATGGCAAACTGCCTGAGCAGAACCACCGCCGCTGCTATAAAAATTATTATAATAAGACTGATTAAAATAGTCCTTCGTTTTTTCATTTTTATTCCCCTCAATCAGACTATAACACATTTCTCATTTTTTGTCAATATAAGAACGGCAGAAGCTTTGAAGCTTCCGCCGCAATGCTCGAGACCGGAATCGAACCGGTACGAGGGGTAAACCTCACGGGATTTTAAGTCCCGGGCGTCTGCCAGTTCCGCCACTCGAGCAAATATTTAATTTCAAATGCTTTATAATAATACCACATTTTGCGCACTTTGTCAATATGTTTTACAAAAAAAATAATCGGATCCGAAAATCCAATTATTAAAAAAATATTATAAAAAGGAGGGAAAATGAAAAAACTTATTACATTATTAATGATACCACTTTTTGCTTAAAAAATCAAGTCCTGATTTTGTTGATTGTGCACAATATTTATATGTGGTTTTTGTGCACTCTGCACAAACGATTGTCAAATGCAAAAAAAATAATCGGATCCGAAAATCCAATTATCAAAAAAATATTATAAAAAGGAGGGAAAATGAAAAAACTTATTACATTATTAATGATACCACTTTTTATTAAAAAAATCAAGTCCTAATTTTGTTGATTATGCACAATGTTGACTGCGAATTTTTATGCAAAGTGCACAAAAATTCGCCATTTTAACAAAATCACCCCTCAAGCCAAAGCCATCGGGGTGATAAATTTTTATTATTCAAAATAGTTAATCTGATATACCGATGTTGAAGTTCCATCATCACTCGTCAGTCCGATGTAGCGCGACTGTTCGGTATCTGCAGGCTCGAGTGAGTCGGATGCGAATGTCATAAGCCTAACTTCCGAATCGCTTTCTGAAGCTTCGATTTCGATTGAAAATTGCTCATTTTTACCCGGCGCAACGGTTATCGCAGCTATTGACATGCCGGTAAGAGTTTTATATTCTCCGTTCGTTTTATATGTTGCCGCAAGAATCTGAACCGTTGCACTCAGCCTGCCTGAGTTTGCAAGGGCGCCGCTAAAAGTATTATTGCCTGTTCCGGGCATAGCGGAATCTTTTCCGTTCACCTTAATCTTAACGGGCGCATTGAACGATATATGCCCTGCAGGTCTCAAAATTTTTACGGGATCTGTTTCCGCTGTCTTACCCACATTGCCGTTTTCATTTTTAGGCGTCACTGAGAATTTTATGTATTTGCCCAAATCTTCATTTTTGAGAGTATAGGTTGTTTTGTCGGAAACCTTCGTGTAAGCGCCGTTTTCGGAATCGCTGATATAAAAGCCGTATTCGGAGCCGCTTTCCTTATACATTTTGCAGCTGTAATCATATGAAGCGGTTACTTCCGAACCGGCAAACGCACTGCCGATTTTTACATTGTTCGCATGAGGAGCTATCTTCGGCATTGCCTTATCAACAACCAGGTATGCTATATTAAGTTCAAGGCCGCTTCCGCCCTCATTGGGGTTGTTTTTGTTGGCATTAACCGCCGATTGGTTAAGAACGCCATTTGCAACAAATTTATATTTGCCGTAAGGAAGGCCGCTCACAAGCGTCTGACCGCAGCACCTGCCGGTATCTGTCTTATAATACATAGCTGTTGTTCCGGTTTTTACCGCCTTGCCGCTCTCATCATAAACAGTATACTGAAGATTAGCATTATTCTTGGTTCTTAAATAATCGATACCTATTCCGCGGCCGGTGAATTCATATTCGAGAGTTGTCTTTGTTCCGTCATCGCTGTGCATATAACCGTCACGGAAAAACCTTTCAGGATATCTTCCTGTATTAGATGTCATATCTATCGGCGTGTAAGATTTTTTAGACCAGCCTCCGGTAAGCTTAACGGACTCGTCTTCAAGGAAAACCTCCTCAATCTCACCAAAAACATAATCCCCGTAAGGCTCTGTGTCAGGGTCAAGTTTTCTAAACGCCTCAGACTTATCCTTTGTGAGCATTTCTACTATTCTGTTTGCGTAAACCTCATACCCCAAGTCGTTCGGGTGCGTACCGTCTACGGTCAGAGTTCCGGCCTGACCGCGCTCCCAAATAAATCTGCCTTGCTTAACACCTTCCCAAATATAGTCGTTAAGGTTCACTTCGTAAATGCCGTAATGCTGCGCTACAGCACTCTGTGCACTTATTGCATTTTCAACTGCTTTACCGCTCAAGCTGCCGTTTTTATTTATGGAATCCTCCGATGTTGTGTAAATAAATATGATAACGGGAATTTTCTGGAACGATATAAGCTGACGCACAATCGATTCGGTTTACGTCCTGAATCTCAGGTACCTCAGCCTCGAGCAAACGCTCCAGGAATACAGGGCTTGTACGAGAGAGGATGATACGAGGGTTGTTGTTCTCGTT
>JAXGBA010000011.1:0-13885 GCA_034186235.1 Clostridia bacterium | reverse complement strand
TATCTTTATTTTACCAAATTTTTCGGCAAATGTCAATATTTTTAAAAATATTTTGCCCTACCGTTTATTTTTCGCCTATTGTATATAGTTTTTTGCCGCCGTGGCCGCCGAATATCTGCCATGCGCCCGTGCCGAGTCGCGCAAAAAGCGAACACCTTTCATCGCCGCAAAGCTTTGGGTCGGTGTCAACCGAGGTCATCAGTATCGGCGCATAGCGGTTATAAAGTGCCTGGCGGGAGGTTATGTCCTTGAGATTAACAAAAACATCGCCGCTAAAAACCACATGATTTTCATAAAAATGCATATCGGCGAAATCAAAGCTTCCGGTGCGCTCAAGTGCCCCGGTGCCGCTCGGATTTTTGTCAATAATCTTAATTTTGTGCGGGTCTGCGGGCTTATACGTGGCGATTTGGGTTATATGATAATTTATGGTCAGCAGCAGCCGCTGTGCGTTTTTAATCCTGACTACGGAAATATATTCGCTGATGTTAAATCCCGTTGCGCTTTGAACTGCCGTGACATATGGCTAATGCTCGTGATAATGGCGGTTCGCCATAGATATCGGATTTTTACGAAGTTCCCGCCTTATATCATATCCGTTTATACATTCGTAAGCATAATATTTATTAAAATCATAAGAAATATGTTGTATAATGGTCGCAGTAATATTAATTTTAGGAGGATAAAACATGATAAAAGACATTAAAATCGCATACATAGGCGGCTCGAGAGGCTGGGCATGGGGATTTATGGCAAATCTTTCGCTGGCGGAGGACATCTGCGGAGAGGTTGCGCTCTACGATATTGATTTTGACGCCACAAGGGCAAACGAAACAATCGGCAACAAAATCAAAGATGCCAAAAAATAAACGACCGGGGTTAGAAAACTCGATCGTTTATTTAATATTGAATTTCAGACATAAAATTTATTCTGATGTTTTGTCGGCATTAAACTCTTCTTTGGCAGACATAATTATTTTTTCTCTTTTACCGGTTCAAAATTAACATTGTCACAGTTTTGAAATATTTCGCTCTCAGTTGGTTCATTCTCCGGATGAGCCGGCAAAGACTCATCATGCACAAAAACATTGTTTTTTATCACGATGCCGTCACACTCGCTAAGTGTGATTAAACGCTTTTCATGCATGCGAAAGGTGTTGTCCTCTACCAAATCTTATCTTATCGCCCCTTCTGAAAATATTCACTCCATACTGCTGAAAATGACCGAAACGGAGCAGAACACGGGTGCAGGATAGCTTTTTGACAACGGGCATATATATGCCGTGAATGCTGCAAGCATCGTCCATCATACTCTCGAAACGGTAGTCTTTCATGTGGATTGTGCCGCTGCAATTGACAAAATGAGTTGCGTCCGCGTCCACAGACAGAGTTCTGCCCTCGGACGGCACGGCTGTCACATCCGTGAGAGTTATATTTTCGCTCAGCTGGCAGATGACGCCCATGTGAACGCCATGTCGGGACGAAAGTGGAGTTCACCGCCGCCAAGGTGCAGTGTATCGCCATCCTCACAGGAACAAAGTGCCTCAAATACCGCAATTGTAGCATCATTTTCAGTGCATAATTTTTTGTATGTATCAATATATATCCATTTTTTCCTTCAATATCCTCAGCTTAGTCTTTCTTTATGCCGATATAACCATTTACGGACCAGTTTGTTCTACCCACTTTTATTGCATCTTCCTGTCTCAATTCTCTTGTTTCACACCCTTGTGTTTCTCTTACGAAAATATCCCAACAGGTTGACTTGCTAAATCCACCCGCTTCAAAAAATCCCGAAACAGATGAGTTTTCATTTATGTAAAGCGGTATTCCGGAGCTACCTATTCCGGAGCGTGCGCCAAAGCACTCTGTTCTTCCGCCATTTACAGTCTTAACGGCTATAGACCCGAATCTTCCGACATGTGTTTCTGTTTTCATTCCCAATATCCACAAATCCGAATGGTCATTTAATATCTGAATATCTCCCCGCTCAGGATTTATTTGCCTACACCACACTTTTTGACCCACAAACTCAAATGGAGAAACCGTACAATAATCCTCTCCAAACTCATTTCCTCCCATGGTACACGCAACATTCTCTATAAATACTTTGCCGCCTTCTACAGTGTTAAAGTACATACCGGCACATTGAGTTTGCAAATCACGCATAACCAGAGTACGATGCGAAGCATGTTTTACAAATCTGAAATAACCGTAAAATTTTTCCCATGCAAAAACATTTTGCAGACAAAGCGGATTAACACTTTCCTCTTCAACTATCAAAAATCCGCAATTTTTCATTTTTCTTAACTTTTCATCAGCGTAAAAATCGCAGTACATAAAGTCAATAAGTTCTACCGTTGCAGGAACGCTGACAGAGTCACTTACAAGATAATGACCGCTACCGAAATATACCGCCGGTTTACCAGAATTAAAAGCTTTTTGTATTGCCTCGGTACAATCTGTTTTTCCGTCTGCCACCGCTCCAAAATCATTTACATATGCTATATCATTTTCATCGGTAACCTTAAATACTTCCGGTGCATCTTCAATTGGCAAGCCAAGAGTTATTTTATCATTATCAAATAGTTTACAGCTTCCGTCCGCAGTCGATTTTTCCTTAATATATGGCTCATAATCATGACAATGACCACCAAATAAAATCGGATATTTATAGTTTGTAGTATTTATATTTCTTGCATACGCAATACCATCTCCGAATCTGATACACCCTGCATTTTCCTTATCGCCAGCTCCGATGAATTCAGAGTCAAGAATTGCCGATTGTGAATTATAACCGCTAATATAAAATGGGCAATCTTTATTAATACTCTTAAAATGACGCAGAGAAACATTTGCATTGGCTGCAACAAATCCATTAATTCTTTGATTCTTTATCTCAACATTTTCAAACACTGAGGGTGCCAAACTGTTTTTAACCCTTACGGCATAATCAAATCCGTCAACCAAAACATTACCAATATATGCGTGCATAGCACCATCAGCGACAAGTCCGCAATAGCCTCTTTTTTCATCATCGCTGCTTTTGAATGTAACATTTCTTATTGAACCGCTGTTAGTTGAATAGAAGTTTACTCCAACAGCTCCCTCATTGCCACTGCCGCAATCTATAGTTATATCGCTAAGCGAATTTGTCATGGCTATATTTGACTGTTCTGTTCTTATATATGTAATCATTGGCTTTTGATTTCCAAATCCAAATCCGGGGCAATTATCAGCAAGCTTTATAATTGTACTCTCTCTGTCCTCACCCTTTATATATATTTGTCTGTTTATTTCCATCGTATAAACATCGTTTAATATATTTTTGAGATTAGGAAGGGTATGACCTATTGTATCACTAATAAGATATGTACCCTTCGGAAAATATACTATATGTGATGGCTGCAAATCCTCCGGAAATATTACATTTATTAGTCCATTTTTCTTGCAAATCTCAAAGCTTATACGATAGTTCGGATCATCAGATGACTCAAGTTCCTCGCGTGCATCGGAAATCCCCTTGATATTCGGACTTAAAATATCGTTCATAACCTGTATAAGTTTTTTCGTGCAATCCTCTTTTCCGGTATTGTCACAATAATATGGTGCTTTTGTGACATCAAGTATTACATCACAATTTTCGGGGTAAATCATTTTGGTACTCCTTTTGTGTAATTTTATTATTCTAAATCAAAATTATCAACAAAACAAACTTATTTTATACATACAATTATCTCGCATATGTATTTGATACAACAGTTACAAGCCGTACATTTTTTGCTGCTACAAGCATTTGTCTATATATTTGAGAAAGCGCTCGGCTATGAGTTGCATACCGTAGTCACCGGGATGATTAAATCTGCCATGTGACTCATCAAGCATACGGATATCCTCAATATTTACAAATATATCTCCGTACTTTTTTGCAACAATCTCCTTTTCTTCATCAAGCTTTGGTCTTATGTAGAAGCCTTGTGAATGAATGAATTTCGTGTCTGTACCATTATCAAGAAAATTTCGAAGTTTCTCATAACGTGTTCCGAATGTTACAGTCGGGGAAATCAATGTATCATACATTTTTGGAACATTTGCTCCAAAAAACATTATAATTAAATCCGCCGAAAATTCTTTTGCCTCTGAATACTCTTTTTCAATATCAAATGTATCAAACTCCCGTTCAAAATCAGCTACCTGCAAAATTCCGAACGATGCATAAGGATATTTCTTTCGTATTTTACGCTTTATAATATTAACATAATCCTTATCAATCTCCGACGCCGCCATGCCACAATCGTTTATCCATCCAATACTAGGTTTCGGCGCATGCTTAGTTATAGAATTTCCCACAAACAATATTTTTGGTTTTTTTGATAAATCCCAAAACATACATTTTTCATTTTGATTTTTTGACGGCACAATATTTTTTTGAAAATTATTCATTACAAAGCCCTCCATTGTTGAATTAACTGTTTTGTCAACCATATGTATATAAGCATTGAAAAACTTCATTTTTCCATAACACCTTTTGTTCTTATCACCACTTAAATTCAGAATTGTGATAAGGCGTTCCGACAAAACCTATCTGTGCGAAATCCTCAGGATTATTTCTTATTATATAATCTATGTACGATTCAACCATAAGCGCTGTCAATCGGTAACCTGCCGCATTCATATGTCCGGCAAGAAAGAAATTGCGACAAAATTCTTCATCATAAACCGGTGCATATTTGCGAAAATCAATAACATAGCAGTTTTCAAACATTTCTGCAATCTCATAAATCAACTTTGCATGCTTATCGCCCCATTTCTCTCGCATAGCATCCTTCGTGTGGCGCGGAATTGTCATCAGAAAGAATTTTGCTTTCGGTTGCATCTCTTGATATTTTGCGATTATTTTAGCATAATACCCTGCAAATGTTGGTTTATTTTTAGCATAATCCGAAAGATTAATATCAGCTGTGCTGCCAAGTTCAAAATCTCCGTTTATAAATCCAGTAATATCATTTACACCAAGAGCAATTATGTACGCGCGGCATTTATATTTATCATCAAAAAAGCTCTGCTCGCGCGCCATATCAAAAAATGTGCTTGAACGCAGTCCGCCGTGCGAAAGATTAATAACCTCATTCCCTGTATCTCGCGCAAGGAACTGGCCCCATGAATAATCGTAATAGTCGTGATAATCTCGTTTCCCGTTCTCAAATGATTCAAATGCACCTGAGGAAAGGCTGTCACCGATGCAGGCAATTTTTCTGAAAATGCTGCATAATCCTCCGTTTACCGCAATTTTATCAAGCGGTTTTTCATCTTTATTTGCTGTAAATTTTGATAAGTCCATCGTTTTCTCCTTATTGATTAAATTATTTTAGCCGTTTGTATACCCGCTGCGACAAAGTAATAAAAGTGTAAGAAGTCTTGACATTCTTCCGTTTCCATCATTAAACGGATGTATGCACAAAAAATCAAGTATAAACATAGGAATTGCAAGAAGCGGATCGATTACTTCCAATGCAATAGCTTCGGTTATAGGGGCAGTCCCTCATTTGGTGTAAACCTCAAATTTAGCTCCAAAATGATGATATAATCTAATTAGTTTTTGTGGGCTGAGAGCCTAATTTCGGCTTTCAGCCCTTAGTTATAATATAGCATAAAATAGCCGGCATGTCAAGGACTCCCTCGTATGAGAGCGTGTATTTTCCCCTTGATTTGACGGCTATTTTATGCTATTGCGGTAATCTTTCGGCAAAGAATATTTCAAGCTGAGAATGAATCTGTCCCCAGTCTTTGCGCTTGACTGTCCACTTTTTAGTAATGTCTATCAGCTGCGGCAGCTGTTGCCGACAAAGTTTCGGTACAAGTAAAAATGTGTGCAAAATCGCACAAAAAGGAGATCATATCATGAAAATTGCAGTAACTTATGAGGACAGACAGATTTTTCAGCATTTCGGGCATACCGAAAAATTTAAGATTTATGAAATCAATGAAGGGAAAATTGAAAACACACAGGTTGTTGACACTAACGGCAGCGGACATGGCGCTCCTTGACGGAAATCTCGGATATAACCCGAATGTTCATTGCAGCCACCACAATCACGAACACGGCGACGGTCATTCCTGCGGTGTTCACGGATGCAGCAATCACAAATATCACGAATAACAGACTTAACCGAAAAGCTGCCGTTTTGGGACAAACTATCGAAAGAAGAACGAGAATATATAAATAGCGTATCGTTTCTTCAGCGGTTTGAAAAAGACGGTTTTATTCACGGTTCAGGAAACGACTGTCTTGGTATGTTCTTGGTCATATCGGGCGAAATCCGTACATATCTGCTTTCCGAGGAAGGCAGAGAGATTACATTGTTTCGGCTATATCCGAATGATATTTGTGTGCTTTCGGCATCGTGCGTAATCAGCCAGATAACATTTGACAGCTTTATGACGGCAAAACAAGAAACCGAGGTTTTCATTGTTCCTGCTAATGCGATTGCGCTGTTGAAAGAAAGGAATATAAATATAAAATGCTTTTTGTATGAGCTTGCGGTAAAACGTTTTTCCGATGTAATGTAGCATATGCAGCAGATTATGTTTAAGAGCCTTGACAAACGCTTGGCAGAATTTCTTGTTTCAGAATCGGAACGTACAGGCAGTAACACGCTCCGAATAACCCACGAGCAAATCGCACAGAATATAAGTTCCGCAAGAGAGGCGGCTTCGCCGCTCCGCCCTGCGGCAGACGTGCGGAGCAAATTCGCTTTTCTTAAGCCATGTTCATTTTTGAAAAGCAATAAAAATAGCGTAGTAGTCATAAAAACTACTACGCTATAAAAAGTCTAACTTTTTTTGGGGGGTCGGCTCAGTTTCCATGTGTCTACTTTTATTTAATAAATTCACTAAGTCTGCTCAAATCGGTATATTGCTTATACAAAACGCCTTATGCTTGTTACAACTGCTTCATGCAACGCACAACAATACGCTTTTGTCCGCCGTAGGTGCATGTAAAAAGCGTTAAATCGCTGTCGGACTCAGTTAATTTATCCAGCTCATTTTTATTCAAAAGCTCCATTTCGGTAACGCTGTACAGATACAGTTTTCCGTTCACATCCATAAACTGTACCTCGTCACCTACAGCGGCATTTTTTAAATTTCCGAAATGCCTGCTGTAATTGTGTGCCAGTATAATCAATCGCCCGTCCTCTACCGTTCCGCTGTATCGGCACGCAGATTTTCTGAGATTTTCATAGCTCCACTCTGCTGCTACCGGCACTTCAATTTCAAGTGACGGAACCGACACAACCCCCACAATATCAATGCCGTCCGAAATTCTCGTGGGCATTGTTCCTTCTTCTGCTTCTGCGGTGACGGATATTTCATCCAACATTTGATTTTCCAAATTGCTGAGAATTTCGGCTGTTTCTTGCGCCGCGCGGTAAGACATTAATTCGTTGAATCCCCAAAGCAGAAAAGCCGACATAATCAACAACAATCCGATTGAGATTAATGCTACTGCCGTTTTTTTGGATTTTTTCATGACTTTTCCCTCCTGTTTTCAGGTAGAAAAGCCAGTCCGCATAACAAAAACAAAATGCCCGCAACCGCCAGAACAGGCACCGGCCAATTCAAACTGCCCGTTTGCGGAATAGACAATGCTTCCTCATAAAAGCCGTCGCTACTTGAGGGCATATCATCGTTTATAGCAGGAATAAACGGTTCGGGCGGTATTCCGGGATCGGTTTCATCCTCGGTATAAGTGTTTGTAACGATAAATTCGTTGTCTGCCAAGTAGTCTGCCGAATATCCCGAAACGGCGTCCTCCGTGACAGTATAAGCCCCGTCCGCCGGGACATCGGAAAAAACGCCTTTCCATTCGCCGTCTTCTGAAAGGGTAAGGGAGCGGTAAATACTCCCGTCTTTTATCAAATTCACCGTTATGCTTTGCGGCCGCTTGCCTGCGGCGTTTTTGTTGTCATTCCATATTTTTCGTACGGGAATATCCGTAAGCGACGGATTTGCGGGTTCCGGCTGTTCGTTTTTCGGCACATCCGTCGGATATGAATTTGTAATCACATATCCGTCTGTGGCATTTCCGCTGTATGTAACAGCGTATTTTTCGTCGATTTCTTCATATATGCTGTACCATGCGTTTTTCGGCACATCCGAAAACTCGTACTGCCAGCCGTTTTGTTCGGACAGCTCGGCAGAGCGGAATGTTTCCCCGTCTTTTATTAAATTTACCTTAATTTTGTCCGGTCGTACCCCGTCCGCATTATCTTTGTCGTCCCAAACCTTTTTTACCGAAATTCCGATGGTTGACGGATTAGCCGGATTAAGCGGCGGTTCATCCTCGCCATCGCCCAATGTGTTGGTAACGGTATATATATTGCCGTTTGTTCGGGAGTACGAAACATAATAGCCCTCCGATGAAATTTCCTTAACCGTATATTTTGCATCGGGAAGATTGTCAAAACGGTAATTCCAGTTATTTGAACTGCTTAACTGCGCCGTTTTATAAACCGTGCTGTCCTTAATCAGCTGTATGGTTATGCTGTTCGGACGCTGTCCGTTTTTGTTGTTATCATCCTCCCACTTTTTTTGAACCCAAACGGACACACCGTCCGGAGTCGGAGGATTTTGCGTTTCATGCCTGTTTGTAATCACAAAACCGCTTGATGCGTTTCCGGTATATGATGCGGTATAACCTGCAACTGCATCTTCTTCAACGGTATACGCATTTTTCGTTCCCGAAAGCCCGGAAAAGGTATATTTCCAGCCGTTTTCCGCACTGAGCGTTGCCGTTTTATACTTTTTGCCACTACGCAGTAGGCTAACGCTCACGCTTTTCGGGCGAATACCGTCAGCGTTATCCGAATCATCCCAAATTTTTGTAACAGAAACGGAAAAGGTTTTATCACCCCCGCCGCCGGAGCCACCGTTATCCCGCTCGGTTTTCACATTGGATAAAACATTATAAATCGGACTGCCTCCAATGGTTTTTTCCGGAATATAAACAAGGTAGGGCGGTATGGTTTTAAATCCCGAAACTGCCCCTGTCTGGGCAACCAGATAGATGCCGTCTGTCAATCCGTCAAAATACGCATTTCCTTTTGAATCCGTTAAAGCCTTGCTTCCGTTTATACCGTTTTTGGAAGCATACGCAAACAAAGCGGCAGCGGCGGCGTTTTTGCTGTCGGTAGTTGAAAGATCGTTCACCGAAACTGCGGAGGCGATAAAGGGCTTTGTTAAAACATAGGAACCTTCCGAGAAGTCAGCCGCTTTATAAACAGACATTTCGACGCCTGCAATTCCCTGACCGTTATCTTTGCGTGTGTATTTAATTGTAATACTGCCTGCTTCCTCGGTATAGCTGTTGAAAATCCCGAAGCACATTGAAAGAAGCAGAATTGCCAACACAACCGAGACCGTCTTTTTCATAACGCGCATGACACCTTTCCTGTTACTGTTTTTTCTTTTTCAAATACTTTTTACGGACAATGTATGCAATAAACATAAGCAATATTGCCGCAAAAATGCCTGCAATGTAAAGCATCAACATTCTGTTGTTCTTTTTCTTTGTTTCTGCAATTTGTTCTTCTTCAACCTGAGGAATATATGCCGTTCTGTGCCCTCGTATAAGCAGACGGTGAGTGTTAATACCGTACGGTGTACAAGTAACAAGAGTCACATAATCTTTTCCCTCCTCTATTCTGAGATAGGAGGTATCCTCGGGAAGAACAACCTTAATCTGATCCACCTCATATGCCAATGTTTCGTCAGGGCCGTGAATATAAAACTGATCTCCTATTTTCAAATTGTCGATATTCGTAAACAGCTTTGCGGAGGGGAGACCTCTGTGTGCCGTAATAACAGAGTGAGTGCCGGGGCCGCCTATAGGAAACGAGGTTCCCGGAATATGACCGGCGCTGTTTTGAAGAACATCTTCGTCACAGCCGTGGCGTATGGGCAAATTTATACCGCATACGGGAACGGTGATATACGCCATAACATCCTCGTTTATGTTTAATATCCCCCAGTAATCCGGCGTTGCGGAAGAAGCGGCGGCGTTTTGCTTAATTGACACCTCCGCTATGCGTTCGTTATATTCTTTTGCCGCATTTTTCAATTCATCAATCTGTTCCTGAGACATTTTTTCGGTTTTTTCGAGGTAATCCTGTATAACCCCAACATGATTTTTCTGCTTAAAATAGTTGCTTATGCTGGGATACAGCATTATTGCAAGACCTACCAAAAAAATGATAACACACAGAATGGTTTTCTTCAGATTATTCATTTATCGCACCTAAACAAAAATCCGTTGTAATTTTGCTTACAAACGGATTTTTGCAATTATACACAAAATAGATTTAATGGCTTCCTTTTTTCTTTGCAAAGAGGAAGTAAGCTGCACCTGCCATGAGCAAAAGTCCGACAGCTGTGAAAAGTATTGTACCCATACCACCGGTTACCGGCAAGTTAATACCGGAATTGTTTTTGATAGTTGCCGATTGTGCCACCATGTTAACATATAGCTTTTCGCCTTCGTCGTTCGTAGTAATTTCGGAAGGCTCCGGTGCGGGAGAAATCGTAAACAAATCTTCCGGAAGGTTATATCCGACCGGTGCCACTGTTTCTTTGAAATAATAATCCGTATCATTTAAACCGATAATTTTCATTTTACCCGTATCAGAAACAGCAAGATTATAGAATTTATCAATTTCAGTATTTGATTTTTCTGCTTCTGTAGCCACTCTGTAAATCTTATCGGTGGGGGAAGAAACATCAATAAAGGGGATAGCCTTTGACGAGTCGTCTTTATGTGCCGGATCTTTGTACACCTGGAATACTGCGCCGGAAAGGTGATTAGCGGGATTTTTATCATCAACCTTGGTGATGTCTAGCTCATGCGTATAAACTGTAGCAACAGATGAATAAGTGCTTGTTTTGCCAACTGCTGAAGTATATTCCAATACAGCATTATTATCATTACCGTTGCCTTCTATAACCGCACTGCTTCCAAGAATAGCCTTGTATGTAAGTACAGCGGTATCGAAGTCTGCAAGTTTTGTTGCATAGTCTGTTCCAAGATCCAGTTTCAGTTTGCGTGTATCGGTGTCATATTTCGCTTCATAAGTTCTCGTCGGTGTATCTACTGTGCCTCCTTTGTAAAATATAACCGTAGCGGAATTGTTTATGTACTCAAGCCCTGCCGGCAATTCATCTACGAGCAGATATTTGATTGCTTGCCTTGTTACATCCGAACCGTATTTAGCAAGGTCTATAACAATTTCATACTCAACCGTGTCACCGATTTCGGTAATTGTTTCTGGCAAATAGTCTACATCGCCGGTAGCTTTGACTTTTTTGGATATTTTGATTGTATCGTCTTTAGGCTCTGCAACATAAGAAGAAAGCCACTTTCCCGTGTCTACATTCTGCATAGGCAAGCATGCAAGAACGGGAGCTGATGCGATATAACCGTTCGCCGGCGCCGCTGTCTGAAGAATAATATAAAAACCGAATGTTGTTGAGATTGTTGCATCTGTACCTTCTACCTGTGCCGGTGGCATTTTTTCCGGCATATCGATCTCCGAAGCATTTTCGGAAAAATCAAGAAATGCATTAACGATAGAACTGCTTGCTGTTGTAGCATCCATGTTTTTTATTGTAGTTTTAATGTCAGCAACGGTTACATCAGTTGATTGGGACAAATATTCTTTCCAAAAAGGCTGTGCTTTGTCCGGAACGGAAACCTTAAGCATGCCGCTATCATTTACAATATTCAACAGCTTGTATGCAGAATAAGCCGCACCGGCTGGCGAACCCTTCGGACGAATTTTAATTGTACCTGATGTTTCTGTTGGCCAAGGTACTTCATCACCTACGATTGTTTTCAACGAACCTATGGTTCCTTTCAATGCATATATTTCTGTTCCTTCGGCTGTAAGAACCTGCGGAACAGCCATAAGACCGAAAACAAGGACAATAATAACAGAAATCACTTTTCTTAAACTATTTAATTTATACATAGCCCTTCTCCTTTGTTTATTTATGTTTGTGAATTAAAATACAAACTGCATTTCTAATATAACACCTATTAGCCTGATTGTCAATACCTTTTTTGAAAATCAGCATTTTTGCGACAAAAATACCATTTTTCAAATCCGATTTGTATAATTTCGTAATCCGTTTTGTCTGTTTGCATTATTTCAGAGAAAATTTCTTTTTGGAAACAAACAACAAAACTGCTGTGCCGATCAACAAAGCGCCCACCGCATTGAAAACAAGCGCTCCGACACCGCCCGCAACCGGAAGCTGAATTCCGATTCGGTTTGTGATTTCGATGGTATATACACCGTTTTCGTCCGCTTCGGTACCGGCAAAAGAAATCTGTGTAATTTCGGTTATAATGTTATAGCCGAAAGGCGGCTTTGTTTCAACAAGATAGTATTCCCTTCCGGGTAAAAGAGAGTCGGAAAAGACTGCAAGCGCTTGTTTTCTGTCATCGGTCAAAGCAGAAGTTGCGGAGCCTATTACGAAGCACTTTATATTTGTGTCATTATAGGTTATTGTTTGATCGCCGTCTTCATCCGCCCGGTACAGTGTGAACTCTGCCCCGGCAAGCGGTATTTTTTCGCCCGATGCCGATGTTTCTTCATCAATTTTGCTGACATTCAGGGTATACGCATTTTCGTAACGGGCATAATAGGTAGCGTTATCAGTTGTGGTGTAGCTGATTGTTGTGCCGTTGTTTATAACCATATCCTTGGTTACTTTTTTACCGTAAGTATCATACCAGCCCACAAACCTGTAACCCTTTCCCGAACTTGCGGTGCAGCTTATGGGCATTCCTACAGCGTCGACATAGCTGTAGCGGTCAAGAACTCCTACTGCGTCATCGTCTATGTTTACCCAGCTGTCGCCGCTTTTGAGCTGACGGATGTATGTCTGCGTGATACTGTTTGCAAATCTTGCATAATAGGTTTTTACGCTTTCATTTGTTTCAACGTATCCGTATTCGGCATTAATGGAAACGAGATTTCCTTCTTCGTCATACCAGCCGATAAACTTCCAGCCCGCATTCGGCGTTGCCTTAACGGTTATGGTTTCGTCTAATTGAGCATGGTAGGATTTTCCGCCTTGTTCGGTATATGCGTCGTTATAATTTTCGTCCGCAGGGTCTGAAACATTTGTAATTTCAACAGTTCCGCCCTCGGCTGAATTGTTGAAAACGCCGTTAACCACCGCCTGGGGAATAAAAGCCTGTCGCCACCGCCATTGCGCCACAATGGTAAGACCGCGGTTAACATTGGCGTAAAGCTTTGTTTCGCCATTGTCATCCCATGTCACGCCGTTGACAATTTCAACTGAGTCACCATAAACATTTTTTGTCAATGAAACATTGCCGTCATATATCTTAAAATACTGCGAGGCAGGCGTGTCCGATGCGCCGTCAATATCATAATTGCAGGCTACCGTGTGCACCGCAGGAAGCATCAGGGACCCTAATTTGTCTTCATTTATAAGCTCGGTATTTGCCGGGATACCTGAGATAATGTCTCCCGAAAGCTTCCATCCCAAAAACTTCCAGCCGTCATTTTGCCCTTCTGCGGCTCTGGAAACATATGGAGGAACAAACGCATTTTCATCCAGGTTTTCCGACAGGGGAAGGAAACTGTAAACATTTTCAGCTTCATCCATATGCGGTCTGTTTTCTATAACATACGGCTTTCCGCCGTTGGGATCATAGGTTATCGTCGGGCTTTTGATAAATATAAAATGCAAATCGGTTGACGATTGTAGATTTTCAAGATAATAAGTATAAACAATGTCGCCATTTTCATTGACCGACTTTATCCATTTGCCTTTTTTCTCTTCTTCGGTCAATGAG
>JAXGBA010000010.1:0-2644 GCA_034186235.1 Clostridia bacterium | reverse complement strand
TTTTATCAAATACGGTAGGAAGCGCAGGAAATATCCCTTTCAGTAATATTTTTGACATTATATCAATCCTTTCGCAACTATAAAACAATATCTTCCTTATGGAAAGAATAACCTCTTATATGCGCTTTCGGCGCATCATCGATTATATAACTCACGGCGTATAACTCGCCGTCTTCAAATTCAACCCATCCCGAATAACCCAAATCGGTAATTATAGGATTACGGTCATGGTCCAATGGTAAAATAGCACAACGGAACGCCTCCCTGGTTTGGCATGCGGCGCTTTCTTCATCAAAATATGCACACATGAAATTCTGCGTATTATGCCCGAAACCTCTGCCTCCGCCCTGCAAAAACCGGTAGGTCATCAGTATGTTACCGTTTTTGAGAAACCCAGCAACCGGACGGTGACACGCAGGGATTGCTGTGTGAACCAAGCCCTGCCAATGAGCGCCGCCGTCATATGAGAATGCTTTCAGACAATCTATCCCCAGCATGGAGTTTTCACGCAGAAAGCATACCAAAGTTCCGTCCGAAAGCTCAAGTATGTTTCCCTCGCAAAGATGATAACGCTCGTCGGACGCAATCGTGACTTTCTCGGACCATGTTAATCCGCCGTCATCGCTGTACCACAACGATTGCTCAAGGTGCTTTGTATTTTGGTTCTCCTCATGAGTGGAAATGATGTGACGACCGCAGGACAAAACTCTGTAACAATCGGGCACAATTCCTGTAGCAGGCGTTTTCTTCGGCGCAGACCAAGTTGTTCCGTTATCCTCCGAAAACCAAACATAGACGGCAGTAACACCCTCTGCAACCCATTTATCGCAGATAACTGCAAGTCTACCGTCCGGCAACGTAGAAATTCGAGGACAGTTATAAGTAAGCCCTTCTGTTTCTGTCAGCTCTGTAAAGGGGTGCGGTGGACTCCAGCTTCTGCCGCGGTCAACACTTTCAGTCATCATAATACGTGTATGCCCACGCTCCAAATGACTCTTACATGTCAGATAAACCGCAATCATTTTGGTTTTATCTGCAGTTAGGGTTACGTCGGGAAAAGCCTCATACACTCGGTCATCCCTGCTCACAATAAAGGTTTGTATTGACATAATAACTCCTCCTAATGATTTGTAATATTTCAAGTGATATATCACGCTTTTCAAAAAAGATACGGTTTGCAGTGTTAAGCAAAACCGTTAACAATAAAGACGAACAACATTTTAAATTCATTTATCATTCTAAATATGCGAAATTATAAAAAAGTCCGACACAAAACGAAATATCCCAATTAACCAAGCAATTCGCCTATTTGAGGTTGCCCTGATAAAATATGCGCTTTTATATACTGTTCTGCAGCAGCCGGAGTTTTGGCTTCGACCAAAAGCCGGAGCAGCTGTACATGATCACTGTGCGGCAATGTTGTAGCGCTATCCTTCTTAAATACAGTATTCATACGATAAAAGAAACTCGGCATCACAATACGGCGATAACCTGCGCATATAGCGGAATTATTACAGGTACTCACCAATGCAGTATGAAATTCCAAGTCTTTTTTATAGTTTAAAGCCGACACTTCCGATTTGGCACGAGCCTCCTCGGCAGCAGCTGCCATAGCCTCAAGCTGCGGCAAATTCTGCGTTAAATAACCCATATGCTTGCTTATGCGCACCGCTGTGCATTCAACGGATGCACGCAATAAATAGTTGCCGATTACATCTTCCCGACTGACAACCTTAACCTGCGTCCCTTTTCTCGGGATAGCCTCAAGATACCCCTCATATTCAAGCTTTTTCAGCGCTTCCAATACCGGTGCCGCACTTATTCCGAGTTCGTCAGCGATGGCACGCCGATTCATCAGCGTACCCGGAGGCAGACTTCCGTCCATGAGTTTATTCAATATTATATCATATGCATTTTCCGATAACATGCAGTTCCTCCAACAAATTTCTGATATATCACTTGAAATGTTAACTTATTATAGCATACATTTCATAAAATTGCAAGTCTTTTTTTAATTTTAGTTAAAAATTTTTTCTATAAACTCCGGCGGCTCATGTCGTTTTAATGCAAAAGAAATACAAAAACCGACTCCCGAATGCCGGATTTGGTTCCGGATTTCAGAAATCGGTTTGTTAACCTCGATATTCACAGTTCAATAAATTCTATTCACCTTCGGGCTTTTCGGAATCGTCCTCAGTATCATCCGGAATTTCAGCCGGAGGCTCGGTAATTGCGGAATCCTCGGCTGCATCTTTGACAATCTTAATACCCTGAACATGCACATTAACAGCTTCGGAATTAAGATTTGTCATCTCCTCGATAGCATTTTTAACCTTTAACTGCACCTCTCCGGCAACCTCGTTGATTTTAACACCGTAATTTACAATGATGTAAACATCAACCGTAACGGTTCCTTATTTACAATAGAAGTTTGTGACAAAAATTTAAAATTAGCGGAAAATATACTATTTACATGAAGAAGCAGCCCGGATTGCTATATCGGCAATCCGGGCTGCTCTTTATATGCCAATATACCATTTCAGCTTCGGAATCTCCACGATCTCGACGAGATCGCTGTCCGGGTTACGGCCCACGCACATCATACCCTTTGCTTCGTATTCTTTCTGATAGTCGTTGTTGAACT
>JAXGBA010000009.1:0-14179 GCA_034186235.1 Clostridia bacterium | reverse complement strand
CTGCGCAAGAAGCGTTTTTCCGCTTCCCGTAGGACCGAGCATAAGAATATTGCTTTTCTGCAGTTCTACATCGTTATCCATATCGCTGTAAATTCGCTTATAATGGTTATAAACCGCCACAGCTAAGGCTTTTTTAGCTTCATCCTGACCTATGACATATTCATCAAGAATCTGCTTGATTTCGATAGGCTTCGGGAGTTTTTCGGGTTGTTTCGGCTCTTCTTCATGCTCATCGGGTGTGCCGAAATCTTCCTCTATTATTTCGCTGCAAAGTTCAATGCACTCATTGCAGATATAAACCCCAGGGCCTGCGATAAGCCTTTTGACCTCGCTTTGGTCTCTTCCGCAAAACGAGCATTTAAGTTCGCCGTTATCGTTATTCATATTTTTCGGCATTACTTCACCTCTTTGCGGCTTGAAATTACCTCATCAATCAGACCGTAAGCCTTGGCCTCATCCGCCGACATGAAATTATCTCTTTCGGTATCGTGCTCAATGGTTTCGAGCGGCTGCCCGGAGCGTTCGCTTAAAATCTGATTAAGTTTTTTCTTCATTTTAACAATCCGTTCAGCGTGAATCTGAATATCCGTTGCCTGCCCCTGTGTTCCGCCGAGCGGCTGATGAATCATTATTTCGCTGTTGGGAAGCGCATATCTTTTTCCTATTGCGCCGGCAGTGAGAAGAAAAGCGCCCATGCTTGCGGCCATTCCCACGCAGATAGTTGACACATCGCACTTAATATACTGCATTGTATCGTAGATTGCCATGCCGGCGGTTATTGATCCGCCGGGGCTGTTGATGTAAAGAGAAATGTCCTTATCCGGGTCCTCGGCTTCAAGGAAGAGAAGCTGTGCAACCACAAGGCTTGCGGTTGCATCATTAACCTCGTCGGAAAGAAAAACAATTCTGTCTTTTAATAATCTTGAAAAAATGTCGTATGAACGCTCGCCTCTGTTGGTCTGTTCAACGACCATAGGTACCAAACTCATGTTAAAACCTCCGTTTCATATATGAGATTCAATTATTCTGCTTCTTTTTCTTCTTTCTTGGTTGTCTTTTTTGTTGCTTTGGCAGCAGTCTGTGCAGTTGTAGTCTTCTTAGCCGCAGTCGTTTTCTTTGCAGCTGTCTTTTTAGGCTTTTCTTCGCCTTCGGCAGTTTCCTTCTTTGCGGTTGTTTTCTTAGCGGCTGTCTTCTTTGCTGCCTTCTTTTCTACCGAGTTTTCTATAAGGAATTCAATTGTCTTGCCGATTGCAATATCGGTTTTAAGACCGTCCCCAAGGCGCTCCTTAATATCTTTTGCTTCCATTTTGTAAGCTTCGGCAAGCTTTTCAGCTTCTTTATCAACATCCTCGTCTGAAGCTTCAATCTTTTCGAGTGCACAGATTTTTTCGAGGGCAAGTGTTGTCTTAACCTTCTTTTCTGCCTGTTCTTTAAATGATGCTCTCATCGTCTTTGCATCGGAACCGAGATAAGACATATATGTATCAAGGCTGATACCCTGATATGAAAGTCTCATTTCAAAATCCCTCATAAGATTATCGATTTCCGATTCAACCATCACTTCGGGAATAGTAGCCTTCATATTTTCGCAGAGCCATTCCGAAACAGCAGCTTCTTTTTCCGCTTTTGTTCTGTTTTCGGCATTTGTTTCAAGCTTTTTCTTAGTATCCGCCTTAAGCTCATCAAGAGTATCAAACTCGCTTACATCCTTAACAAACTCATCGTCAAGTTCGGGAAGAATCTTCTTTTTAATGCTGTTAAGCTTAACTTTGAACACTGCAGGCTTGCCTTTAAGATTTTCTGCATGATATTCTTCGGGGAATGTAACATTCACATCAAACTCGTCGCCGGTATTCTTCTCAACAATCTGTTCTTCAAAGCCGGGGATAAAGGTATTTGAGCCAAGCTCGAGTTCATAGTTTTCACCCTTGCCGCCTTCAAATGCAACGCCGTCGCAGAAGCCTTCATAATCGATTACGGCGATATCACCCATCTCAGCTGCTCTGTCTTCAACGGTTTCAAGCCTTGAGTTCTGCTGCTGCATTTTTTCGATTTCCTTGTTCACATCGTCATCGCTTACAGTATACTCAATTTTTGGTAATTCTATACCCTTATAGTTTTCGATTTCAACTTCGGGCTTAACGGTAACCTTTGCGGTAAGAACAAGATCCTTATCTTCACCGATTTCCTTGATGTCAACTTCGGGACGGTCAACAGGTTCAATTCCCGTTTCCTTAACAGCTTCATCATATGCATCGGGGAAAAGAATATTGATAGCTTCTTCATAAAAGATTTCTGCACCGTACATTCTGTCAATCATGAATTTCGGAGCTTTACCCTTTCTGAAACCCGGAACATTTATTCTCTTAACCATTTTTTTATATGCCTTCTGTTCAGCCGATTTGAATTCGGCATTAGCAACGGTAAATTCAAGTGTTACTTCGTTTTCTCCTGTTTTTTCAAACTTTGCGTTCATAAAAAAATCCTCCAATAATTTAATCTGATAGTTTAAGCGGCATAAATTTCAAATAATCGCATGAAACAAGCGAAAATTTTATTCCGTCAATCATATCGGGAAGCTTCGCTGCCTCATGGTTACCGTGAAGATGACCGTAGCAGACGGTTTTTATGCCGAACCGCCTGAAAATTTCCATATATTCTTCACTGATGCCGCCTCTCAGATTCGTCGGCGGATAGTGAAGGCAACAAATGATGTCACCTTCTGCACTTCCAATCGAAAGCAGTAATCTTTGAAGTTCACGGTTCCATATTCGGGTATCTTCGTCAGCAGTACCATTATTGCCCCACCCCCTTGTTCCGCATATAGCAAAATTTTTATAACTGAAACTGTTGTTAAACAGAAAGTTAATTGTGTCAAAGCCTTTTGAAGCTTTAAACTCATTCATTTTTTTTAGTGTGCTCCACCAATAATCGTGATTGCCCTTACCTATTATTTTCCTACCGGGAAGGTCATTGATAAAACTCAGATCCGCTTCCGCTTCCTCCAAGTACATCGCCCAGGAAATATCCCCGGGGATAAGCACCGTATCTTCTTCCGTCACATTTTTGCGCCAGTTTTTTTCAAGAAGCGCTTCGTAATTATCCCAACCGAAAACATCCATAGGTTTATCGGACGCAAACGAAAGGTGAAGGTCGGATATAGCAAAAAGTGCCATGATTACAAACCTAAAAACTCGGTAACGACATCCTGCATACCGTCTTTTGTAACCACCTGTTCAAACCTCGGCTTTTTGGTTTCAAGTTCGGCAAGGGATTTCGGAACAGCCAGCCCGGAAATTTCCGACACCTCTGCCAAAAGCTCAAATTCGGACTTATTGGCAGGAACCTCACCTTTGATAGCCTTATACACGCTGTTATTGAATTTGAACGGACTTGCGGTAGAAGCAATTATCGTTTTTGTATCATCGCCGGTTTCAGCAATATACTTTTTATAAACCGCATAGCCGACAGCCGTATGGGTATCCATAAGGTATCCGTACTCCTCGAAGGCTTCATTGATTGTTTTCAGTGTTTCTTCATCATCGCAGAAGTCTGCCCACAGAAGTTCACCGATTGCCGCCTTCATTTGAGCCGTAATTTCATATTTACCGTCATTTTTCAGGTCCTGCATTAACTTCTTAACGGTATAGCAGTCCGAAAGGTCATAGAGAAGTCTTTCAAGGTTACTCGAAATCAGGATATCCATCGACGGCGAAACCGTAAGATTAAACTTGCGGTTTTTATTGTAAACTCCCGTTCTGATAAAATCGGTCAGAACATTATTGCTGTTGGACGCACATACAAGTTTTTTAATCGGCACTCCTGCACGCTTTGCATAGTATGCCGCAAGAATATTGCCGAAATTGCCGGTCGGAACAACCACATTTATTTCATCACCGAGTTTAATTTCACCGTTGTCAATCATCTTGCAGTACGCATCGATATAATAGACAACCTGAGGAACAAGCCTGCCCCAGTTGATAGAGTTAGCGGATGAAAAATCATGATTTGCCGCATTAAGCTTTTTCTTGTATTCGGAATCCGTAAAAATCTGCTTTACAAAAGTCTGAACATCATCAAAGTTACCCTTAACGGCACATGAATAGACATTTCCGCCGCTCTGGGTTATCATCTGCAGCCTTTGGATATTGCTGACGCCGCCATCCGGAAAGAAAACAATAATTTTTGTACCCGGAACATCCGCAAAGCCTTCAAGTGCCGCCTTGCCCGTATCGCCCGATGTAGCAACTAAAATTACGACCGTTTTATCAAGCTTATTGATTTTAACGGAAGTCGTAAGCAGGTACGGCAAAATCTGGAGCGCCATATCTTTAAACGCACATGTAGGACCGTGCCATAATTCCAGAAACGACACACTGTCATTCAATTTATGAAGTTCGGATATATTTGCGCTGCCGAATTTTTCGGAAGTATATGCGCCGCTGACGCAATAGCCGATTTGCTCGGGCGAAAAATCAGTCAGAAATTTTGAAAGAATCACTTCTGCCCGCTCATTATAAGATTTACCGAGCATAGCTTTTATTTCGGAAAGCGAAACGGACGGAATACTTTCGGGAATGAAAAGACCGCCGTCATCCGAAAGACCTTTTATTATTGCCTGTGATGCCTCAACTCTTATTTCATCGTTTCTTGTACTTTTATAAAGCATTGAATACACCTCTTTTGAAATTGGATAATAGAACTTTTCAGCCCGGAGGCCAGCCTAAATTTCTGCCGCCGAGAAGATGAAAATGCAGATGACCGACCGTCTGACCGCCGTCCTTGCCGCAGTTGTTGACAATACGGTAGCCGTTTTCGGCAATTCCGAGCCGCTTTGCAATTTTAGCGGCAACCAGGAAAATATGCGAAACAATTGACGCATTTTCCTCATTAAGTTCGTTTGCCGAAGAAATATGTTTTTTCGGAATTATAAGCACATGGGTCGGTGCAGCCGGGCTTATATCATTGAAAGCATAAACAAGGTCATCCTCATAAACTTTCGATGACGGAATTTCGCCCGCAATAATTTTACAAAACAAACAGTCCATTTGTTCACCTACTTTATAATTTTTTCAAGCGTTTCTGCTGCGCATCTGAAAGCATCATCAATTTTTGACGCATCTTTGCCGCCTGCCTGTGCAGAGTCAGGTTTGCCGCCGCCACCGCCGCCTACTGTTTTTGCAGCTTCTTTTATAATATTGCCTGCATGGGCGCCCAATGATACAGCGTCTTTATTAGCAGTAACAATAAGGTTTACCTTGCCGCCGTTATCAGAAGCAAGCACGATAACAAACGGTTCTGACAATTTATCCTTAATCATGTCGGCATAATTTCTCAGCGAACCGATGTCGCTGCCGTCAAGACGGTTTGTGATAAACTTAACACCTTTAATGTCTTTTGCCGAAGCAAGACAGTCATCAAGAGTTCCGAGAGCAAGTTTGGCTTTAAGACTTTCATTTTCTTTTTTCAGTTCTTTAATCTCACCATGAAGCTGTTCAATTCTCATAACAGCGTCGTCCTTATTTGCTTTAAGCGCAGAAGTAACGCTGCCCGAAAATTCTTCAAGCGAATTGAGAAGTTTAAGAACTCCGCATCCGGTAACCGCTTCTATACGCCTTATTCCGGCAGCAATACCGCTTTCGGAAACTATCTTAAAGAGCGCCGCCTCGCTTGTATTTCTGAGGTGAGTGCCGCCGCAGAATTCCGTGCTCTTGTCACCCATTTTTACAACCCTTACAATGTCGCCGTATTTTTCGCCGAACAGTGCCATAGCGCCGGTTTTTCTTGCCTCTTCTATCGGCATTTCGCAAACCGTAATATCCATTGTGTCAAGAATCATCTCGTTTACAAGTCTTTCCGTTTCCGAGATTTCATCTGGAGTCATTGCGGTAAAATGCGAAAAGTCAAATCTGAGTTTATCCGGCAGAACAAGCGAACCGGACTGCGCAACATGGTCACCGAGAACCGTTTTAAGCGCCGCCTGGAGAAGGTGCGTAACGGAATGATTTCTCGAAATTGCCGCCCTGCGCTTTTTATCCACCGACAATGCAAGTTTATCCCCCACCGAAACGCTGCCGAAAACAAGTTCACAGTGATGAACAAACTTTCCGTTCTGCTTTTTGCAGTCAGTAACGGTTATTTCTGCGGAATCGGATTTCATGCTGCCCGTATCGCCTACCTGACCGCCGCTTTCGCCGTAGAAAGGAGTTTTATCGGTAACTATGATAAATTTACCGTTTTCTTTATCGAATTTTTCAACGGAAGCATTTTCATAAGCGATGAATTTAACCTCCGCATCGCATGAAAGCACATCATAGCCGACAAATTCGGTATCTATATTCTTTATCAGAACCGCAATTTCGTCGTCCTTCCAGCCTTCGCCTTCGGTATCGCCTCTTGCGGCTCTCGCACGTTCCCTCTGCTCGTCCATTTCATTTTCATAAGCGTCCATGTCAACGCTCATGCCGTTTTCTTCAAGGATTTCAACCGTAAGGTCAATCGGGAAACCGTAAGTATCATAAAGCTTAAACGCAGCGCTGCCCGAAAGCTGATTTTTTCCGTCGGCTTTCAGTTTGGCTATATAGTCATTGAGGATTTCAAGACCGCTGTCAACCGTTTCGTTAAATCTTTCTTCTTCGATTTTTACGATTCTCTCGATATAGCCCTGCTTTTCGAGAAGTTCAGGATAGCCGGAAGCCGATTCCTTCACAACGGTGCTTACAACTTTATAAAGGAAAGGTTCTTTAATTCCGAGAAGCTTTCCGTGCCTTGCAGCACGCCTGATGAGCCTTCTGAGAACATATCCTCTGCCCTCGTTTGAGGGAATAACCCCGTCGCAAATCATGAAGGTTGTTCCCCTTATATGGTCGGTAATAACGCGGAGAGAAACATCCGATTTCTCGTCTTTTTTATATTCGACACCGGCAATTGAGCTGATGTGTTTCATTACATTTCTGATTGTGTCAACCTCAAAAAGGTTATCAACGCCCTGCATAATTGCGGCAATTCTTTCAAGCCCCATACCTGTATCGATATTAGGATGCGCAAGGCGGTTATAAGTGCCGTTTTCATCCTTGTCAAACTGCGTAAATACAAGATTCCAGAACTCGCAGAATCTGTCGCAGTCGCAGCCTACACCGCAGTCGGGTTTGCCGCAGCCGTATTTCTCGCCGCGGTCAAAATAAATTTCGGAGCAAGGACCGCACGGACCTGTGCCGATTTCCCAGAAATTATCCTCTTTGCCGAGTTTTTTTATTCTGTCGGGAGAAACACCCGTTTTAATCCAGATATCTCTTGCTTCGTCATCATCTTCATAGACGGTAACCCAAAGCTTATCAACCGGCATTTCCATTACCTTTGTGACAAACTCCCATGCCCACGGAATAACCTCGCTTTTAAAATAATCACCGAAAGAAAAGTTACCCAGCATTTCAAAGAATGTACCGTGGCGCGCAGTTTTGCCGACGCGTTCAATATCGGGTGTTCTGATACATTTCTGGCAAGTTGTAACCCTCTTTCTCGGAGGAACCTCCTTACCTGTAAAATAGGGTTTCAAAGGCGCCATTCCGGCGTTTATCAGAAGAAGGCTGTTATCATTCTGAGGCACAAGCGGAAAGCTCGGAAGTCTTAAATGTCCCTTGCTTTCAAAAAAGCTCAGATACTTTTCTCTGATTTCATTCAAACTAAAATTTTCCATCAATATCTACTCCAATTTTATCCAAAAATTTTATTTTTTATAACTTCACAAGCCTCGCGGCTGATATTGCAGCCCAATTTATACAGCGGAACCCTCCCGGCTATCTGTTCTATCACGGCAAGAGCCTTTTCCATTGAATCTTTATAAACCGGTCTTGTCATCATGCCGTGCACAAGATGAGGCAAAGCTTCTTTATAAGAAATTCTTTCTGCAAAATTAACTTTGCTTCTTTCCAGAAACACAAGAGCCTTCATCGGTGCGGAAGCATTGATATTAAATTCCGTTTTACCGCTCCACGGAGTGCCGAAAACGGTTAATCCTCTTTCGGTACACCTGATTGCGGGTGAATCGTCATTTATAATTTTAGCACCTAAATGCTTTTTCCAAAGTTCGGTATGGGTTGATTTGCCCGTACCTGAATCAGCGGTAAAAAGCACGGCGGAATTTTCATAAAGAATCGTGGAAGAATGGTAAACAATGCCGTTCATTTCAAGTATACGGTATCTAAAAACCTCACCCAGCATATTAAATTTTCTTATATCCGTATCGGCGCCGCCGATTTCGGAAACATCAATAAGTTCCGACGAAACTTCCGACCAATCCTTTGAAGCACGGACAGATGCCACGCATATTTCCTTATATATATCGTAAAATATATATTCATCCTGCGTTTCGCAGAAAAATCTTGTATCCCTTGTTGCATAAATCTTGTCCGAAGGACGTTCTATGAAATCTTTAACCGAAACACGGACCGCCATATCCGGTTTTTCAAAATCAGCAGTATAATCCGCAGTACGCCTTTTGAAATATTCATTATCAAAGCCTTCTGCCGCAATCAAAATTCCGGCAATATTCAATTTAATCATACTTTATTTTCCTCACACACAAACCGACAGTCTTCAATTCTTACGATTTTATCGCATATATCAAGAGCCGCGGATTTATGCGAAACAATTATACAGCTTTTATCCGTAAGCGATTTTATGTTTTTCAGAACCTTCGCTTCGGTTTTTTCGTCAAGTGCAGAGGTTGCCTCGTCAAGAAGCAGTATAGGCGAATCATAAAGAAGCGCTCTGGCAATCGCAATTCTCTGAATCTGACCGCCCGAAAGTCCGCCTCCGCCCTCCCGCAGTTCAGTATCATATCCGTTTTCAAGTTCCGAAACAAAATCATCGACGCACGCTATAGAAGCGCATCTCATAATATCGCTTTCGGAAGCGTCTTTATTATAAAATCGGATATTATCCTTAATCGTACCTGAAATAATCATATTTTCCTGCGGAACATATGAAAAATACGCACGGGTATCCGCCCCGACCGGTATCTTTTCATCGCCAAAGCAAAGATATATATTCCCGCCTCTTGGAGAAACAAGCCCCAGTAGCAGCTTCAAAAGCGTGCTTTTGCCTATCCCGGATATTCCGAAAACCGCAGCAAACTCACCCTTTTTTATAACCAAATCAGAATTTTTAATAAGCGGTGCCGATGTATACGAGAAAGTCAAATCATCAACACGCACACTATCTATTTTATCATATAATTCAAAATAGTCAACACTTTTTTTCTCTTCTTTCATATTTTCAAGTTCAATAATTCGTTCTGCCGAAGCAAAAGTTGAAAAAGTCTTTGAAAGAAGCGATGACATATTGCGGAAAGGCGTCTGAATCTGCGATACAAGCCTGAGCATGGCGATAAGGGTTCCGTATGTTAAAGCGCCTGCCGAAATCTTAAGCGCTCCCCAGCCGAGTGTAACGTAATATCCGGCAGTAAAGATTATATAAAGCCCTACGCCGGCAAAGGTAGCGGCGGCGTTTCTCTTAAGCTTAAATCTGTAAGCCGCTGTCTGGTACTTTTCAGCATCATCCGAAACTGCGTCCTCCGCGCGGAAAGCCTTTACCGCAATCACATTCTGCAAAAGTTCCTGCATAAAAGAGCGCGTCTTACCGTCTGCCTCCTGGCATCTCTTGTGCAGCACCTTAATCCTTCTGCTGTAAATCCTCCCGAAAACAAGGACTATCGGGCCGAGCGGTATAATGCAAAGCGCAAACGAAGGCGCAAGCATGTATAAATAATAGGCACTCATGACTATAGTAACGGCAAGCGAAACAAATGTCGGAATAATATCGGATATACCGCTTACGATTATATTTACATCGCTTGTGAGGCGATTCATAAGCTCACCCGAATGATAACTTGAAAGTTCCGTCCAATCTTTTTTTAACAGCGAACAGAACAAATCCCTTTTCAGCCTTATTTCAAGCTTTCCTCTTATTCTTGCATCCGTCAGGCTGCCGGCGATTATGAGAATAATCTGAACGGCAAGATAAACCGCAAGCGTTGTAAATGCTGCTTTCAGGTCACCGTCAGACTGGTTGGTAACTATATCGATAAGTTCTTTCGAAACCATAGCAAATCTAACGCCGATAGCCGAAAGCACAGCGTTTACCGCAATCTCAAAGCACAGGAAAACTGAAATCAAACCGGCTTTTCTGCAAAGCCATTTAAAAACACTAAAGCTCATCTTTTCACCAAAAAACTTTTAATCTTTCCGACGGTAGAAGCGTAAGTTTTGTATATCACGCCCCTAAGCGGCCTGAACATAACCCAGAACACGCAATAAAGCCTGTATAAAAAGCTTGTGCAGCTTATTTTTTTGCCTTTGCGGTAAAATTCCTTAACCACACCGATTATCATATCCGGGTACACCGGGCATTCAAGCATATACTGATTATCACCGTTCATTGTAAAAAAGCCGTCGTTAACCTTCACAATCCGGTGCATTACATATTCTCCGGTTTTTCTCCTGTAAAGAGGAAGGTCATATTTAGAAAGAGGCTGCAAAGGCTTTGTAAGCACCACGCTGTCTGTTCCGCTGTGAAGCATGGGAAACATACTGTTCCCGACAACCGTAAGGCGCACATCTCTTCCGCCCGACAAAAGTTCCTCTATGATAGGCGTAATCTGATATATATCAACCGTTTTAAGCTTATTCATCTTCGAGCACGCCTGCATCCGCAAGTTTTTTTATAAATTCATTCACATCGCTGTATGCCTCATCGCAGGAAACTGTATACTCGCTGCGAAGTTTTTCTGCAATCTCATCGGAAGAAATCGGTTCCAGCATGGAATTCCAGATAAAAGCACCGGATTCGTTGAGGGTAATCATGGAATTAAAATCAACCGTGTCACCGCCTATCGGGACAACAATGTACTCATCCATAACCTGTTTTAATATGTAAGTATCTTTAATTTTGTATTTTTTCATTTTCATTCCTCCGATTTTAGTTCTTAAGGCTTTGAAGCGGAGCGGGTATTCTGCCGCCGCGCTTGATAAAATCAACACTGCCGAAGTTGTGAACCGGCATAATCGGAGCGGTTCCTAAAAGTCCTCCGAATTCAACGGATTCACCAACGCCTTTGCCGCATACCGGAATGATTCTTACGGCAGTTGTTTTGGTATTTACCATACCTATTGCGGTTTCATCTGCAATTATTGCCGAAATTGTTTCGGCGGTTGTATCCCCGGGAACCGCAATCATGTCAAGCCCTACGGAGCACACGCAAGTCATTGCCTCAAGTTTGTCTATACAGAGGCTTCCTATCTTGGCGGCATTAATCATACCTGCGTCCTCGCTCACCGGAATAAACGCACCGCTGAGCCCTCCGACATAAGATGACGCCATAACACCGCCCTTTTTAACCGCATCGTTAAGCAGCGCAAGTGCCGCCGTAGTTCCGTGAGTTCCGCAGCTTTCAAGCCCCATTTCTTCGAGGATATAGGCAACGCTGTCGCCGACCGCAGGTGTCGGTGCAAGCGAAAGGTCGACAATTCCGAACGGAACACCGAGAGCGTTTGAAGCCTCCATAGCTACAAGCTGACCCATTCTTGTGATTTTAAACGCCGTCTTTTTGATAGTTTCCGCAACAGTTCCGAAGTCTGCTCCCCTAACCCTTTCAAGAGCCGCCTTAACAACGCCGGGGCCACTAACGCCGACATTTATAACCGTATCGGGTTCACCGATACCGTGAAATGCGCCCGCCATGAACGGATTATCCTCAGGAACATTTGCAAACACCACAAGCTTTGCGCAGCCGAGGCTGTCCTCATCGCACGTGAGTTCGGCGGTCTTTTTGATAATTCTTCCCATATGCGCAACTGCGTCCATGTTTATGCCGGCCTTGGTTGTCGCAACATTGACAGACGAACAAACCCTTGTTGTTTCCGCAAGTGCATACGGAATAGAATCTATAAGCCTGCGGTCACCCGTTGTATAGCCTTTATGTACCAAAGCCGAAAATCCGCCGATAAAATTAACGCCTGTTTCAAGAGCGGCTCTTTCGAGCGTCTTTGCATACATAACATAATTATCCTCGCCCGAGCAAGCCGCAACAAGGCTTATCGGCGTAACCGAAATTCTTTTGTTAATAATCGGAATACCGTATTTTTTTTCGATTTCCTCACCAGTTTTAACAAGGTCTTTTGCACACCTTGTAATTTTATCATAGATTTTATCGCATGCTCTCTTTGCATCGGAATCGCAGCAATCAAGCAGCGAAATACCCATTGTAATCGTTCTGATATCAAGATGCTCTTTTTCAATCATCTTGTTAGTTTCAAGCACTTCAAACTGATTTATCATATCGCACCTCTGTTATATTCTGTGCATGGAATTAAAAATATCCTCATGCTGTACCCTGATATTCATATCAATTGTGTCGCCGAAGCCACTCATCAAATCGGCAAAATCGCCGAATTTAATGTCCAGCTTTTCAACATCAACAAGCATAATCATAGTAAAATAGCCCTGCATAACAGTCTGCGAAATATCAAGAATATTCACATTATGCTCCGCAAGAAGTGCAGAAACCTTTGCAATAATACCTACCTTGTCATGTCCTACAACCGAAATAACCGCTTTAATCATAATTATATTCTCCTTTGTCTTGCAGCCTCAAGCATTAAAACGCCCGCAGCCACAGATGCATTTAATGAATTAATACTTCCATACATCGGTATGGAAACAAGAAAATCGCATTTTTCTTTAACAAGCCTTGATATACCGCTGCCTTCCGAGCCTATAACAATGGCAAGAGACCCGGTAAGGTCAGCCTTGCCGTAGACCGACTCACCCTCCATTGCCGCACCTGCAATCCAAAGTCCTTTTTCCTTAAGTTCTTCGATAGCGGAAGATATGTTGCCGACCTTGCACACAGGAACATATTCAAGCGCACCGGCAGATGCTTTTGCAACAACCGCACTCAAGCCAACGGCTCTTCTTTTGGGAATGATAACACCGTGCACTCCGGCAGCATCCGCAGTTCTTATAATAGAACCGAGGTTATGAGGATCGGAGATTTCATCCGCAATAACAATCAGCGGAGCTTCTCCGCGCTCTTTCGCACGATTAAGAATATCGTCAATTTCACAATATTCATGCATTGCCGTATATGCAATAACGCCCTGATGCGAGCCGGTATGCGACATACTGTCAAGCTTCTGTTTTGCCGCTTCTGAAATAACAATCCCCTTTTCGCGCGCTATTGCCCTTATTTTAACCAGCGAGCCGTCGTTAAGGTCTCTCTGAATAAAAAGCTTGTCTATTCTTCTGCCTGATTTGAGAGCCTCAAACACAGGATTTCTACCTTCAATTCTGTCTTCTGCCAATGAATTGTTATCTGTCATAATCAAAATTCCTTTTTATATATGCATAATTATACTATTATAATATTGTACATCTTTTTTTGCTTTTTGTCAATATAAACGGGCAAAAAAATCGCACAAGTCACAGACTTGTGCGGCATAATGCTATAAATTAAGATAATTTTTAATTAAAAACTCAATAAGCTCATCCCGTTCAAATCTGGTTATCATTGTACGGGCATTCTTATGGCTGGTTATATAGCTTGGGTCACCGGATAAAATATATCCGACAATCTGGCTTACGGGGTCATATCCCTTTTCGGTCAGAGCTTCATAGACTTTATCGATGCACTCCGCTATTTCCTTGCTGCGGTCAAAAACCAGATCGAATTTCATTGTATCGTCCATACTATCAACCTCCCTGAGTATATTATAACGCATAAACACTGTAAAATCAAGCGCAAAAACGCAAATGAAACAAATTTGTTAAAATATGCCGTTTTCGTTGTCAAAATAATCGATTTTCATAGCCTTTCGCACATTCCTTAAGGTTTCGGAAGCCTTTTCCTTTGCAGTGCGGCTTCCGTTTTTGAGAATCTCGTACACCTCCGGTATACGCTTTTCCCACATAAGGCGGCGCTCTCTTATCGGGCCGAGTTCCGCCTGCATAACATTATTAAGGAACTTCTTAACCTTGATATCACCCAGACCGCCCCTTGTATAGTGCTCTTTGAGTTCGTCAAGATTATTATACCCCGGCAAGAACTCTGCAAAATGTTCATCTCTGCAAAAAGCGTCAAGATAGATAAACACAGGATTTCCGTCAACATTGCCGGGGTCCT
>JAXGBA010000008.1:0-16297 GCA_034186235.1 Clostridia bacterium | reverse complement strand
TCGGTACACAACCGGCTCAACCTTCTGAGCGGCCTCTTTTTTTGCCGTCTCGTAGCTTTCGGCGTCAATAACGGTGTTTACGGCAATCGCTCCTCCCACGATTACCGAAAGCTCGTCCGAATCCTCCTCCGAAACGCCGAGTTTTTTAAGTTCACTTGCGGCGGAGGCTCTTTTTTTGTCAATGTTGTCCGCCGTAACCGCCTCGCTCATTATAATTTCAACGGCTTTTTTTGCGGCGGAAATAATTTTTTCGTCATTGCCGAATTTTTCTTCGGCGGCTTCCTCGGCAGCGGTTTGGCACTGCGCCGTTTTTGAGGCGTCTATCTTGTAGTTCGGCTGCACGAGTTCCTCGGCGCTGCGGCGGAGTTTTTCGGTTGAAACCTCGTCCACAATTTCGCCGGTTGCGAATATATCTTCGGGGCAGATGTCCCCGACTTTAACATCGAAGTTGTCCGGTATGTAGCTTCTGACCGTCACAAAAACCGCAAGCAGAACCAAAACGGCGCCGAAGGCAAAGTTGACTATTCTTTTGCGCATTGCAGGCTACCTCCTTTTACGGTCCTTTCCGCTTTCGTATTTTTCGTAAGCCTTGATGATTTTCATAACAAGCGGATGGCGCACGACATCACGCTCCGAGAAATTGTTAATCCCGATGCCCTCGATGTTTTCAAGAACCTTCATCGCCTCTTTAAGCCCCGAGCGAACACCGGACGGAAGATCAATCTGCGTAATATCGCCCGTGATAACCGCTTTTGAGCCGAAGCCGATTCTGGTTAAAAACATCTTCATCTGTTCCGGAGTGGTGTTTTGCGCCTCGTCAAGAATAATAAAGCTATCGTCGAGGGTTCTGCCCCTCATGTATGCAAGAGGCGCAATTTCGATGGAGCCTCTCTCCACATATTTCTGATAGTTTTCCGTGCCGAGCATTTCGTAGAGTGCGTCGTACAGCGGACGAAGGTATGGGTCAACCTTGTTTTGAAGGTCGCCAGGGAGGAAGCCGAGTTTTTCGCCGGCTTCAACCGCAGGGCGGGTAAGAATGATTCTGCTGACCTCACGGCTGCGAAAGGCCTTCACCGCCATCGCAACCGCAAGATAAGTTTTACCGGTTCCTGCAGGGCCGACCCCGAGGACGACGGTGTTTTTTTCAATGCTTTCGATGTATTTTTTCTGCCCGACGGTTTTGGGCTTTAAGGGCTTGCCGCGCGCCGTAAGGCAGAGAATATCGCTGCCGAGGGATACGGCATCGTCCACCGTGCCGTCCATCGACATAAAGTATCTCACCTTCTGCTCGTCAATGACCTCGCCTGTGTCGGCAAAGTTGAAAAGCCCGCGCAGCACCTCGGCGCATTTTCTTGCGGGAATTTCATCGCCCGAAATTTTAATCTCACCGTCACGGTTTGAAACCGTAACGCCGTAGTTTTTTTCAAGGATTTTAAGATTTGCGTCGAAGCTGCCGAACACGCTTGCCGCAGCCGACGAATCAGCCGTTTCCGGGATTGTCAGTATCATTTATTTCTTCTCTCCGTTCCGTATATCTTTGCTGAACCGCAATGTTTTCGGTGCATTCGAAAATAACATGTACGGTTATGTTATCCCCCTGCACCGAATAATCCGACCCCACCGCCTTTGCCGACAAAATATTATCCGGCAGTTTTTTTGAAGCCTCAAAAACGGCTTTTTCGACCGCCTCGGATTCCGACATAACATACCGTTCCGTTTTCTTTTCAAAGAGGGTTTCGGATTCAAGCTTCAGGTATTTTCCCCTGCTCTTTATTATTTTATCATATTCCGTATATAAAATGCTACCCCTAAAATACAAATTTATCGGAAATTTTGAAATTTTTATGCGATTTCGGGTGATTTTTGCACCCGAATACGAAACTTTTTCCTCAAAAAGGGGCTGAATCATGTCAAACTCATACCAGGTTTTGGCAATCACCTCTCCGAAAGAGTGAACCGTGTAAGGCTCGGGCAGAACATTTTCGCCGTCTTTTTCGACCAGCGCCGAAACGATAATTTCGCCGGCGGTTACTTTCGAGCCGATATTTTTCATTTTTTCGCCGTTTCTCACCCTCATTTCGGTTATCACGCCGTCACGGGCGGCAACGATGTCGCAGGGCTCGTCGGCATTGAGCATATCGGGGATTTCGCGGCGCTCCTTGATTTTGATTTTAAGAACCGTCCCCCGAAGCTCCGCCCCTGCCCAGGATACGCCCCTTACGCCGCTTACGATTCTTTTTGAAAGTCTTTTGGTGTCCACGCTGCGCTTCGGCGACCATTTTTTAATGTTGCTGCCGTTAAGAATTTTAATTATGTCGGCTTTGTTTGTCTGCCTGCAGCCGGAAATATCGATTTTCCATATAAGCGACCCGGCAAAAAAAACAAGAGCGGCAAAAATCAGAAACCCAAGCATAAGCGCATATCTCTTTTTGAAGCCGAGAACGAAGTATCGGAATCCCCTGTACCGCAGAATTTTAACGGTGCAGCCGCAGCTTTCGGCGATTTCGGAAAGCCGGTCAGCTGCGTTTCCGGAAACCGAAAAACGCAGCGCCCCGTTATGTTTTTTGACATTCCATATAAAAACACCCCCTCTTGTGCAGGCGTTTATAAACCGCTCCGGAAGGCCGCCCGAAACCTCCGCCTCGGCAAAACCGCAAAGACTGTAATAAAGATTAAGTATCAAAAAACCACCGCCCGAAATTCAATGAATAAACTCCACCTTTTCAATTTTTCCGACAGCGCAGACCTCCTCATCACTTATATAGCATATTTCAAAGCCGGAGCCCGCAATGCTGACAACAAAATCCGCTGTGTTTATGCGGATTGCCGTATCGGTATATTCTATAATTCCCTTGTAGTTTGAAACCGAAAATCTGCCCGTACCGAGGATTTCCACGGCGGCGCACTTTAATTCATCGGAAATGTTCATAAATAATCACCCGTATAAAAATATGCAATAAACGCCACGTCCATGAATATAATTAAGCGGTGATTATAATGTTTATGCTTTCGGTTGCAATACTTATGCTTTCGGTGATACTGCGCCCCGAGGGGCCGATGTCGGGCGCAGGCGATGCGGTCAGGCTGTGCCTCGGTGCGCTCATTCCATCGCTTTTTCCGCTTTTTGTGCTTAACCGTATGCTTATTTCAAGCGGAGCCGCTGTGCGGTTCTTCGTGCGCTTCGGCAAACCCTTTGCAAAGCTTTTCCGGCTGCCGCCGTCCTCCGCTGCGGCGGTTATACTGGGGCTGCTTTCAGGCTACCCCACCGGTGCGAAAATCGCCGCTGAGCTTTTCGAAAAGGAACTCATATCCGAAAACGACCTTCGCCGCCTTACGGGTTTCTGCAATAATGCCGGGCCGATTTTCATAACCGGCAGCGTGGGCGTCGGAATGCTCGGGAGCTCAAAATCGGGCATTTTTCTTCTTGCTGTACATATCGTGTCTGCGGTAACCGTCGGGCTGATATTCACAATCGGTGCGGAGGGCGGCAATTATAAAACCTACAGTCCGCCGCCCATGAAGATGAGCGCCGCAAAGCTTTTCACGGATTCCGTGTCGGGTTCCTGCGCAGACATATCGGTAATATGCGGATATGTGATATTTTTCGGAATGCTGATGTCATATGCAAATCCGGAAACCGCCGTCGGAAAAGTTCTTTATATTCTGTGCGAGATGACCAACTCCTGCCGTATTCTCGCAAAAAGCGGCGGGAAGTTTTGCCTGCCGCTGATATCGGCGGCGCTCGGCTGGGGCGGACTGTGCGTGCATGCGCAAAGCTTTTCTGTAATAAGACATAAAAAAACATACCTTGCCGGGAAGTTCCTTCAAGGTATGATTTCGTTTGTTATTTCAGCAGTTTTGCTGCAATTTGTGCGTTTCTGAACGCCAGTTTTCTCATTTCGGAGATATCCGCCAAGGGCTTTTTTGAAACGGCAGACATAATCATACCGAAAAGTCCGTCCGCCGTGATTTCGGACACATCCTTCATTTCGGAAAGACCGGCGTAATTCATAAAGCCCCGCACCTTCGGGTCATACACAATCCCTACGGGGCTGCTTTCTGCGGCGAGGGCATAGATAAGCGCATGGAGCCTCATTCAGACAACCGCCGGGCAAGCCGAGAGAATACCCAGAATCTGCCCGACGCCGTATTCGTCCCTAAGAACCGATACGCCCGCCGCTTCGGCGATTTCGGAGCAGATTTTGTTGTCTTTTGAATACTGCATAGGGAGCATAAACGGCGCAAAACCGACCGATTTAAGCCTTTTTATGCAGTCCGCAATTTCATTTTTTCCGTTTGCCCCCAGCGTTTTCCATTCACGGACAGAAAACGCAATCGGAGTTTTTTCACCGAAAAGCCGCTTTGCCTCATCCCTCCCGGAGGCGTCCGGGATAAGCCCGAGGGCGGGGTCCGCCGTAACCTCGGTTTTCGGGACATTAACGCCCATCGCTTTGAGTTCGCCGAGCGAATCGTTCTCACGCAGAGTTATATAATCGGTTTTGTTAAGCGTATTTTTCGCCGCCGCACGGTTCATTTTTCCGCTGACCGGCCCTACGCCGTTTGCGTAAATCATGACCTTCGCACCGCAGCGCTTTGCAAGCCTTATAAGCCCAAGGTAATACATAAGCGACTTTGTGCTCGTTGCGTCCTGAATCAGGCTGCCGCCGCCGCTTATAAGAAGCTTCGTACGTTTAAGCACACGCCTCACCTCAAAAAAACTCATGCGGTTTACCGAGTCCACGCAGTGCTCAGCCTTTGTGAACTCCGGGTCGTTTGAAAACACTACTATTTTAATATCCGGGATAATCCTTCTCAAATCCGATATTATGGATTTTAAGAGGGCCTCGTCACCGCTGTTTCTGAAACCGTAGTAACCGGAAATCGCAACATCATACATAGCTTATTCCCCCAAGGCGGCTCTGTAAGCCTTTTCGGTATCGTCCGCCATTTTGCCGACGGAATATCTTTCGTAAACGGTTTTCCTGCAAAAATCCGCAAGCGCACGCTTTTCGCGGTCCGAAAGCTCATAGTACTCTTTGATTGCAGCAAGCATGCTTTTTTCGGTCGGGAGTTCATGGCCGCGGCAGCAGAAGTTCCCGGAAACGGCGTCCGCAAGCTTAGGCGGCGTGAAAAGCCCTATTTCGCCCTCGTTTCCGGCAATGACCGCAGGTTTGCCGGCAGCCATCGCCTCAAGTGCGGCACGGCTCACGCCCACAAAAAGGTCGGCAGAAGCAACAAACTTGTTAATGTCCGTCCTCGCTCCGGCAAGATGAATGTCGGGGTCGATGCCGGCAGCTTTTTTAAGTTCCTCAAACTTATCTCCGCCGCCCGCAATCACAAGCTCGGCATTCGGGATAAGCTTTTTTATTTCGGGCATTATCCCGACCAGAATAAACGCCGCCGCCTCTCTCGACTCATCGATGCGGCTTACATGGACAATCCTGAAAGCGCCGTCTTTGAGATTAAATTCCTTTTTGATGTCGTCATAGGGAATTTCATCCGAAAACTTTTCGGTGTCGATTCCGTTTATCGTAACGGTAATATCCTCCGGCGGAATTTTGTAGTTGTCCATAAGATATTTTTTGATGTCCTCGCTTACCGCAACCGTTTTTTCGCCCCAGTCGGTGATATATTTAAGCCCGAATCCGGTTTTGAAAACCCAGTGGGCGGTCGTGACGAACGGAATATGCATTTTTCTGCACAGTCCTCCCGCAATAAACGCCGGAATCCTTGCATGTGCATGAACAATATCGGGTTTTTCGGCTGTAAGAATTTCCTTCAGAAGCCGCTTTGACTTCAAAACGCAGGACGGATTTTTGGTGTGCAGCGGCACCGAAAAGTGCCTGATGCCGTTTTTTTCAAGCTCCGCAACATAGCTTCCGCCGTTCGAAGCCACCATAACCTCATATCCTCTGCGGCAAAGTTCGCGCGCAAGCTCAACAATGTGCGTTTCCGCACCGCCTATATCAAGACCCATCGTAACCATAAGAACTTTCATCGATAAAATCTCCTGTTTGATGTTTTATAATTAACATTATACACTACATTTTAATATTTTGCAATATTTTTTAATGTTATTTTAATGTTGTGGTGCTAAAATACAAATAAAAGGAGACGATGAAAAATGGCAATCGAAGTTTTCAACAGATATGAGCATAAGTATATGCTCAGCGAAGAGCAGTACGCCGGAGCTGTAGAGATTATCGGAAAGCACATGACGGCGGACGCATACTGCCAAGCCGGAAAGCCGTACACCATTGCGAATATATACTATGACACGAAGGACGATTTTCTGATACGCACATCTCTTCAGAGCCCGGTTTATAAAGAGAAGCTGAGGCTGAGGTCGTACGGAGTGCCGGATGAGGAATCAGATGTTTTTCTTGAAATAAAGAAGAAATATAAGGGAATCGTCAATAAGCTCAGAAGTGCCATGCGGCTTAGCGACGCAAGGGCGCTGCTCGGAAACAAAAGCACGGAAATCACCGAAAAAATGAACCGTCAGGTGGTGCGGGAAATAGAATATTTTCTTTCGGTGCACGCCGTTGCCCCGAAAGTTTATATCGCCTATGACCGAATCGCATACTTTGAGGAAGGCAACCCCGACCTTCGGATTTCGTTTGATATGAACATCCGTTCAAGGCGGTTCGATACGGCGCTCGAGAAGGGAGATTACGGCACGCCGCTTGTAAGCGGAGGAGCATATCTTATGGAAATCAAAACGGCGCTTTCAAAACCTCTGTGGCTGTGCCGCATGCTTGATGAACTCGGAATCAAAAGAACAAGCTTTTCAAAATACGGAACGGAATATAAAAGGAGTCTTGCAATATGAACGAATTATTCAATAATATACTGACCGATGCGTCCGAAATCACGCTGGTTTCGGCAATCACGGCCATGGTGCTGTCGCTTGTGCTCGGCGGAGCGATAGCGTTTTCTTACTTCAAAACGGCAGAACAGGAAAAATTCCAGCGCAGCATGGCGCTGACGCTCGTAATGCTGCCGGCGATACTCACCGTCATCATACTGTTCGTCGGGAGCAATGTTGCAAGGGCGTTTTCGCTTGCCGGAACGCTCTCGATAATCCGCTTCCGAAGCGCCCCGGGCGACGCAAAGGATATCGCATATATCTTTTTCGACATTGCCGCCGGGCTTTCGTGCGGCGTCGGGCTTTACGGATACGGCGCACTGTTTGTGATAATTCTTTGTGCGGTAATAGCGGTCATGGAAAAAACAAAGCTTTTCACGCAGCACCTCACCCCAAAAACGCTTAAAATAGCCGTGCCCGAAACGCTTAACTTCACAGGTGCGTTTGACGAAATTTTAAGGTCGTACGCCAAAAGCTATAAGCTTTCAAAAATCAAGACCACCGACCTCGGTTCGCTTTTTGAGCTGACATACACGGTCTATATGGAAAAGGGCAAAAGCGAATATGATTTTATAAACGAGCTTCGCACAAGAAACGGCAACCTGACCGTAATGCTGTGCGACGCCCCGGCAGCAGAAAGGTAGGATAATCATGAAAAAAATCAAGGCATTTATATTAACTCTTATTCTTGTTTTAACAAGTGTGCTTTGCGGCTGCGAAACGGCAAACGCACAGGAAATCACCGTTAGGCTGAACGGAGAGCAGCTTGACTTTGATGTTGCACCCGAGATAACAGACGGCTGCACAATGGTTCCGCTCAGAAAGATTTTTGAAGAAATCGGCGCACTCGTCAAGTGGGACGCAGCCAACCAAACCGTAAACGCAAGGAAGGGCGCAAAAACTGTTTCGATGACAATCGGCGAGAAGGCGGTCACCGTCACGAAAAACGGCGCTTCCGAAACAGTTTCTTTGGACGCAGCCCCGGCTTTGGCATCCGGAAGAACCCTCATTCCGCTTCGTGCTGCGGCGGAAAGCTTCGGGCTTGATGTTTCGTGGGATAACGAAACAAACACGGCGGAGCTGAATACGGTATCCGATGATGACGGTTCGTGGAAAGAAAATAAGGTTACGGTTAATCTTGCGTCCCCCGATGAAAGCCTGAAATCCGATGACGGCATAAAAATAACGGAGGGCGGCGATTATACGCTTGAAGGCACGCTTCACGGAAGCGTTACGGTTTCCGCCGATGAAAAGGTTAATCTTCGCTTAAACGGCGCCGAAATCTCGGCAAGCGGTGCACCGGCAATATATATCGAAAGCGCGGATAAAGCGTATATCACGGTTGAGGACGGCAAAAATATTCTTACATCGGACGCCGATAAAGGAACCGTTTATTCAAAGGATAACCTTGAAATAAAGGGCAGCGGAACGCTTGAAATCAGCAATACCGCCGGCAACGGAATAAAATCAAACGATAACCTCACGGTTTCAAACGGTAAAATCACAATAAACGCCGCCAAAAACGGAATTTCGGTGAACGATACATTCAAAATGACCGGCGGACAGCTTGATATAGAGACGGTCGGAGATGGAATTTCTTCCGATTCGATAGTTATTATAAAGGACGGCGAAATAAATATCAAAACCACCGCAGAGGCGACCGTAACCGAGAGCCAAAACCGCTTTGAAGAGGGCACGGAGGCTTCGTTTGAAACCTCGTCAAAGGGAATAAAAGCGGACTGGATGATGAAAATCAGCAGCGGCAAAATCAATGTTTCATCACAGGAACACGCAATTCACTGCGCCGACGAAATCGAAATCGACGGCGGCGAAATGGCCCTTAATTCCGAATACGGCAAGGGAATATCCGGACACGGCAGCGTAACAGTTAACGGCGAAAGCACGGTTATAGACATATAAAAATGCACCGAGGGCATAGAAAGCAAAAATGTTCTCACGGTAAACGGCGGCAAAATCAGCGTTGACGCATCAGATGACGCATTAAACGGCGGCGGAACACAGGGGATTCAGATGGGCGGCGGCATGCCGGACAGGCAAACGGACGGCGATATGGTAAATCCTCCCGAAAAACCGGCTGACAAAAGTATGCAAAACCGGGGCGAAAGACCGGAAAAAGGCGGTTTTCCGGGCGGCGGCAATATGCAAAATCCCTCGAAAATATCCCCCGGCGGCAAAGATAAAGCGGACCTTAAGGATGTGCTTGTAATAAACGGCGGCGACATCACCCTCAAAGCCGACGATGACTGTTTGGACGCAAACGGAAACCTTGTAATAAACGGCGGCTTTATAAAAGCGTCCGACCCCCGGGGCGGCATAAACGATGTAACGGGCGTTTTCGATGCGGACGGCGAAATAAAGATAGGCGAAGATGCAAGCATTATCGCAGCCGTGCGCAGCGGATTTCAAAATAATCTTTCGCCCGAAACAGCGGTTACGGTATACCTTGATGTTCAGAAATCGGCAGGCGATAAGATAACTCTCTCGGGCGCAGACGGCCCGGTTTGCGAATATGAAAATCCGTCGGAGTACACGGTAGTTTATATCGTATCGCCCAAGCTCGAAGCCGGAGAAAAGTACAGCGTAAAATGCGGCAGCGAGGAGTTTGAGTTTGAAAAAACAGACAGTTCTGTAATAATAGGAAACGAAAAATCTTTACAGGGGCGCGGAAATATGATAAAATAAAATCAAAAAGGACGGTGAGAAAATGCGAATACTTGTAGCAGAGGATGAAAAATCACTCAATAAGGTGATAACAAAACGACTTTCAAACGAGGGCTACAGCGTTGACAGCTGCTTTGACGGCGAGGAAGCGCTTGCATACCTTTTCGCAGGGGAATTTGACGCAGCGGTGCTTGACATCATGATGCCGAAAATGAGCGGCATAGAAGTTCTCAAAGCCATGAGGGCAAGAAAGGATAACACCCCCGTGATATTTCTCACGGCACGCGACAGTATATCGGACCGCGTTATTGGACTTGACAGCAGAGCGCAGGACTATCTTGTAAAACCGTTTGCGTTCGAGGAGCTGCTCGCAAGGCTCAGGGTGCTTACGAGAACCGCCCTCGGCAGCGCAACGAATGTTCTCACCGTTTCCGATCTGGTGCTTGACACAAAGAGCCGCACTGCAATAAGAGGCGGAAAGCCGATTCCGCTTTCTGCCAGGGAATACGATATTTTAGAGTATCTGATGCATAACAAAAACACCGTAGTTTCGAGGGAAACAATCGAAAATCATGTGTGGAATTTCGACTACGGCGGAGGGACAAACATTGTCGATGTTTATATAAGATACCTCCGTAAAAAGATTGATGACAAAAACCCCGTAAAGCTGATTCATACCGTAAGGGGCGCAGGGTATGTTATCCGGGAGGAAGCATGAAACGAATGTCTTTAAAGCTTAAAATAACGCTGTGGTATACGGCGGTTATGCTTGCAGTTTCGGCGGTGCTGCTGGCGGTTACGGCATCGGTCAGCCAAGGGATGCTTGAAAAAACCGCAGCCGACAAATTAACATCAACCGTAAACGACTTTTCAAGGAGGCTCTTTAAGCCCGGCGGAGGACAGAAGCCGATGCTCGAAAAGAGATTTTACGAAAACGGCATACACATGGCGGTTTACGATGAAAACGGAGAACTGCTTGCGGGAAATATTCCGTTTGAAACCGACTCGCCCGGCAGCATTGCGACGGGGTTTTCATCGTATGAGAAGGACGGCGAAAAATACTTCATATATAAAAAGGGAGTTCCGGATGAGAGGTCGCCGAGGATGTACGCCGTCGGAGTCGCACCGCTGTCGGCGGAAAGCTTTGCGCTGGAATCCATGGCAAAAACCAACGCTGCGCTTGTAATCGTAATGCTGCTTATCGCCGCCGGCGGAGGTTACCTGATAATATCGAAAGCGCTTTCGCCGGTCAAAAAAATCAGCGCAACAGCAAAGAAAATCAGCGAGAGCAGCGATTTGACGCAAAGGATAAACCTCCCGGGCGGAGGAGACGAAATCCACACCCTCGCAGATACATTTGACGATATGCTGGATAAAATCGGGCAGCTTGTTGAAAAGGAAAAACAGTTCACGGCGGACGCATCGCACGAGCTTCGCACTCCTGCGGCGGTAATCATGTCGGAGTGCGAATACATGACAGACTGCGATTTATCCGTTGAGGAAATGAAGGAATCGGCGGAGTCGGTAAAGCGGCAGACCGAGCGCATGACAAAGCTTATATCTGAGCTGCTGATGATATCAAGAATGGACAAAAACACAATCACGGCGCAGTTTGAGGAAGTTGATTTAAGCGAACTGCTGGGATTTGTGTGCGATGAGCAGGAGGAACTGCACGGCTCCGGCGTCCGCCTTTCGAGGAGCATCATCCCCGAAATCACCGTAAATGCAGACCGGGGGCTTATGACAAGGCTTTTTATAAACATCATTTCAAATGCGTATTCATATATAGGAAGCGGTGACCTTATAAGCGTATCACTATATAAAAGCGGCGGCAATGTGATTTTCGAAACGGAGGATAACGGCATAGGTATTTCCGAGGAGGACCTACCGAAAATCTGGGAACGCTTCTACCGTGCCGATAAGTCAAGAACCGCCGAAAATGTCGCCAATTCAGGGCTTGGGCTTTCAATGGCAAAATGGATTGCGGAGCTTCACGGCGGAAAAATGAGCGCCGAAAGCACATACGGCTCCGGCAGCAAGTTTATATTTTCGATGCCGGAAAAATAAGATGTAACCTGCGACATTTCGCTTCAGGCAAATAAAATTCAGTGCAAAAAGACAAAAACGCTCAAAATCTATTGACTTTTTTCAAAATGTATACTACAATAAGTATGCAGGAGATAGATGTATCGGGCTTATCTCTTTTGCCCGTGTATACGGTAGAGTTCATGTTCGGTGAAAGCAAGCAAAAAGCCTTGAAATCATTGAGATTTCAAGGCTTTTTTCAATGCAATTTCATTATTTTAGAACAGAATTTATTAGATGAACAATATATTTTAATTGTTGCTCAAAATGAATTTATGTTTTTTTGCTTGCGGTTGACCGACTTTTTCGACAGTCTGAAACGCCCTCCTGTGAGGGCACCCTTGACATACCGACAATTTCATGCCATATTATGACTAAGGGTTGAAAGCCGAAATTATGGCTTTCAACCCACAAAAACTACTTAGCTTATATTATCATTTTGAAGCCAATTTTGAGGTTTGCACAACATGAGGGATTGCCCCGAAAAGACAAAAATTTGCCGGCATAAGGCATTAAGGGTTCAACTCCCGGTTGCCTAACCGCTCGCTTTGATATCCGAATGCGTTTTTCAAGATGAATTTTGCACATTACTGCGTCAAAATGCTCGCAAATACGGGTAGTATCAGCTGTACTTTTTCCTTGTACTGCAACAAAATTCATTACTTGAAAAATTCTGCGAACTCAAATTTTTGAAAAATTTGTATTTTCAAGGCGTAAGGGCGAAGGCATACTTGCTGTATGTCAAGACCGACAACGCAGAAAATGCGGATTTTACAAGCGTTTGAGCGTGTTTGGATATTAAAGCGAGCGGTTATACTTTAATACTTTCTAAAAAATCAGCCCATTATTTCATCCGGGTCATCAAACGCGGTTCTTGCCGGAATAACCCAAATCATCTGAGTATTTTCGTCCCACTCAACGCGGCAGTCAAGTGCGTCTGTTATATCACGAAGTTTGAAATAATTGTTTCCTTCGATATTATAACAGGTTGCCTTAATCGGCACGCCGTCAAGCGTTACAAATACCGATGATGAAAGTGCCGTTCTTTCGGTGCCGTCACCCGGTGTTAATTCGCCGCCGGCAGCCGTGTAATCATAAAAGCTCAGCATATCAATGGAATTTGTTGCGGCGTCATACTCAATATCAAAGCTTTTAATGGTTCCGTCAAGGATTTTTGCAATATCTCTGAGCTTAAAGTAGTTGTTATCGTCGATGTTGTATGCAACGGTATCGTATTTCAGGCCGTCCAGGCAGACAGTCTGCGTTTTCGCAACAGAGTTTTTGCTGAATCCGTTTCCGGGATAATATGTAAAAGTATCGTGCTGATCGTCCTCGTGAACCAGATAACGAATCTCGCCGTCATAGAAAATAGTATAAATTTTTCCCGTAATAATCCAGGGTTCTATATCGGAAGGGTCTATCCCGGGGATATCCCTCATGTCTTCGTCACGGTCAAACGAAAACTCTTCGATACCGTATACATTTACCCATTCTCTGTCGTGTATTTTATTGATATCGCCGTTGTTTGAACCAACCCACTGAGTGTACTCCGACATCATATTCTCATCAACATTGATGTATCCGTAACGGTACTTTTTCAGCTTTGCAATGCCTTCTGCGGAATATGTCAGCGCACCCCATTCACCCCAGGGAGTATCAACCGACAGAACGCCGATAGGCGCACCGAGAGCTGCCGTGTCCGCAGCGGACAGGGTTTTGGTAAATTCATCGAGCTTGCTTGTCGGAATGTAACATTCCTTCGAGTTGAACCAGATTTTAGAATTTGTTCCGTCATAATCCTTATCGGTAACATCGATTGCTGCGCCCTTTTTAACCGAACCGACAATTGAAGCACCGTCGGAAATATCACAGTCGGAGGCGGCTATCGCTTTGTACTGCGTTGCCGGCTTTTCGGTGTTTGCGAGCTGCGCATTCACATACTTTGAGTTAACATAATAGAGACCTTTTTTATAGTAAATCTTGTAATGCCCGTTTTGAGGCGCTGCATCTGCAATCTGAACCGACTGGTTGATTTTAATAATGCCCGATTTAACATAATCCTTATCATCAGGGGTGGTCTTAACCGTTAAAAGCCCGGTCGCCCTGCCCACCGCCTCGATTTTGGGAGGCGTTGATACCTGATTGTTAATATCTAAAATATAGCAGTTTTTTCTCGGAAAGAAATATACACCCGGCTTCCAGCTTGTGAACGCAGTACCGTCCTTCTCGCCGCACTGTCTGATAGAACCGCGCGATTCATCAACGCCGCCTTCGCTCCATACCGCAACCCAGTCTTCGTTATAGGCAACAACTTCAAACTCGCTCGTTGTTGTAGCATAAAATGCCGTGTTGGCAAATTCATCTGTTCTGGTCCATTCGGAAAACAGCGGCTCATATCCTATTTCTCTGAGCTCATCAAGCCGTCTGATATGATAGTTAATCGGCGGATTGCCGGGATAGAACGAAGCTTTTACCGAGCCGATTTTCCCCTCATCGCCTATATGCAAGACAGCCATCCCCACAAGCGGCAGTGATGCGGGGCGGTCATGCCTTACCCATTCCGTTGGTACTTTAGCATAGAAATTTCTTTCATTGCCCTCGGTTGTTTTGCTTCCGCCGTAGATGTAATCCGAAAGGAATGTCATATCTATTGCGTGCTGATACTTGTCAGAATCGGAAGTCTCCCACTGTTTGTTAAGCTCCTTCTCGGCGGTTTCTGCGGCTTCAAGTATCGGCTTTGTTACCCGAGCCGTTTCATAGGCAAGGATATACCCGACTGTGCCGTCCGAAAGCTGAATTTTATGAAACTTTCTGTTATCTTCTCCGATTACATAAGCCTCCAGAACCGTCACTTTGGTTCCTTTGCTGACCTCGGCTATGCCCCCCGAATAAGTGGGGTTTTTTGTAACACTCACAGTGCCGCCGTATGCAACATAGGCGGTATCGCCGTCCTTTATTTCGGCTGCGGCATACGCAACGGTGCCAAGCACCATAACTGCGCAAAGCACTACCGTTAAAATCTTCTTCAACACAATAATTCCTCCCTTTGTTTTTATATTGATTTATCGAAATTTTTATACTACAGTTAATTATACACCGTACATCATGTACGATGCAAGGGATTTTATAAAATTTATTTTGAAATATTTGTTTAGGCAAGCTGTAAAATGAAATAATCCCGCACACCGTAGGTGCATTTTGCAAATACGAAAAAAGCACTTGCTTTTGCTGATTTGCGCATACTTCTTCACTTTTACTTATTGCTTTCCGAAAATCGACACATATAATTCAAGTGAAAATGTAATAAGTAAAATCGACAAGCACTCTTATGCTTGCCGATTTTCAGCACCCCCGACCGGAATCGAACCGATGACTAACCCTTAGGAGGGGCTTGTAATATCCTCTTTACTACGGGGGCATCCAACTATATTATTGTACACGATATTTCCCGTTTTGTCAAGGGATATTAAGTTAATTTTTCAAAAATTTAATTATGCGGCACAATATCGTACACGCTGTTTAATATGTATTTCGGTCTGTAGGGGAATTTATCAATGTTTTCCCTTGCGGTAACGCCGCTTAAAACGAGCACCGTATCCATATTTGATTCAATTCCGGCGATTATATCGGTGTCCATGCGGTCGCCGATAAGGGCGATGTCGGAGCTGTGGCAGCCGATGCGCCTCAGGGCGTGGCGAAGCATAAGCGGATTGGGCTTGCCGATAAAGTACGCCTTTTTGCCGGTCGCAATCTCAATCGGAGCGATAAGAGAGCCGGTTGCGGGCATGATGCCGTGCTCTGTAGGGCCTGTGGTATCGGGGTTGGTTCCGATAAGCTTTGCGCCGCCGTTTACGAGAGCTATTGCCTTCTCGATTTTCTCAAAATTATATGTCCTCGTTTCGCTCACCACAACATAGTCGGGATTTACATCATTTGTGCATATTCCGCAATTGTAAAGGGCATTGATTATACCCGCTTCGCCGATAACATACGCCGAGCACCCGGGCGCCTGATGGCTGAGGAACAGCGCTGTAGCCTCGGCGCTTGTGTAGAAATGTTCCAGCGGAACGTCAAGTCCCATGCGCATAAGCTTATTGTGAAGCTCCAGAGGAGTTCTTTCGGGGCTGTTCGTCAGAAACAGGAACATTTTATCGTTGTTCATCATCCAGTTGACGAAATCCTTTACACCATCAAGGATTTTGTTGCCGTGATAGATAACGCCGTCCATATCGCATATAAAGCCCTTTTTGCTGCGCAGATTTTCCATCAAATCACCCTCATTCATAAAGCTTGTACTTAGCCGTAAGCGCAAGAACCCTCTTAGCGGCTTCTTCCTTATTCTTTTCAAAATCGGAAATTGTCATATCGATAATTTCTGCGATTTCAAGCATATCCGCCTCTTTGAATCCGCGGGTCGTAACAGCGGGCGTACCGATTCTTATACCGCTTGTAACGAACGGCTTTTCGGGGTCGTTCGGGATTGCGTTTTTGTTGACGGTTATGCCGATTTCATCAAGCATATGCTCGGCTGCCTTGCCGGTAACGCCCTTGGGGCGGAGGTCAACGAGCATGAGGTGGTTGTCGGTTCCGCCGGACACAAGGTCGAAGCCTTTTCCGAGGAGAGCGTCCGCCAAAACGGAGGCATTTTTGACAATCTGCTTC
>JAXGBA010000007.1:0-20101 GCA_034186235.1 Clostridia bacterium | reverse complement strand
CCATGCAACGCCTCTTGCGCTCATGCCGAAAATCACAACTAATATATAGTTAAATACATTGTTAAATATACTTGATATTACAAGATATATAAGCGGCCGTTTTGAGTCGCCCACAGCTCTTAAGATTCCGGCGCCGAAATTGTACACGGTTGACGGAATCATACCTATAAATATAATGCGGAGATACTCGGTTGCAAGCGGAGCTACCTCCGGCGGTGAATTTGTAAGCTTTACGGCGTACGGGGTAAGAATTATCCCCAAAACCGAGACAACAGCACCTATAATGACGCTAAGCGCAACGGAGTTATGCACTGCATCTGAAAGCCCTCTTTTGTCCCCGGCGCCGTAGCTTTGCGCAATTATAACGCACGCTCCGGCGGACATTCCGATGAAAAAACCGGTGAATAGGTCAATCATTGAACCCATTGAGCCTACCGCACCGAGGGCATACTCACCGTCGGAAGCAAATCTGCCGACCATTATTGAGTCGAACGCATTGTATAAATTCTGAAACAGTGCCGTAAGCAGCACCGGAAATGCAAACATTATAAGAGGCTTCAGGATTGAACCCTCGGTCATGCTGTGATTATTGTTTTTCATAAGCTATGTACCTTCTGTTATCGTGATAATATTATAATAACCTATTTTGAATGAAATGTAAATACCATTTTTGAAAATTGATTTAATTTTTAATTGAAAGGGGTTTCGCGGCTTGATTTCAAAAGCATATTTTTTATACAAAAAGCTTTCGGAGGACGATATCTGGAGCAGCTCCGCCGCTTTGGCGTATTACCTTATGCTGTCGTTTTTTCCGTTTGTAATCGTGCTTGTTTCGCTTGTTGCCTTCCTGCCTTTTGATATGCAGGAAATTCTCGACATTATAAGAACCTATGTTCCGGAGAATATCTTCGGGATTATCCGTGAAAACTCTCAGATTTTGGCAAACGGGCGTGTGAGTATTCTGTCGGTCGGCTTTGTTTCAATGATTTGGGCGTCGAGCAAGGGTTCAAAGGCGCTTATCCGTGCGATTAACAAAAGCTACCGTTCCGAAAACCGCCGGGCGCCTTACAAACGGATTATCATTGCGCCCGCACTTACGCTTTCGATAATTGCGCTTGTGGTGGTTTCGGCAGTGCTCTTTATTTTCAGCAATCAGATTATATCCATTATCGGGCTTTCCGATATTCAGATTTACTATGTCGAAAAACTCCGTTCGGTTGCCCTTTATGCGGCGCTTGTTGCGCTTATGGCGGTGTTTTTCAAGATTGTGCCCGACAGGAAGCTTACATATAAAAGCGTTATTCCGGGTGCGCTTTCGACGGGTATAATCTGGATTTTCGCAACCGTTGCATTCAGTATATATCTCGATAAATCTTCGCGTTTCAGCTTCCTCTACGGAACCCTCGGAAGCTTCATTGCACTTATGCTGTGGCTGTATCTTCTGAGCTTTTCGATGCTTTTCGGTAATGCTCTTAACGCTTTTTGGCTTGATTACCGCAAAAAGTTTTAAAAATGTATTGTACTTTTTAAAAAACTATGATATAATATTCTAATACTGTTATTTGGAGATAATTATGGATAAAATATTCTTTAGATTAATACCCTTTGCGGCGGTTGCCGTTTTGGCTGCTGTTGGGGTCTGCACATCGAATTTTACCGTAATATGCTATATCGCCGCCGTGTTTGCTCTTTTTATTATCGATATGGCGGGCGACAGGTTTGCGGCAATCGGCATGAATGTGCTGTTTTTGTGCACGGCTGCGCTTTTCGGCGGTGCGTCTTATGTCTTTCTTTTGGCTTTGCTTGCGGTTTCGCTTGCGGTTGTTATGGCATGTGTTATAAAGGTTACGGCGGATTTCGGTTATACTTTTGCTGCCGGTATTGCCGATTTTTCGGTATGCTTTATGATTATCGATATGCTTTCGAAAATGTCGGACCCAAGCGGCGGTCTTTTTAAGATGTTCGGGAGCACGGTTGATTCGATTTTTGCGGTTGTTCTCAAAAACATAAATTCTCTGACTGATGTTTCCGGCTACACGGCGGAAAGTATTGATTTTATGCGGCAGTACATATCTGCTATGGCGGATGCGGTCAAACTTATGCTGCCGGGTATTATAATCACCGCCGGCGGTGCGGTTTGCATAATTGTGCTGATTGCTTCCAGGATTTGCATAAAAGGTATGCCGGTTCCTCCGATTTCGGGCATCCGTGCTCCTAAAGTGATTGTTTATGCGTTCTGCCTTCTGTATATTGCCTCCGGCTTTATCTCGGGCAGCGGTACGGCTTCTTTCATAGTTGCAAATGCGGTTCTGGTTCTCTCGTGCCTCATGATGCTGTGCGGCTTTTCGGTTGTAAAGTATCTGACCGATAAGATTAAGCCTAAGCCGGTATCGGTTGCGGTGTTTATAATATTTATTCCGGTTTGCTTCGCCATGAGCACAATACTTGCATTTGTCGGAATGGCTGACGGTATTTTTAAATTCAGGAGTCTTGATAATGAAAAAGAATAATTCGGGTTTGCTTGTTTTTCTTGCTTTGTTTATTCTTGTTTTTCTAAATATTATCATCTGGCTGAAAGTTAATTTTGTTTTCGGTCTGCTTTCGACATCGCTTTCGTTGCTGGTGTTTGCGGCGATTCTTCTGATTATGGATAAAAACGCCCAAAACGGCCGCTTTGAAACTTCTGTTGACGATTTTGCGGTTGAAAGTTCCACGAGGCAGATGATGCTTGAATTTTCGGTTCCGTGTATTATTGCGGATTCCGACGGCACGGTGCTGTGGTTCAACGCCGCTGCCGCCGATATCTTTGAAAGCGATTCGCTTTGCGGCGTTAAAATAACAACTCTTTTCGGCGGTGCTGAAAATATTAAGGGAAAAAGCGGCGAGGGCGAAACCGCAATTAATCTGAGAAATTTTGAATACAGCTTTATCGGATGCGTTCAGGGCGGAAAAAAACTGTATTTCATATCCCTCCGTGACATAACGGATTTTAAGACCGTATCGGCAAGGTGTTCCGCAATCAAAACCGTTGCCTGCTTTATAACGGTTGATAATTTTCAGGAGGTTATGAGCGGCATTTCATCAAACGAAACTGGTAAGCTTGCGATAGAAATAGAATCAAAACTTTCCGGGCTTGCCGACCGCTGTGACGGTTCAATTCAGCGGCTTGAACGCGACAGGTATTTTCTGGTTCTGGATATGGAGCATCTGTCAATACTTATGGCGGATAAATTTGCAATACTGAATGATATAAAAAAAATTAAAGGGTCAAACGAAATCCCGGTTACAATAAGCATAGGCGTCGGCTGTGCGGACGAATCTGTTGCCAAAAGCGCATCATATGCACGCTCTGCAACCGAGCTTGCCCTGGGGCGCGGCGGCGACCAGGCAGTTGTTAAAATCGGCGACGATTACCGCTTTTTCGGCAGCGGCTCAAGAGAAACCGAAAGAAAAACCAAGGTTAGGGCAAGGGTTATGGCTCAGGCCCTCACCGAAATTGTTCAGAACGCCTATCAGCTCATAATAATGGGGCATAAGGGCATGGACGCAGACTCTTTCGGTGCTGCCGTGGGCGTATTTACTATTGCTCATGCAATGGGCATTCGTGCGAGAATTATCGTGGATGAAAACGACAGGGTTATCAAAAACGAAATCGCAAAATTTTCGGAGTACAAGGAGTACGAATTTGCGTTTATTTCAAATGACCAGGCGTTTAATATAATGAATGACAAAACGGTTGTCGTTCTGCTTGACACTCACATGGCGGACAGGGCGCAGTGCCCCGAAATCCTCCGGTTTACATCGAGGATTGTGGTTATTGACCATCACCGCAAAAATAAAGATTACATTAAAAATACTATTCTCACATATCATGAGCCTTACGCTTCATCAACCTGCGAGATGGTTGCGGAAATTCTGCAATATACCGAAAATGGCGATAAAATCAGGAAGTTCGAGGCGGAGGCACTTTACGCAGGCATTATGCTTGACAGCAAAAACTTCACCGTAAAAACCGGCGTTAGGACCTTCGATGCGGCGGCATTCCTCAGGAAAAGAGGAGTTGACACAACGGAGGTGCGTGATATTTTCAAGGTCGGTTTCGGCGAGTATAAAGAGCGCCTGAAAATTATCGGTTCCGCAGAGGTTTACAGAACCATCACGGTTATAGCGTCCGGAAAATCAGATATCCAGACCGCCGCAGCAGCGTCGGACGAACTTCTGGATATAAGCGGAATAAAAGCGTCATTCGTGCTTTGCGAAACCGATGATTATATTCACATTTCCGCACGCTCGACGGGGGATATAAATGTTCAGCTGATTGCCGAGTCCTTGGGAGGAGGCGGTCATATGGTTGTTGCCGGAGCGCAGCTTAAGGGCGTTTCCATGGAGGAAGCAAAGAAGATGCTTCTTGACGCAATCGATGCTTATTTTGCAAACTGCATTTCATAAAATACTGTTTGAAAGGAATGATATAATATGAAGGTTATTCTAAATGCCGATGTTAAGGGAAAGGGCAAAAAGGGCGATTTCGTCAATGTGAATGACGGATACGCAAGGAATTTTCTTTTGCCGAAAGGTCTTGCCGTAGAGGCGACTGCAGCTAATCTTAACGACCTTAAAGGTAAAAAGGAAGCGGAGGACTACCGCCGCCAGCAGGATTTTGAATCCGCAGAAGCTACAGCTGAAAAGCTTAAAGCGATAACGGTGGAGCTTTCCGCAAAAGCCGGCGAAAACGGTAAACTGTTCGGCTCGATTACCTCTAAGGAAATCGCCGAAAAGCTTAAATATCAGCATCATATTGTTATAGATAAAAAGAAAATGGTTCTGCCGGACGGTATAAAGAGTACCGGTATGCATACGGTTGAAATAAAGCTTCATCCGAAGGTTAAAGCGGAACTTAAGGTTGATATTTCCGCTGAATAATTCTATGGTTTAACGAAAGGAGGGCGGCTGATATGGAAGGTGTAACGGTGCCTTATTCCGCCGAGGCGGAGGCTTCGGTTCTCGGTTCGGTTCTTTTTGACCCGCAGCAGATTACAATCGTTGCGGAAAATCTTATAAATCCCGATTTCTTTTATATCGGGGCAAACAAGGCTGTTTATTCCGCAATGCTTAAACTTTTTTCGCAGGGTAAACCCATTGATGCCGTAACCTTAAAGCAGCAGCTTGTGCAGGACGGCAGCTTTGAAACAATCGGCGGAATGAACTATATCATTGAGCTTGCTGAGATTGTTCCGACAACTGCGAACCTTGAGTATTACATAAAAATTGTTCAGGATAAATCGTACCTCAGAAGGCTCATTGCGGCGTGCGGCAAAATCACCAAAAACTGCGTTGATGAAGCCGATGACGCCGAGAAAATTATGGACAGCGCCGAGCAGGAAATTTTCGATATAATGCAGCACAGAAGCGAAAAGGGACTTACCAAAGTCGGAGCACTTATTCCCGAAGCGATGAATCACATTCAGCTACTTTCTCAGAAAAACGAGGCGGTAACGGGCATTTCGACCGGTCTTAAGGATTTGGATATAATCCTTTCCGGGCTTCACGATTCCGACCTTGTGCTGATTGCTGCAAGACCGGCTATGGGCAAATCGAGCCTTGCGCTCAATATCGGGCAGTATGCTGCGGTGCATGAGCATATTCCTACCGCATATTTCACGCTTGAAATGTCCGGCGAGCAAGTTGTAACAAGAATGCTCTGTTCCGAAGCTCTTGTGGATTCAAATCGAGTCAAAACGGGCAATCTTGACCGCTATGACTGGGAAAAACTGTTCAATGCCACAAAAGAGATGATGGATGCTCCGTTCTTTATCGATGATAAGGCAAATGCTACAATTAATGAAATCCGCTCAAAATGCAAAAGGCTCAAGCTTAAAGAAAACCTCGGGCTTGTGATTATAGATTATCTTCAGTTGATGGAGGGCGACGGAAAGAAAAACAGTCGTCAGGAAGAGGTCAGCGCGATTTCAAGAGGGCTTAAAATATTGGCTAAAGAGCTTGATGTTCCGATAATTGCGCTTTCGCAGCTTTCGAGAGGCGTTGAGAGCCGTACCGATAAGCGCCCTAATCTTTCCGACCTTCGTGAATCAGGCGCAATCGAGCAGGACGCCGACATTGTTATGTTCATTCACCGTGAAACCGATGATGAAGAAAAACAAAATCAGGCGGAAATTCTTATAAGAAAGCACAGAAACGGCTCTACCGGCACGGTAAATGTGTGCTGGCTTGGGCAGTATACAAGATTCTGTAATTTGGAGAAACAGCAAAATGACGGTTTCTGATAAAACAGTAAAATCGGTTATAAAGGCTGCGGCGCCGCTTTTGGGGCATACGGCGGTTGTCGGTCTTTCCGGCGGGGCGGATTCAGTCTGTCTTACACATATTCTGAAAAACGCCGGTTTTTCCGTTGTCTGCGCTCATGTTAACCACTGCCTTCGCGGCACCGAGGCTGACGCAGACGAGGAATTTGTTAAGGATTTTTGCAAATCCCTCGGTATTAAGCTTTATACGGTTCGCCGTGATGTGGCTGCGTTGTCCGTACAGCACGGTACAAGCTGCGAGGACGAGGGAAGGCGCACAAGATATGAGTTTTTTGAAAGTATTCCCGAGGATAATAAAATTATCGTAACGGCTCATAATAAAAATGACGCTGCCGAAACCGTGCTTCTGCATCTTTTAAGAGGCAGCGGAGGACTCAAAGGTATACCGGAAAGAGAAGGCATTTTAAGACCGCTCATCGGTATTCCGAGAAGAGAAATCGAACGCTACTGCGCAGAAAACGGCCTTTCTTTCAGAACAGACAGCACAAACCTCAAAGAGGATTATACCAGAAACAAACTCAGGCTTTCGGTTATGCCGCAGCTTGAGAAAATTAACCCAAGTTTTTGCGACGCAATCCTGCGTGCTGCTGAGATTTCTGCTGCCGAGCATGAGTATGTTAAGTCGGAAGCGGATAAAATTCCGCTTGAAAAAAGATTCGGCAGATACTATGCAAAGCTTAAAAACTATGAAAGGCCCGTGCTTTTGCAGCTTATAAGGCGTATGTATGAAAGGTCTTACGGCAGCGATAAAAATCTCGGATTTTCTGCGGTTTCCGCTGCGGCAGACATTGTAGTTGCCGGAAAAACTGGCAGGCGTGCAGACCTTTTTGGCGGAATATTCCTTGAAACCGAGTATGATTTTTTCAGTGTCGGAAGGGAATTCCAAAAGCCGGAATTTAATGTCAGGCTTTCGGAAAAAACGCTTGTTCCCGAAATCGGCATTGAAATCAGCCTTATAAAGGGCGTGCATAAAGGGTATGTGCTGGATGCGGACAAGGTTTGGGATTTAGCCGTCAGATGCCGCAAAAACGGCGACAGGTGCGAATATCACGGGCATACAAAAAAACTGAAAGATATTCTGATTGACCTTAAAATTCCAAAATACGAGAGGGCTTCGCTTGCGGTTCTGGAATCGTGCGGCAAGTGCGCTGGCGTGCTGGGGATAGGAATAAACAAGGAATTTTTACCTGATGAAAATACAGTAAATTTTATTACTATTGATTGGAGAAAATATAATGAATAACAAAATCGATAAAATCCTTTTCAGTGAGGACGAAATCAAACAGAAGGTGCGTGAACTCGGGGCAAAAATTTCCTGGGATTATAAGGGCAAGGATGTAATGCTTCTTTGTATATTAAAGGGTGCATTCGTGTTCGCTTCGGACCTTCTGCGTTCAATCGATTTGGATACGGTTTCAATGCACTTCATGGTTGCGTCAAGCTATGGCGACAAAACCGAATCGTCGGGGCATGTTATTATAAAACAGGATATTGAAGAACCGGTCAAAGGTAAGCATATCATAATCGCCGAGGATATTATCGATACCGGCAGAACCCTCCGGTATGTTATGGATTATCTCGAAAGCAAGGGTGCGGCGTCGGTTGAGGTCTGCGCACTTTTCGATAAGCCCGACAGAAGGGTTATTAATGTTGAAGCTAAATACAGGGGCTTTCTGCTTCCTGATGAATTTGTTGTCGGCTATGGTCTTGACTATGCCGGCTATTACAGAAACCTCCCGTATCTCGGTGTTCTCAAAAAAGAGGTTTACGAAAATTAAACTTATTTTGGGGCTGCGTTTCTAATGCCCGCATTGAAGCGCAGGGGGTAACTTTGGCGGGCAGAAAGGTATGTTTGTATGTCTAAATTCAAAAATGTACTCTTCCTCATTTTGCTGTTTGTGTTTGTCGGTGCGATGTGGTCGGTCATGAACATGACGGCGGAGGTTGATACTTACGGCTATTCAGACCTCGTGAAGGATATCAATTCGGATATTCAGACGGTTGAAAACGGCGGTAAGGCGAAAATCCAAAGCATGACTTTTTTTGACGATTACACTGCGGAAATTAAAATTAAGGACGGCAATTCCGTAAAGCTTCATTCGGTGGATGTTCCGGGGAGTATCGACAGGCTCACGGCAGCTGTCGGAAATGACGGTATGAACAAGCTTATCGAAAACGGGCTTGCGGTTAATGTCAAGCATGACAGCGACAGTTGGTTTATTTCGATAATTCCTTCACTTGTTATGGTGATTTTGTTTGTGTCGCTTATGTTCTTTATGTTCCGCCAGACGCAGGGCGGAGGCGGAAAAATGATGTCTTTCGGCAAGGCTAAAACCAGGGCGGCGAATATCCGCCACAAGGTTACATTTAAAGATGTTGCCGGCGCCGATGAGGAAAAAGAAGAACTTGCAGAAGTGGTTGATTTTCTTAAAAATCCGCAGAAGTTCACCGAACTCGGCGCAAGAATCCCAAAAGGTATTCTTCTTGTCGGCCCTCCGGGAACAGGTAAAACCCTTCTCGCAAAGGCTGTAGCCGGTGAGGCGGGAGTTCCGTTTTTCTCGATATCGGGTTCCGATTTTGTTGAAATGTTTGTCGGCGTGGGTGCTTCCCGTGTGAGGGATCTTTTCGACCAGGCAAAAAAGAACCTTCCGGCAATTGTGTTTATAGACGAAATCGATGCCGTCGGCAGACAGAGAGGCGCAGGCCTCGGCGGCGGTCACGATGAAAGAGAACAGACCTTAAATCAGCTGCTTGTCGAAATGGACGGTTTTGAAATCAACGAAGGCGTTATCATTATCGCCGCAACAAACCGCCCCGATATTCTCGACCCGGCGCTTCTCCGCCCCGGGCGTTTTGACCGCCAGGTAGTTGTCGGCGCACCGGATGTCAAGGGCAGAGAAGAAATACTTAAGGTTCATTCAAAGGGTAAATTCCTCGGCGATGATGTTGACCTTTCCGTTGTTGCAAAAACAACGATAGGCTTCACCGGGGCAGACCTTGAAAATCTTCTTAACGAAGCGGCGCTGCTTTCTGCACGCGAGAATAAAAAGGTTATTAATATGTCCGAGCTTAAAGAGGCTATGCTTAAGGTTACTATGGGACCGGAGAAGAAGTCGAGAGTCGTTTCCGAGGCTGACCGCAAAAACACGGCTTATCACGAAGCCGGGCACGCTCTTGCGGCATATTTCCTCCCTAAGGTTGATAATGTGCATCAGATTTCGATTATCCCCAGGGGCAGGGCGGGAGGTTATACTATGACCCTTCCGAAGGATGATCAGCTTTATAAGACCCGTGAGGAACTTATTGAAAATATCGTTATGACCATGGGCGGAAGAGCCGCAGAGGAAATTATTTTCGGCGATTATTCAACCGGTGCGTCGGGCGATATTCAGCAGGCAACCAAGCTTGCGCGGGATATGGTTACAAAGTACGGTATGAGCAAAAAACTCGGAACGGTCGCATACGTAACGCACGAAGAAGTGTTTATGGGCAGGGATTTCGGCAGCACAAAGCCTTACAGTGAGGAGTTTGCGGCTGAAATTGATAAGGAAGTCAGAAGCATTATCGATGAGTGCCACGAGAGATGTACCGAAATTCTGAAGTCGCATATCGATAAGCTTCATGAGGTTACAAATGCGCTTATGGAAAAAGAAGCGCTTACCGGTGAGGAGTTTGCTGAAATTATGGAAGCAAAACCCGAAACCGAAAATGACGGGCAGGAGAAAACAGAGGAATAGATTTTTGAAATAATGTATTAAGGGTTCAGCTATCGCTTGCCTAATCGGAGGTACAGTATGAAAAAATTATATAAATCACAGACCGACAGAAAAATATGCGGAGTATGCGGCGGAATAGCTGAATATTTCGGCATCGATTCCACAATAGTAAGGCTTATATGGGTGTTGTTTATACTCTGCTTCGGCACGGGTATACTTGCATATTTCCTTTTTGCACTTGTAATGCCTGACTGATTTCGGATAATATTTAAAATCAAAAAAGGATGCAGAGAAAAAACTCTGTATCCTTTTTATATGCAAAAACCTAAAAACCTGTCACAGGCAGATTTTCTAAACGGCTTCTGCCCTCTTAGGGTTCAAGTCCTTTTTATTAATAAAAAAACCACACAGAGTTAAAACTCTGTGTGGTTTTTATGCAGAAGGCGGGACTTGAACCCGCACGACCGTGGGCCACTACCCCCTCAAGATAGCGTGTCTGCCAATTCCACCACTCCTGCGTGCAACAGAATTGATTATACCACAATATGCAGGTTTTGTCAAGCTTTTTTTGTTATTTTATGAATTAATTTTAAAAATTTTTGAAATACTATTGACAAATACCCCATCAGGGTATATAATAAAAATACCCCATATAGGTATAAGGAGGTTTTGTATGGGACATAATAAATGCTGCTGCGAAAAGTCAACTTTTCGCACGGAGGAGGATAAAAAGAAGCTTATGAACCGTCTGAAAAGAATTGAAGGGCAGATAAGGGGCATACAGTCTATGCTTGAAAATGACGCTTACTGCAATGATATTCTTATTCAGTCAGCGGCGGTGAATGCGGCAATTAATGCGTTTAACAAAGAAATTTTGTCAAGGCATATTCACACATGCGTTGTGAGGGATATAAAAGACGGAAAGCTTGATGTTGTTGATGAGCTTACGGCGACGGTTCAGAAGCTTATGAAGTAGAAAGGGCTGATTTTTTGGAACAGTATTCGGTTAAGGGTATGAGCTGTGCGGCGTGCTCTGCAAGGGTTGAAAAGGCGGTTTCGGCGGTCGAAGGCGTAAGTTCATGCACGGTCAGTCTGCTTACAAATTCGATGACGGTTGACGGCACGGCAACCCCGGAAAGCATAGTTGCCGCCGTGAAAAAAGCCGGTTACAAGGCAAAGCTTAAGGGCGGAAAAGCCGAGGGCGGCGATGACGGGAATGAGAATCCGATTAAGGCAAGGCTCATATCATCCGTAATTTTGCTTGTTATATTAATGTATTTTTCGATGGGGCATATGATGTGGGGATTTCCGCTGCCGAAATGGTTTGACGGGAACCATGTTGCGATGGGGCTTGTCCAGCTGCTGCTTTCGGGAATGATTATGGTAATAAATCAAAAATTTTTCGTCAGCGGTTTCAAAGGGCTGATTCACCGTGCGCCAAACATGGACACGCTTGTTGCGCTCGGTTCGGCGGCGTCGTTTATCTGGAGCGTATTTGTGCTTTTTCTGATGACAAAAGCGCAGGCGGTCGGAAATAACGCTGATGTTATGCGGTATATGGACGAGTTTTATTTTGAGTCTGCCGGCATGATTTTAACGCTGATTACACTCGGGAAATTGCTTGAAGCGCACTCAAAGGGCAAAACGACGGACGCACTCAAAGCACTGATGAAGCTTGCACCGGATACTGCATCGGTTATAAGGGACGGAAACGAGGTTAAAATTCCGGCAAAAGAGGTGAAGGTCGGCGATATATTTGTTGTCCGTCCGGGTGAAAGTATTCCGGTTGACGGGGAAATTACTGATGGGGCAACAGCCGTGAATGAGGCTGCTCTGACGGGTGAAAGTATTCCGGTTGACAAAGAGCCCGGCGATGAGGTTTCGGCGGCAACGATAAATCAGTCGGGCTTTGTAAAGTGCCGTGCGGTGCGCGTAGGAGAAGATACTGTGCTTGCGAAAATTATAAAGACGGTGAGCGATGCGGCTGCCGAAAAAGCGCCGATTGCGAAGATTGCGGATAAGGTTTCCGGAATATTTGTGCCGGCAGTTATCACGATTGCGGTTTTAACGATTGCTGTATGGCTTTTGCTTGGCAGAAATTTCGGTTACGCTCTTGCAAGGGGAATTTCTGTTCTGGTTATAAGCTGCCCGTGCGCTTTGGGGCTTGCAACGCCGGTGGCAATAATGCTCGGAAGCGGCGTCGGAGCAAGGCACGGTATTCTTTTCAAAACTGCCGTTTCACTTGAGCAGACCGGAAGGGTCAAAACGGTAATTCTTGATAAAACCGGTACGATAACAAGCGGAAACCCTTCGGTTACGGACATCTTTCCGACAGGCAGAGTGTCTGCGGCAGAACTTATGACATTTGCTGCATCTTTGGAATCGAAAAGCGAGCATCCGCTTGCAAAGGCGATTATGAAAAAGGCGGATGAACTTGAAATCAGGCCTATTGAAGTAACTGATTTTGAGACTCTCCCCGGGAACGGTCTTGCGGCAAAAACGGGAGAAAGCCGTATTTTGGGCGGAAGCGTTTCTTTTATTGAAAAATCTGCGGATTTGGGAGAAATTAAAGAGAAAGCATCAGAGCTTTCTGATGACGGTAAAACACCGATTGTGTTTGCGGAAAACGGAAAGCCGTTAGGATTGATTGCGGTTGCTGACACGATAAAACCTGAGGCGCCCGAGGCGATAAAGCGGCTCAAAGATATGGGAATAAGTGTTGTTATGCTGACGGGCGACAATGAAAAAACCGCCAATGCAATTGCAAGGCGCACCGGTATTGAAAAGGTAATTGCGGGGGTTCTGCCAAGCGGAAAGGAAGCGGTGGTAAGGGAACTTTCAAAATCATCAAAGACCGCAATGGTAGGTGACGGAATAAACGACGCACCTGCCCTGACTGCCGCCGACACGGGCATTGCCATAGGAAACGGAACAGATGTTGCAATCGACGCAGCAGATGTTGTTATAATGAAAAGCCGCCTTACGGATGTTCCGGCGGCGATATCGCTCAGCCGCAAGGTGCTTCGCAATATTTACGAAAACCTGTTCTGGGCATTTATATACAATGTTATAGGAATACCCCTTGCGGCAGGGTGTTTTGTAAAGCTTGGGATTACGCTCAATCCGATGTTCGGTGCGGCGGCAATGAGTTTATCTAGCTTCTGCGTAGTTTCAAATGCGCTGCGGCTTAATTTATTTAAAGGAGATGCAAAAATATGACCAAAACGACACTTAAAATCGACGGTATGGCTTGCGGAATGTGCGAAGCGCATGTCAATGACGCAATCAGAAAGGCTTTCGATGTCAAAAAAGTTTCGTCATCGCACTCAAAGGGCGAAACGGTGATTATCAGCGAACAGCCGCTTTCTCATGACCGGATTGAGCAGACGCTTGCTACGACAGGCTACAAGCTTACGGGTATCGAAGAAGAACCGTATGTAAAAAAAGGATTTTTCTCGTTCGGTAAATAGTCGTGCGCAACGTTGACAAAAACTTAATAATTTAGTATAATAAAATGCAGAATGTATGGTTCTGCATTTTATTTTTACAGGTGATAATATGTTAAACAAAAGAATATACCTTTTGGTTCTGCTTGCTGTGGCGTGTATATTTGCCGCCGGTTTTTCTGTCGGGAATGAACCGGAGAGCACTGCGCCGGAAGCCGCTGAAGTCGCGGCGGAGAAAGAATCGGATATAATTCTGCCGAGACGCAAGATAACCGTATCGGACAGTGTATCTTTGGATGTTCCTAATATACTGCAGTTTCCGGAGCTTCCGAGCGGCTGCGAGATAACCTCCGCTGCAATGGTGCTTAATTATTTGGGAATACCGACCGAAAAAACAGAACTTATAGATTATCTTGATATGGACAGCGAATACGAAGTTGAAAACGGCGAAATATACCGTGCTTCGTATTGGAAGAAGTTCGTCGGTGACCCGAGGAGCGATTGTTACGGCTGCACAGCTCCCGTTATACACAAAATGATTAACAGGTTTTTGCAGGCGAGGGGAGTTTCGGAGGAGTTCAGAGTGTACAGCTTTGTTTCCGCTGATACGGCAGAGGTTTACGATGAACTTATGAGGGGAAACCCCGTGATAGTGTGGGCGACAATCTGCATGGAGGAGCCTTATTTTCTTGAATCGTGGAAGGTAAAGGGCAGCAGTGAAACGCAGAACTGGTATGCTCAGGAGCATTGTACGGTGCTTACCGGTTTTGATAATGCGGCAGGAACAGTCAGTTTGTCCGACCCATATTCAGGCGTATGCACTTATCCTAAGGAATTGTTTGAAAAACGAATGCAGCAAATGTATTCGCAGTATGTTGTAATTGAAAAATTGACATAAGAAAGCACAGAATGTCAGGATTTTCATAGATTTTTCTGCTATAATTGATTTCGGAAACGGAGGAAATACTATGGATTACAGAATTGAAAAGTGCGGTAAAATGAAGATTCTTTCCGCAGAGCGATTATGAATATGCAGGCGGAGCGGAACTTGAGGTCTATCCATCGCCCGATATAGAGAACCCAGACCATACCTGCGAAATATGGATTGCTGTTAAATAATAGAGGGAAGTTTTCTGGAAACCAGAAAAAACCCTGCTTTGTATCAGACAAAGCAGGGACTTTTCGGTATTTATAATTTTATTTAGCAAACGCCCTGTGCCATCATTGCATTGGCTACCTTCAGGAAGCCTGCGATGTTTGCACCGGATACTAAGTCGGCTTTTCCGCCGAATTCCTTGCCATATTCGTTTGCAGCGGTGCGTGCGTTTTTGTAAATTGTAATCATGATGTTGTGAAGTTTTTCGTCAACCTCTTCAAACGACCACGAAAGTCTTTGAGAGTTCTGGCTCATTTCAAGAGCCGATGTTGCCACGCCGCCTGCGTTTGCAGCTTTGCCGGGAGCGAAGTAAACTCCGTTGTTCTGGAGATATTCTGTAGCGTCGAGGGTTGTAGGCATATTTGCGCCTTCCGCAACAAGGAAGCATCCGTTTGCAACGAGTGCTTTTGCGTCATCGATGAGAAGCTCGTTCTGGGTTGCGCAAGGGAGAGCAATGTCGCATTTTATTGTCCAGATACCCTTGCCTTCGGTGTATTTAGCCTCGGGATGATATTCGAGATATTCCTTAATTCTGCCTCTCTTAACCTCTTTGATTTCCTTAACGGCTTTGAGATCTATGCCGTTTTCGTCATATATGTAGCCGTTGGAGTCGGAAAGAGCAACGACCTTTGCGCCGAGCGACTGAGCCTTTTCGGTTGCATAGATTGCAACATTGCCCGAGCCCGAAACAACAACGGTTTTGCCTTCAAACGACGTGTTAAGGTCTTTGAGCATCTCGTTTGCGAAGTATACAAGACCATAGCCTGTAGCCTCTGTTCTTGCCAGTGAGCCGCCCCATGTGAGACCTTTTCCGGTGAGAACGCCCTCGTAGCAGTCTCTTATTCTCTTGTACTGACCGAACATATATCCGATTTCTCTTGCGCCCGTGCCGATGTCGCCTGCGGGAACATCGGTATCGGCGCCGATGTGTCTGTAAAGCTCTGTCATAAAGCTCTGGCAGAAAGCCATAACCTCATTATCCGATTTGCCCTTGGGGTCAAAATCGCTGCCGCCTTTTCCGCCGCCGATAGGAAGCGTTGTGAGCGAGTTTTTAAATACCTGTTCGAAACCGAGGAACTTGATAATTCCGAGGTTTACCGAAGGATGAAGCCTGATACCGCCCTTATAGGGCCCGATAGCGCTGTTAAACTGAATTCTGAAGCCGCGGTTTACATGAACGTTTCCGTTGTCGTCAACCCACGGCACTCTGAACATAATCTGTCTTTCCGGCTCGACAATTCTTTCCAAAAGCGCAGCCTTTTCAAATTCCGGATGCTTTTCGATAACCGGTTCAAGTGTTGTGAGAACCTCTGTTGCAGCCTGTATAAATTCGGGCTGAGCGGGGTTCTTGGCTTTGAGCTCGTCCAAAACTCTTTGAACATATGACATAAGTAAAACCTCCAATATAGAAAATCTGATATCATTATATCACAATTAAAATCCGATTTCAATATTTTTTTGCAATTTTTTATCCGTGAACTTGCATTTTTTTAAATTTTGTGGGGGAAACACCGAACTGCTTTTTGAAACATGTAAAAAACCAGCCGGTGTTGTTAAAGCCGGACTCAAAGCAGATGTCGGTTACGGACAGATTTGAGTTCATTATCAGGTTTGCCGCATGGTTAAGGCGCAGGTTGTTTATAAATTCCGTGGTTGTCTGACCGCAGTATTTTTTCATGCTTCTTGAAAGGTGCTCCTGGGTTTTGCCGCTGAGGCGCACCATTGCGTCGAGCCCTTCCGAAAAATACTTGTATTCCTGCATTCTTTTCATGAGGTCGGAAAGCCATTTCGGAATTTCTGCCGATTCTTTGGTGCGGCGTGCAAAGTAGTCGGTGCAGAGCGTAGCGATGAGCGATTTGCAGTACAAATTTTTCTTTCGGCTGTTGTTATATGGAAGAGAGTTGATTTTCCGCATAAGCTTTTGCACTCTCTGGCAGTCGCTCTCCGAAAGAAACGCTTTCGGCGGCTGATCGGCGGAGAGTATGCTCCGTGACGGAAACTCCTTGCCCAAGTACAGAAAAAGGCTGTCGGCTATTTCGCTTGAAAACGAAAGGTTTATAAAGCTGTAAGACGACTGCTCATGACTGTAGGAATGTACATCAGACGGGCGAATGAAAACGAGAGTACCGCGCCTTAAAAATTCTACCGAACCGTTGACGGAATGCTTTGTCCGGTCGGTCAGGGTAAGAAAAATTTCATAATACTCGTGCGTGTGAAGCACCTCTTTTTCCGTGTCGCTTGTTATAAAACGGCAGCGGAAGCCCTCCGGCCAGTCAAGATGATATTCGCTTTTAAGCAGTTTGCAGTTTTTCATAATTGTACCTCTTTTACAACAATATCAATATACTGAATTTATATATCAATATACAAGTTGCACGGCATTGAAAAATAAGTTATGATAATAATACGGTTGAATTAAATATAGCACACATAAATTCTTTTGTCAATACAAATTTCAAAATCATTTTAACAAATAATGGGGATTAAAGATGCAAAAAGACATTTTACTGATATTCAAAACACATCTTGATATAGGTTACACCGATTTTTCAAAAAATGTGGTAGAAAGATATATAAACGAGTTTATTCCCGGGGCAATAAAACTCGGGTATGAGCTGAAAGACAGCGATACTCCGTTTGTGTGGACGGTCGGCTCGTGGCTGATATGGGAGGCGCTTAAATCCGACGACGGCACACTTGAAAAAGCAATCCGTGACGGCGTGATTGCATGGCATGCGCTCCCGTTCACAACCCATACCGAGCTTATGAACGAAAAACTGTTTTCGTACGGGCTTTCGATTTCAAAAGAGCTTGACAGGCGGTTTTCAAAAACAACCGTTGCCGCCAAAATGACCGATGTGCCGGGGCACACGATAGGAATGGTGCCGATTCTTCAAAAAAACGGTGTGGAATTTCTGCATATAGGCGTGAACGGCGCTACGCCTATACCGCCCGTTCCGCCGCTTTTTAAGTGGAGGTGCGGCAATTCGGAAATAATTGTTATGTATGACGGCGGCTACGGAACCGAAACGGAGCTTGACGATTTTATACTTTGCTTTGGGCATACGGGCGACAACTGCGGACCGCAGTCTGCCGACGCTATAAGGAAAATTTATGCGGAGCTTCGTGAAAATCACCCGGGTTCAAGGATAATTCCTTCAACGCTTGACGATGTTGCAAAAAGGCTGAGAAATTCTGAAAATTTGCCCGTTGTAGATAAGGAAATCGGCGATACATGGATTCACGGTGCGGGAACGGACCCGAAAAAGGTCGGGCGATACCGAGAGCTTATGCGGAAAATAAAAGGCGGCGTTAATTCTGATCCCGATATTTCGGGCAGCCTTCTGCTTGTGCCGGAGCACACATGGGGGCTGTGCGTTAAGAGATATTATCCGGACATAGACTGCTGGACGCTTAAAAGCTTTTCAAAAACCGAGGATGACCCCGACAGAATAATAATGGAAAAATCGTGGGAGGAACAGCGTGAATATTTAGTGAGCGCCGAAAAAATTATGGGTGTTTCTTCAACCGATTACAGCGTTTGCGAACCCGACCTTGAAGGCTTTGAAAAAATCAGCGATGACCCCGGGCTGTTCGTGGAATTTGAGCTTTTTACAAGAAAAGATTATGAGCGGTACAGGGAGAAATATATCCGTCCGCCGATGTGCTCATGGAAGGAATGGGACTTTACAAAGATAAATCTTCCGGAGTATCCGAAGGAGGAGCTTCGGACATGGACGACAACCGCATGGCAAAAGGGGAATAAAAAGATTTATCTTCTGGAGTTCCCTGATTATACGGAAAAAATATTCGGGCTTCCGAAGGTGTGGGTTGAGCGTGAGGGCGAAAATCTTGAGGTTTATTGGATCGGCAAAAAAGCGAACCGTCTGCCTCATGCGTTATGGCTCAAATTTACGGGGCTTTCCGAAAAGTGGCAGATAAACAAAATGGGGCAGTGGATTGACCCCGAAAATATAACGGGCAGTCCGCTTATAACGGCGTTTGACCGCGGCGTAAGGAATGATGAATTTGAAATAGAGTCGCTTGACGCCTGCCTTGCGGCGCCTTTCGGAAAGAGGCTGCTTGATTATGACCTTGAGCCTTCCGGGCAGGATTTGTATTTTAATCTCTACAACAATATCTGGAACACGAATTTTCCGATGTGGTATTCGGATGATACAAGATTCAGATTTGTTATAAAAAAATTATAATTTTTAAGGAGGATCAGACAAATGTTAAAAAAATTATCACTTATTTTTACCGTACTTACAATTGTAAGTATGCTGTTGCTACCAACAGCATATGCTGACGGCAGCATTACGGGCACCGTTTACGGAAACGGCAGCGTTTCTGTGAATGAGGGAACGGAAGGCATAACCTTCGCATTTACACCCGGCACCGCAAATGAACTCAAAAGCTTCACAGTTGACGGTTCGGCGGTTACTGTTACAGACAATCAGGCAACCGTACCTTCCGCAGCCGCCTACGAAGCGGTGTTTGAAGGCAAAGCAGTGGAAGTAACGAGAGAAATAAAGCATCTCATGGAGAACGGTGCGGTGGCTGAAAACGGGCTTTCCGCAACCGATTCGGTTAATAAACTTACTGTAAAATGGAATTCAAATACCGACAAAACCCAGCCCGTTGCAACACCTGTTGCGGGGCAGTACGGATACATGCTTTCAAGAAATGACTGCGCAGGCATATCGAAAGAAAAATGGGAGATTAACCGAAGCGTTTCTGACGGCGGTCTGGTAAATGTCGCATCGGGAAGAAACTATACAGCCGGGCTTTATTTCATGAACACCCATAAAGCATGGGGCAACAATGTTTGGGGCAACTACCATATCTATACCGGATATTTGAACGGCGGAAGCGAAAAGGTATTTGTCAACAATTGCGAAAGCTCATGGCGGATTATGTCTGAAACCCTGACAAACAAAGGGATAGATAAGGATGCGGTTACAAAAATTCCGCTTAAGCCGTTTGCAGTCAGCTCCATTAATCAAGAGGGCGGGGCGGAAATAACCGACAAGTCCGCTTACTCAACGCTTGACCAGATTACGGTTGACACTTCCCGCTGCGGAGGCTATTCGGGAGACGGCGGAGGATTGATTTATGTTCACGGTGTTGGGTTTGAAGAAACGGTTTCCTATCACACTGTTACCGCTAATATCGGCGAAGGCGAGATGACATTTTCGAGTGAAAGCCTTAATTTCGGAAAAGACAATGACAGCGTAAAGGTTAAAAACGGCGTTGCTTTGGCTGTTGAAGATAAACGCCCGGCAACATTCACCGTTACCGCACCGAGCGGAAAGACCGTAAAAGAAGTTAAGTTCGGTGAGGATGTTCTTGCGGCAGCGGAGGGTGTATATACAATTCCTTGTGTTTCTGAAAACGGCGCAATCACTGTTACATATGAGGACAACGCTCCCGTGATTCCGTCGGAATACGATAAAAAGT
>JAXGBA010000006.1:0-14715 GCA_034186235.1 Clostridia bacterium | reverse complement strand
TGCCGAATGGCATCCTTTTTTTGTTTCGACGATGTAAATGTGTATATCATTTGACGCTTACTGATATATCCGCCTCGTATTTTTTGTAGCCATATTTTTATATTTTTAAGCAGATAACGGATACAATTCCGCAAAGCAGTGCGAGCATCTGATTGTATTTCAATCTTTCTTTGAAAATCACCGTTCCGAAAATCACGGTTGCCAAAATTGTTCCGGCCGATATTGCCGGATACATAACAGATGCGTTTTCATAACCTGCAAGAGCTATTGTAGAGTAATTCGCCGCAGCGTTTGCTATTCCCGATAAAGCCGCGTATCTTTTGCCCTTTATTGTTTTATATGCTTTAGGCTTCGTTGCTTGTAAGCCGACCACCAAGAAAATAATACCGCATACAAGCATTGCGAACAGCATAAATTCAGCGCAATACCGACCCGGATATTTTATTTGATGCATTTTTTGCAGCACGGTGCATAATCCGTTGCACGCAAATGTGGCAAACACGAAAATTTCCCACTTTAATTTTCTGTTGTTTACTTTTTTCGCCTTATCCGAAACGCCGCCGGATATGTTCACAGAAACAATCGCCAAGGCGAGAAAAACAAATCCCGCACACTTAACCGCGTTTATTCTTTCTCTGCAGAATACAATACCGTAGATTAGCGGAAATATTACAGAAAAAGAAACTATCAAGCTTGTCAGCGACAGCGGACCGAGACTTAACGCTTTATATCCGCAGTACATCGACATACACAAGCATATACCGTATAAACCGCCGTATATGACCGCATCCGTGTTAAAGCTGAATTTCCATATACTTATTACTCCAAATAGAATAAGTGCGGAAAAGGTTTTGATGGTATTGAAAGCAGCAGCATTGTCACTTGTCTTGTTAAACCACTTGACCGATGCGGATTGGATGACTGAAAATGTAATTATAATTATATAAAAAACCGCTATCATGTGATTATCCCTACTTCGCATTTAGCCCAACCGGCTTTTTTCCAGTCTCCCTCGGCAAAATATGTTTTTCTCATTATTGCGGCTGTTTTTAGGGAATAAGGTGTTATATCCGGTGCAACATCATCTTCCCAGCACGAAATTGCGCATCTTGTAACGTATGGCATACCCGATGACAGCGTGTGCCATGTTGTGTGCATTATCCCATATAATTTGTGATTTTTTGCAGTATTAATACATGCATCGCTGAAGCTTGTGCCTTGATCCCACGGACAAATGATAACATTAAAGCTGCTGTCTGTCAAATTCACGGACGTCTGTATCGGATATTCGTCCGACCAATATTGCCAGTCACCTATTATTATGTTTTTGTCTATTCCGGACTGCATATATTTCTCACATTCCTCGTTCGGTGCAACAGCCGAATATGTACCTTTATAATCTTGGTTTTTGTGCAAAAGCATATCTCCCCACATTATTGTTTTTCTTCCGTCCACTTGAAGCTCGTTGCTTATTTCGTTTATGTAATCACAAATCTTATCCATACTGTTTTTTGAGTAAGAAAAACCGTATGCCTCATCACAGCCTATGTGGAAATATTCACCATTTCCGCAAAGCTCTTCAAGCTCACTACGGACATTTTTCAACAAATTCCTGACATCATATCTTTCCGTGTTCCATTTCCAACCATCCTCGCTGAACATATAATACAGGGACGGGTTTTGATCTAAAACAACGTGCTTGCCGTGCAGTACTCTGCTCGACGACGCATGACCCCAATGATTGAACATTGGGATTACCTCCAAACCAATATCATTTGCTTCCTTAATAATCGGGCGTATTTCCTCTTTTGAAAACGCATGAGGCCATGATAATTCCTTTAAGCAATCATATTTAAGCATTCCCCAAAATTCAAGAACAATATGCGAATACTTAAGTGCACCTACTGTTCTTATAAACTTCTTTAATTCCCAAAGCTCGGTATCGGGGAATACGCAAAAATGCACCATTCTGAGTGCGACAAGGGGACTTTCCTTTATCTCGCAGCATTCTATTGCCAAATCACCGGTATGAGGATTTATTTCTATGCAGTCCAAAAGAGTCATAAAACCGTAAATTAGTTCCTTTTGACTGCCTGCCGTAATACATACGCCTCCGGGCTCCACATTAATGGCATATGCGCAATTGTCGAGAGTCGGTTTCTCTGCTGTACCGATCCTGAAAATCATTTCCGGCGCATTTTTAATATTAAGCTTTGAGCTTCGGTAAGTGAATCCATTCCAAAATTCTTTCAATATCGCTTTATTGAGAATTTTGTTCGCTTCCGCTGAAACATTTCTGCTTATTACAAAGCGTCCCGGTCTGATTAATTTTGATTCGTGATTAAATGTCATGGTTAATATCCCTTTCTTATAACTTAAGTTTTTTAAATTATACATGATTTTGTTTGGAGACTCAACTGTTTTTTCAATCAAAATAGTTGACTTTTCAATCATTTTATCATATAATACATATGGGTGATTATAATGATATATACTTTTGACAATTTATCCTTTCAAATATTGACAATAAGTCGATTTAATCATAATTCCGGCTACTTTCGCATCAAGGGTCGTCCGTATGCCGCACTCAGCTTCAGAACAAACGGAAGTGGATTTTTCGATATTAATAACACACATCTGAACTCGGAACCTGGTGATATACTGTACATTCCGGCGGAAGCCGATTATAATGTTACATACACCGGTGGGGAAAGTATTGTTGCTCATTTTATTAACTGCAATTATAACGTTCCCGAACAAATAACCGTTGAAAACAGTGCCTTTCTGCATATAAAATTCAAGGAATTACTTGACAACTGGCAAAGCCACCGGCAACATAACGATGCAAAAGCTTTAATTTTCCGGATTTTACAATCTGTTGCGGATATGAAACTCAAGCAACATTCGGATTGTAATTTTGAAAAATGCATCGCTTATATCAACGATAATTTCTGTAATCCGGATCTGAAAATACCGGATATTTGCCGTATCGGTCATATAAGCGAGGCTACTCTCAGACGCAAATTTCTGATGTACCGCGAAATGTCGCCGAAACAGTATTTGATGAAGCTGCGTATGAACAAAGCACTGACGCTGTTGGTAAAGGGAGAATACTCAGTAAAAGAAATATCTCGAATTAGTGGATTTAATGATGAAAAATACTTTTCGAGAATATTTAAAAAAACATATTCCCTGCCGCCCTCGTCATTTTATTAACGGTCAAAATATATTTCTGTTTTCCCTTCATTTTTTATATATGATAAAACATAATTGCAAATTTTTTCGATTTTGAACTGATCCACCAAAAAAATCAGACCTAAAAATCTGACCATCGGGAGGGCAGTTCAATTCCCTGACGGTACTTAGCGTTATATGATATGGTCTTAAAGATAGGAAAATATCACAATACTGCAATATTTAAACTATTTCCCGCGATTTTATACATACACATATAAATTTATTTTATAGCAAAATTTTTCTTCAAGGGCAAATGCACCGTATATTTTATTGTATTAAAATCATGCGTCAGTGTCAAATAAGAACCGTAATTTTGATACAAAATTGCGGTTCTGTTTTTTTGCCCGAAAACGCTGTATTATGGGACTTTTGAAAAGAGAAAAGTTCCATTGTGATTTTATGTGCGTTTTTTCAAGACAAAATTAGCCTTCAAGGGTGTTTTCTTATTTAACACAGAAACTTTTCTCCAATTAAAATGCACCATTTTTTGATATTTTACATAAAAAGCGGTGCAAATATTGAAAAAAGTCTGAATATATGGTATAATTATATTAGTATGTGAGTAGTGAAAAAGGAGTTGAGCATTGTGGCAGAAAAGAAAGAAAAAAGATATGTGAGCGATAATGCTCAACTTATGGCTGAATGGAACTGGGGAAAGAATAATGAATTAGGATTATTTCCTGATGCATTGATGTGTGGTAGCGGGAAAAAAGTTTGGTGGAAGTGCGTTAAAGGACATGAGTGGGAAGCAACGATATGTAGGAGAAACAGAGGGAGAGGATGTCCATATTGTTCGAGTAATAAAGTTTTACAAGGATACAATGATCTACGAACGCTCAATCCGATGTTAGCAAAAGAGTGGAATTATGAAAAGAACGGAGATTTAAAACCTGAAAATTTTACCGCAAATAGTGGAAAAAAAGTATGGTGGAAGTGTGTTAAAGGACACGAGTGGCAAGCACCTATTTACAACAGAAACAAAGGAGTTGGCTGCCCTGTTTGTAATTCTGAACGAAACACTTCTTTTCCTGAATATGCGATTTTGTATTATCTAAAAAAATACGGGTTAGATGTAATACACTCATATAAGGAGCAAGGTTACGAATTAGATATTTATATTCCATCCAAACGAATTGCAATTGAATATGATGGATATTTTTGGCACAAAAATAAAACAAAAAAAGATTTAGAGAAAAATCAAAAGTGTGAAAAAGACGGGATTAAACTATATAGAATCAGAGAAGAATTACCTCCTTTAAATGACAGTTCTATAGAATACATTGTTCAAAAAAATCAAAAAGATTTACCTGAAATACTTGCTAAAGTATTAAGTGAAATAATTGGAGTTTGTGTGAATGTTAATTTAGAAAAAGATGCTATTACTATAGAAAATTTGCGTGAATACTCGGAAAAAGAAAGTTCTCTTTTGTTTTCGGATCCAGAAATAGCAAAAGAATGGAATTATGAAAAGAATGGAAATTTAAAGCCAGAAAATTATACATCAAACAGTGGAAAAAAAGTGTGGTGGAAATGCAGCAAAGGTCACGAGTGGCAAGCAAGGATAGCAGAACGAAATAGAGGAAACGGATGCCCGTATTGTTCAGGTCGGTATGCCGTTAAAGGTGAAAATGATTTACAAACGGTTAATTTAACTTTAGCTAAAGAGTGGAACTATGAAAAAAATGGCAAATTAAAACCAGAAAATTATACATCAAACAGCGGAAAAAAAGTGTGGTGGAAATGCAGCAAAGGTCACGAGTGGCAAGCAACGATACATAGTAGAAATAGTGGCATTGGATGTCCATATTGCGCAGGTCGATATGCAATTAAAGGCGAAAACGATTTACAAACGCTGAATCCAGCTTTAGCAAAGGAATGGAATTATGAAAGGAATAGCGAATTAACTCCAACGGATATTTCACCTAATAGCAGTAAAAAAGCATGGTGGAAGTGTAGTGAAGGGCATGAGTGGCAGGCAATAGTTTCAAGCAGAAATAGCGGACATAGATGTCCATACTGTTCTGGACGATATGTAATTAAAGGCAAAAATGATTTACAAACGCTGAATCCAACTTTAGCAAAGGAATGGAATTATGAAAAGAATAGTGAATTAACACCAATGGAAGTTTCACCTAATAGCGGTAAAAAAGCATGGTGGAAGTGTAGCAAAGGACACGAATGGCAAGCAACTATAGTTAGTAGAAAAAATGGTAATGGATGTCCATATTGTTCGGGTAAGTATGTTGTCAAAGGCAAAAACGATTTACAATCGGTTAACCCAAAGTTGGCAAAAGAATGGAATTTTGAAAAAAACGATAGATTGACACCTAATGATGTCTCCCCCAACAGTGGCAAAAAAGTATGGTGGAAATGCAGTAAGGGACATGAATGGCAAGCGGTAGTATCAAATAGAAATAAAGGAAGTGGCTGCCCACATTGCTATAAAGAGAAGTTTTTTAAGGATAAATAGCATATTGGTAAATAGTTTGGTGATATAATGATTTATTATGATAAATTGATTAAAAGCGAAAAAATTAAAATTCAAAAAACCAATGAATCTTTTGAGAAAGAGTTTGGTTTCGTTGAACATATATACAATTACTTGCTGATATTGCCCTTTTCTACAGGAAGTCTTTGTAATGATTCAAATTTGAATGAAGTTAAAATACAAGATGCTTTTATTCGCTATATTTATGAAGTTCCTTTTAAAATAAGAAGCATATACAAATTGTTAGAAATAGCCAATTATGCGGATGCTGCTATTTTATTAAGAACATTGATCGAGTCCACACTGGTATATAAATTTTATATTTCTAAAAATGATGGAGATGGGTTAAGCAAATACATATTAAGAAAAGAGAATACTCCTTCTATACATAAAATAATGAAAGCAGTATTACCCGGTTTTTATGATGATGTTTATTCATCTCTTTGCGAATTTACTCACGGAAATATTTTTGATCAAACAGTTTTTCGTTCTAATGTTTCAGCAAATTGTACAACAACAAATATTAACAATATTTACCATAAATGGTTTTACTATGTTTCAAATCAAACCATATCTATTATACCATGCATTTTTGATATGTATGATGTGGTGTTCCCTAACAATACGATATCTGAAAATCTTGAGTTAGTAAAGGAAAGAAAATATGTTGTTGATACAATATTGAGATTTATTGAAGAAATGACAGCGAACGATACTAAAAAGAAGTCGTTTTACCATTATTATAAAGATCTAATAAATCGAACATAAAAGAGAAAAGTTTCACTGTGAAACTTTTCTCCAAAGGCAAATGCACCGCTTTTTCGGTCGTATTAAAATTGACCGTTAGTGCCAGAATTCGCGGTCAAAACAAATGAAGTTTGTTTTGACCGCTTTCTTATGCTGTTTTTGAGCATTTTTGAATATTTCGATTTAACTAAAACAGTATATGTACTATAGCGTTTGCTCGGGCTTGAACTTGGGACACCGTTTTTAATGAAGAGATTTAAAACAGAAGGTAGTGTAATAGAGATGTATACAAAATAAGAACTTACAGCGCAGATAAAAGGGCTTGAAATTAAATTCGATGATATTATAATAATATATGCGTCATTAAAATCAATCGGAGAAATAAAAAAGGGGATAAAATAACTGCTGAAATTTATATTGAATCAGCAAAAGAGGCGGTTCCGGAGGGATTTTTGGTTATACCATCTCACACTTATTCTTAATATAAGAGAGGCCCTTGTGTTCAATGTCAGAGAAACGACGCCTTGTATTGGCGCAGTACCGAATGTTGCGGTAAAAATGGTAAATGAAGCATATGATATAAGGAGGTAAGACCTGTGTGCGTTCATTTCATATGTCACATTCTGTTGTTGCATTCAGAGAAAAAGCGTATGAATTTACAAGAGATGACAACATGGCGAAGACTCCGATGCCGCCGTTTGGAAGCTATGCAAAGCTTAAAGAATATAATGCTAAAATGCTGCTTGTAGGGATAGGTTTTAGCAGTAACACCTTTTTTCATATTCTTACGAAAAAATAGGTGATGAAGATGTTTTTGTATGCGATGCAAAAAAGATGTTTGCAATTACAGTTAAAATGAAAAAAGCGGTTTCAAATCGCAAGAATGAGGAGAAATAGAAATGGAAAAACAAACAAAATTCATAGTGCAAATGGATGCTGACTGTGGCGAGCTTGCAAATATACCGGAGGACAAGCTTATAGAATGGCTTTTCTACTGTGTTGATAAAAAAAGTATAAAAGTGGATACATTCTTGTGGGAAGGACATCCGTTCATTGAACAGGAAAGTCCTTGTAATAACACGGCAAATTATAAAAAATTCCGTGATAAAGGTATAAATATTATGAAGAAAATCATAGATGAATGTCGCAAGCGTGGAATTAAAGCATATTATCATCACCGTTTTTCAGAGGTTGACAAGGTTTCTTCTCCCGAAGTTAAAAAGCATGGATACAAAAATGATATCCATATAGGAAGAAATGAAATAAAACAAAAGCATAGGGATTGGCTGATAAAGACCTGGTGGCAGGAAGGATTGTGGAATTTAGCATCCTCAGAACTTCAAGAGTTTAAGCTTGAGTACATAACAAAAATTATGACAGAGTATTCATTTGATGGAATTTGCATAGATTTTTTAAGACATCTTCCATGCCTTCCGGTAGGAAAGCAATGGGAATACAGGGAATGTGCGACTGAATTTATGAGTAAGCTCAAAACTAATATGAATAATCTTAAACGCCCGATTGCAGTCGGTGCAAAGCTTCCCGAAAACGGAGAGGCGTGCCGTGCTGATGGATTTGATGTTGAAAAATGGGTAAAAATCGGTGCAGTTGATTTTGTTATCGGGGGAAGCAGAACAATAAACCCTGATATAGGATGGTATAAAAAAATAACAAGGGGTAGTAATACTTCTGTTTACAGCTGCTGGGATACATGGCATGTTTCGGACGCATATCATCATCAGACACGTGATTTTTACCGTGGAATGTTGTCCAATTGGGTAGATAAGGGTGTTGACGGTATAGTTGCATTTAATTTTTCGCCGGCACCGGATGAGGAGCTTTTAAAGCTTTTGCCTCTCGATGAGATTAAAAATTGTCTTGGACGTGATTTTTCTGATTTTTATAATATCCTTAATGAAGAAAATCAAAAGGAAAAGGCTTTAAAATATGTTGCGGAGAGACGAGGCGGATATCCGTTTTTAACAGGCTGTGGCGGAAATAATATTTTTGCACCGCTACCTGAACCTATTCCGAATGACGAAACACCGCTTGATATAAAAATTGACGTGTGCGGACAATTCAGCGACAGAAAAGCTGAGGCAAGATTTATTATAACAAATGCAAAATCATTCTGCGATAAATTTAAAATATTTTTAAACGGAGCGGAAATTGAGAATTTCGAAGAAGACTACTATTATATGGACCGGCAGATTTTCTGGCCCGAACCGCAGCCAATTACATATTCTAACGCTTGTTATAAATCAAATCCTAGCCCTGTTTTGGAGATAAAGGCTGATATTGATGCCGGTCTTTTAAAAAACGGAGAAAATAAGCTTTCAATAGCTGTTATTGACAGAAAAAACTATATGCTGGATTCGGACAGTATAAATGTTGAACGTGCAGAGATTTTGATAAGCGAGAAGTAGAAAATATGGACTTGCATTTACGCATTTCTGCTGGTGCTTATGGATGCAACGAAAATTTCTGCAACGAATACGCAGGAGGCCGTGCACGGCAAAGCACTGGCAAACGCACAGTTTAAGAATGTGGTAAGACCCAATGTGGATACCGCCTATTCACAAGTGTGGTATGACTTGAGCGAAGAACCGATTTTTTCGGGACTTTCTCTCACGGCGCATCCCGGTGACATCATCGGCGTGACCGGCCCCGTTGCCTGCGGAAAATCCGCTTTTTGCACCGACGGGATTTCCTACGAAAACAGGCATATGAACATTCAGAAACAGATTTTCAATAACGATTACAACAAAATCATCAAAGATGTGCTGGATGTAAGCAACGGAAGCAATTTTTATCCTGAAAGATTCCACAGATACTTGAATTATCATTCAAACAAGCCGTCGCTCGGCATACAGGATGTTATTTTCAGGGTAAATCTCGGGCTGGATTATCCTTTTTATGAAAACACAACCACAATTGAAAACCCGTATGAACTCAGGGTGCTGGTCAATAAATACAATCTTCTGCCGTCGGGATTTAAACAGTATAATCTTGTCAATATGAAAACCGAATACACTGTGAATGACGGAAAAGAATATCTGCTTGCCGGCGTGGCTTATGAAAAATATGTGCAGATGGTTGCAAAAGCATGCGCATGAATACGGCTTTATTTTGAGATGCCAAAAGGGAAAAGAGTGGATTACGGGATATGCATACGAGCCGTGGCATTACCGTTATGTAGGCACCGCAGCCGCTAAAATAATTCACGATGAAGGCATAACTTATGAAGAATACTATGCAAAATATATGTCTGTAAACGAGTTTAACTATAATTCAGCCTTTTCAGACCGGTGAAAAATATACCGCCGAAGCAAAATTATTTTTTGCTTCGGCGGTTTTTCTGTTACTTGATTTTCTTAAACCCAAGCTTATATGCCGGTGAGTTTTCGGAAAGCTCATATTTTTCGTTTACTTCGGGGTCTGCTGTGATGCTGCCGATTTCGGTTCCGAGTGTCTGCGCTTCCGTCAAGGTATATTTTTTATCGCCGACTGTGAATATGCATGGTTCGGGATTTTTTGTGTCAAATATAATATTCGAGTGCGATTGGATTCCGGGGTTGATTCCGTTCATCTTATAGCAGCTCGAGAAAACGGGCGTGCCTTCTGCAATCAGGATATTTCTTTCGAGCATAATGCACGGGTGCATTTCGGGAATCGAGCACCGCACCAGATCTTCCCCGGCGCAGGCAAAGATATTGTTTTTGATTACATTATAGCTTCCGTAGTGCTGGTGATAGCAGTTTGACGAGCAGTTATACACAATGTTGTTTTCAACCGTTACAAAGCTGCTGCCCTCATCAGTATATATTCCCCAGCCGCCGTAGTGTTTGCAGATTACATCGTGGATAACATTGTCCGACACAACCGTGCCTCTCTGGCGGCCCAAAAGGTATATTCCGCCCATGTCGGAGAGGTTACCCATGCCGATATGGTGAATGTGGTTCCGCCTTATGATATTGTCGTGCGTGACGGTGTTCTGATACCCCCAGACCCAGCCGACAGAAATGCCCGAATAGTCAAGATAGTTTATCGTATTATCCGATATTTCGTTGCAGAATGTATGGCAGGCAAGTATACCGCAGCCGGCGGCGTATCTTCTGCCGCAGTACGAAATATCGCAGCCCCTTACGGTGTTGTGATGTGTGCGCAGGGTTTCATCCTCTTCATATGCGCCGCCGAAAATTTTTATTCCGCCTGCGCCGATGTCATAAAAGCGGCAGTTTTCGATTCTTATTCCTTCGCAGCCCTTTTCTATCGAAATTCCGTGAATGCCAAGGTTGAAAAATCCGCAGTCCTCAAACGAGCAGTTTTCCGCAAAGCTTAAATTAACAGCTCCCGGGGCGCCCGCAACCGACTGACAGTCGCTTCCGAACGGTTCTTCTTCCGTATTCATAACGCCGTTAAGCCCGCTGACGCTCGCATAATCACCCTTCGAGCACATGAAATCCAGTCCCCTGAAGCGTATATTGCTTGCTTTTTCCGCCTCGCTGCCTTTTATGTCGGCAAGCGACGAAAGCGTTGGAGCATAAACCGTTATGCTGTCTGCCGTCTGCTCCTCATTTTCCGGAATATAATATATCATTCCGCTTTTATTGTCGGCATACCACTCTCCCGGATTTTCAAAAAGCTCCGGAATATTCTCAATATAATATTCGAGATTTGCCGCATTGTTTTCATCGTACTTATTCGTTATCAGGAAACGGCTTTTGTATGCCATTGTGAGCTTGCCTGTTTCGGCGTCATAGCTTTCAACAGGGGAGTGCTCGTCAATCCAGTAATGATAATAGCTGACGATTGCGTCCTCAATATTTGAGAGCCCGTTCAAATCCTCCCGTTTTGCGATAAACCACTTTGAAGGCGTGAAAAGCTCGCCCTCGTTTTTCTCGGTATCTACGCACCGGAGCGTACCGGTTTTCGGGTACCTTGTGAGTTTTGCGCGTTTCCCGTCAACATAGAGGTCGGTAAAACGCATATCTCCAGCCTTCACTTCCGGCACGAACGCCGAAAGACACTTTTTGCCGTTGAATGTGTCCTCTCTGAACCCTTCGATTTTCCTGCCGCCTATAATTTTGCAGCGCTTATTGCCGAACGGCTCAAACGCTATATCCGAAACCGCATGGTTGTCTGCGTATCTCGGCAAAAGTTTTTCCGTTTCGAGGCTGAGCGTTTTCGGAAGATAGTATTCATCGTCCGTAATGCAGACGGTGAGCGGCTGCGCATGACCCGACATCCTCAGCTGATACGCTTTGAGAAGCGCCGATTCGAGAGAGTCGAGCGGACCGTTTCCGTCTTTACCGCATTCGGGCGTGAAGCCGGAGTAGCAGTCCTTTCCGGATTTCTGTGAAACATAAATCGTAGATGTGTTTGAAAAGTTTAACATGGCTTTCTCTCCTATATAACAGTTATAATTACTGCCGCCGTTGACAGCGCAAGGCAGATTATATCGACCGCACGGCAGGATTCTCTGAATATAACTTTGGAATTTATAAACACAACTATGCAGTTGAGCGCCGCAATCAGAACCGAGTAGTGCGAAACCGGCATGGTTTTGAGTATGCCTAACTGCAGTACGCTCGAAAGATTGCTTGAGAGAGTACAGAGCGGAATCAGCAGAAAAACACCGGATTTTCCTTTGAAATCCTCTGCCTTCGGTCTTTTATCGGGCGAAAAAACAAGATATAAAATCAAAAATGCAAACATAAACACATTTGTGTAAAAGCACATTGTGGTGTCGGACATTTTATCCGGGTTTGCGGTATAAAATTTCATCAGTATTACGGTTGCCGCATCAACCGCCGCAAGGCTTATGCCTATAAGGTAGCCTGTCAGCTTGGTTTTGTTATTTTTAAGGTCCGCAAGCGGCAGGAGCATGGAAACCGTAAAAAGCGCTGCCGAAATAATGCTTTTGGCATTTATTATTTCGTTCATAAACAGTATCCCGATCAGCCACACGAGCACAGTTTTGCTGCTTGAAAACACCGAGAACAATATAAGATTAATTCTCGAAATTGCCGCAAGTGCCAGCATGATCGACAGTATCACCGCTGCAGTGTACAGAAGCGAGTACACAATCGTAACGAAGTTTACGCTTATATCAAACCCCGACATGAAATAAAATATTATGATCGAACATGCCGCCATGAGCGTCATGAATACTGCCGATGCGCATTTTATTCCTTCGGTTTTTCTTTGCCATGCCTTTTCCGTAAGCGCAACGGCGCCGTTTAAGGCTGCGGCAGCCGCTGTGAGTATGTAGTTTAGCATATGTATTCTCCTTTCATCAGATATTATAATTCAAAAAGTAGAAAACATCAAGCTTATTTTTAACTGATATAAGACGGATTTTAACTTTCATAGTACTGATTATATCCGTAAATTCTGTATTCTTTCGGGGTGATATTAAGACATTTTTTAAATTCGCGGTTATAACTTCTAAGCGTTCCGAAGCCGCAGGAATATGCAATTTCCGTTATGGTTCTGTCTGTGTTTTTGAGCAGCTCAAAGGAGTTTATAACCCTGTGGCGGTTCAGAAATGCCGTGAAGGGTATCCCTATGGTCTGCGAAAAAACCCGGCTCAGATACACATAACTGCACCCGATTTTCTCCGCTGCAGTTTTGAGATTTATGTTTTCACTGAAATTCTTAGCTATATAATCAAGCGCTTTTCGGTATATTTCCGAATGAACCGGAGATATTTTGCTTTCCGCAACGCTTTCGAAAAAATCGTTCAATATAGGATATATAATTGCTTTTAAATAAATATCCGTGTGATTTTCGGCAGTATATTTTGCCCTGATATAGGCAAGCGACGCTTCTGACAAACAAAACGCCGCAGAGCAAAAGCCGCTGCGGTCTTTAATCTCATCAAACATTGCGGTGCTGAATTCAATTATTACCGTTTCAGTTTTCCCTTCAGACTTATAACTGTGCATTTCATACGGCATTATAATTGCACACATTCCGTAACTTAGCATAAACTCCTCGTTTTCCCGTCTGACTTTCAGACTACCGGAAAGCACAACGCATATTTCCGCATTAAAATGCAGATGTTCATAACATTCAACATTCTTAAGAAGCCTTATATTTGTGTTCGGGTTTAAGGAAAAATCTTTAATCTTAATCACCGGTTTCGTCTTTTTTTACAGTATATCATAAATTTTTAAAAAAATCAACACAAAAAAATGTAAAGTACACTTGACAATTTGAAAAAGGTATGTTATAATGAATAATGTAAAGTTAACTTTACACAGGGGGGTGAGTGATTGAAAAACAAAATCAAGGAATTAAGAAAGAACAGCGGCGTTACGCAGGATGAGCTTGCAAAGGCTTTGGCTGTCACAAGGCAGACGGTTATTTCGCTTGAAAACGAAAGATACAATGCATCGCTTGCCCTTGCGCACAGGATTGCCAGATATTTCGGGAAGAATATTGAGGACATTTTTATATTTGAGGAGGACTTATGAAATACAAAGCGAAATTAAAAATGAGGATAATTTTATATTGCGCATATATTGCGCTGGGAATTGCGGCTGTAATTTTGGGAACTTATGCTGAAAATGATTTTTTGGCACCTCTCGGCGCAGCGTTTGCGGCGGTCGGAGCGGGCGGAATAATAAAGTATTTAAGGCTGATTAAAAATCCCTCGGCGCTTGAAAACGTCGAAATTGAGGGAAACGATGAGAGAAATATTTATATTTATCAGCGTGCAAGAAGCATTGCGTTTACGCTTACATCGCTGCTCGCAGCAGCCGGTATTATAGTCTTTGGGGTCATGGGTGAAGCGGTTGTTATGAAAACGCTTTCCTATCTTCTGTGCGGCTCTCTCATTATTTATCTTATTTGTTATTATTCACTCCGCCGCAGGGGATAGCATACCCTGTATAAGGGGTGCTTTGTTTGAATTCGTGTGAAATCGTAACTTTGGTATCCTCGCTTGCGTGTGCGATGGGGAGGGTATTTACCGATGAGGAGCTGTCGCTTTTTGCGGCGGTTTTCGAGCAGCTCGGCGACAGTCTTGCGCTCATAGTACTTAACAACAGCTTTAAAACATAGATGCGGTTCGGTGTTTAGCCGAACCGCATCTCAGCGTGTCGATAAACTTATCGACACGCTGGCGGGCTTCGAAAAAGGAAGGTAAATTTGCCGAACATGAATTCGTCGGCGTATGTGTATACGGTAGAGTTCATGTTCGGTGAAAGCAAGCAAAAAGCATTGAAATCTCGATG
>JAXGBA010000005.1:0-6563 GCA_034186235.1 Clostridia bacterium | reverse complement strand
GTTCCCGGTGAATCGTATCTTGACAGGGACGCAGGCATACTTTATTTCTATCCCGTAGGCGATGTTGAGGGCGCAACGCTTTCGCTTTCAACATTAACAAGCACAATGCTTTATAATGAGGGCTCCAAAAACATCGTGTTTGACGGCATTAACATTAGGGAAAGTGCCGCAGACGCTATGCTTCTCGGCGGTTCTTCAAGTAATATCACGGTTAAAAATGCAACAATCAGCGGTATCGGCGGCTACGGCATAAGAATCTGGGCGCCCAATACAAAGATTGAAAACAATCATCTTTACAATATTGCAAATACCGCTATAAAGCTAAACGGCGGTGACCGCACAACCCTTTCGTCATCCGGCAGTGTTGTTAAGAACAATCTTATCCACAGCTGCTCGGCATGGGCAGACACGGCAATCGAAACCGAGGGTGTGGGTCATGTGATTTCACACAATAAGATTTACGAATACGATATGGGCGGTGTGCGCCTTTCAAATGTTAACAATGTGGTTGTTGAATACAACGAGTTTTACGATTGCCAGCAGCTCAATGCCGACGGCGGTGTAGTATACTTCGGAAGAAATGTTTCGGATCTGGGTAATATCATCCGCAACAACTATTTCCACCACATCGGCAACAAAATCGGTGCGCACGGTCAGCAGGCAATCTTCACCGATGACGGTAATGTCGGTCCTGCAATTTACGGAAATGTTTTCTATAAAGCAGGTCAGCCGAGTTTTCCGTTAAAGACGCACGCAGGGCAGTTCCACTGGATTCACGATAATATTTTAATCGATAATGAAACCGGTTCATTCATGCAGATGTGGCCCTCCGGCTGGACACAGGCACAGGATAAACGCGAAGGCGTAGGAAGATGGTTCTTCTATATTCAGGATAAGGGCGACCTCCTTGAGTGCGGAAATTCCGGTCAGTGGAGCGGCAGAAAAGACCTTGTTCTGAGCGACACATGGTATGAATATTACACCAAGACCGAACCTACCGGTCAGTGGAAGTCCATGCTTGAAAACTACATTAACAAGGATATGAACCAAAAGCTCGAAGATGCTTATGCAAAGTATAATAAGGATACTCCGAAAAACCAAATGCCCGAGCTTGTTTCGCTTGTAAATTCGCTTCCCAATGAGTATACAAACCGACTTTACAACAATGTTTATATCGGCATCAAAGATCTTGTTACGGGCGGCAACTACTCAAATGAGAATAATGCGGAATTTACATTGGCAGAGGGCAAATCACTGTTTAACAATTTCGGCTCCGACTTCACCTTGACGGACGCCGGTCTTGCAAAAATCAGGGAAAGCATTCCCGAATTTTCTGCACCCGACTTTTCGTCGATGGGGCTTGAGGCTTCCGCTCATGAGGAGGCTGACCCCGAGGCAAGCAATCTTAAAGTTACAGGTGTTCCGAAAGTTGGAAACAGCCTTTCGGCAAGCTATGATTTTATCGATGAAAACGGTCACCGCGAGGGTCTTTCAAAGATAACATGGTATGTGTCAAGCAAGCCCGACAGCGGATTTGAACGCATTACAACAGGATACGGACCTTCCTTCACCCTTTCCGAAAACGAGGAAGGAAAGTATGTAAGATTTGAGATTGTTCCGGTTGATGAGGAATGCCGCTACGGCAGATACGCATACACCTCCGAGTCTGTTCTGGTAACAAAGAACGGCGGAACGGACAAGGAAAACCTCTGGAACATTATCGCGGCGGCAGACAGCCTCCTCTCCGCAGCAACAGCAGGCGACAAGCCCGGGCAGTATCCGGCTTCCGCAATCGAGGCTCTCGAGAAAGAAATTGCGGCAGCAAAAGCCGTTGCAAACGATAAATCCGCTTATCAGTATCAGGCTGGCGCTGCGGCGGACGCTCTTGAAACGGCAATAGATACATTCCGCGCACAGGCAGTTCCCGAAGAAACGCCGTCTGCGGACAAAACAAGGCTCAGCGATGCAATAAGCGCTGCGGAAAGCTTTTTGGCAACTGTCAAAGAGGGCAGCGGCTACGGCGAATATTCATCGTCGGCTTTGGCAGGACTTAAAGCAGAGGTAACCGCCGCAAAGGCAGTATCTGCAAACGATGGCGCATCCCAGACTGAAATTGACAGCGAAACCCTTAAACTCAGAAATCTTCTTAACAGCACTAAAGCAGATTTCAATCAGAGCGGCAGCGTTGCCGAAAACGGAAACGTTAAGCTTAATTATACCGGCGAAAAGGCGGAAATCAGCGTTCTGCCCGGCGTTTCAACGGTTGATGTTATAACGGAAGCCGGCGCAAAAATGCCTGACTTTTCTATGAGCTCTGACGGAACAACGCTTGAAATCCCGGGCGAAACTGCCGCAAACGGCGATTTCAGACTTCCGCTTTCGGGCGGCAGTGCGTCGCAGAAGCCTTCCGGCGGAAGCGTAAGCAAGGTTTACGGCGCAGGAGCCGATGCGGTTAAGCTTGATAAGCTTGCAAGAATCGTCTTTAAGGGCGAGGGCAGCAAGAGGCTTGCTTATATCAATGAAAGCGGTAAGCTTACAATAGTTACAAAAGCGCTTAAAACCGATAGTGAAGAGGCTGCGGAAGCTGCTCTCAGCGACACAAAAAATGAAGTAGCGCAGATTACGGTCGGCGATGATTTGATTGCTTACACTTATATTCTCGGCGAGTTTATAACATATGACGTTAATTCGGCTTCCGCCGATGACAGCACCGGAGGAAATTCCGGCGGAACAGTAACCAATCCTTACGGCGGAAGCAAGGGCGCAGGTTCAACCAGCGGTTTCTATTCCGGCGAAACAACAAACCCGAGCATCTCAAATCCGTTTACCGATATGGTTAACCATTGGGCGTCGGCTGACGTTCTTGCAATGAACAAAGCCGGAATCGTTTCGGGTGTATCCGATACGCTTTTCGACCCCGACAGAAACATCACCAGAGCCGAGTTTGCGGCGATTATCGCTCGCGCACTCAAGCTCGCGGATAAAACCGCTGATTTCAAGGATGTAAACGGCGAGTGGTTTGCACCGTATGTAGGTGCTTGCTCCGACGCCGGAATCATCACGGGTTATGACGGATATTTCAGACCCAACGATAACATCACAAGACAGGAAATGGCAGTAATAATTGTTAACGCTTATTCCTACCTTGAAAAAACGGGCGCAAACGGCGGAATCGATAAATTCACCGATAAAGCCAAAATTGCGGACTGGGCAAAAGCGGCGGTTGACACGGCTTCATCTGTCGGCTTAATCTCCGGCATGGGCGACGGTACTTTCGCACCGAATGCCAACGCAACCCGTGCACAGGCGGCAAGCATAGTAAGGCGACTGCTCGGCTAACCATTAATGCCTTATGACGACTAATTTTTGCCCTTTTCGGTTTGTCGTCATTGAAAGGCAAACGCCTGTCGGCTTCCTCCGCACCAAAAATGACTAAAAATTATTTCGCCATAGGGTGCGAGCAGTTTTTATCGAGCCGATTTTTCTCAAGGCAAGCAAGCGAGTGCAGTTAATACTTTGTGTATTGGCAAGTGAGTTTGCGCAGTATTGGGGAAAATCAGCCGATAAAAACCAATAACGGTTAGCTGAGAAGTCGCCTAAACGCCTGCTTGATAAATAATAATTAGCTAATCCCAATCTCTCTCCTTTATAAATGCGGGGCAGCAAGCTGAATTACTGCCCCGCAAAATTGTATTAAAAATTTTAAAAGAGGAATTTAACAATGAAGAAAAAATTAACAGCGGCATTACTTTGCATTGCTATGCTTATTTCGCTCTGTGCCTGCGGCGGCAGCGGCGAAGTGAAAAAAGATGGGCTTATAAAAGATGATGAATCCAAACGCGTTGATTTGGTTTGGTTTATCCGTTCCTCCGAGCCGACAGGCTTTGCGGAGGTTATGGAAAAAGCAAACGAATATTTGAACGAAAAGCTTAATGTAACGCTTGACCTTCGCTGCATAGAACCCGGTGATTATGCGTCAAAGGTTCAGCTTGCGGTAGCCTCCGGCGAGCAGTGCGATATTATATGGACTGCCCAGTGGGCGAATAATTACGAAGCCAATGTAACTAAAAATGCGTACATGGCAGTTGATGAGTATCTTGACCTTCCGGAACTTTCCGCAATGAAGGCTCATTATAAGGACGAAATATGGGATGCCTGCCGTGTGAACGGAAAGATTTACGGTATTCCGATTGAACAGGTTCTTCATAACCAGGGCGGTATGTGGTTTATGAAGGAGTATTGCGACAAGTATAATTTTGATGTTTACAGCAGCGTAAAAACAACCGATGATCTTGAAGATATTTACAGCACCGTGCGAAGCGGCGAGCCTGATTCTCTTGTAATCTGCACCGAAGGATATAAGGTGGGGCTGGTTCAGAAAACCGAGGTTGCCGGCGGATGGTACTTAAATGATGACGGTTCCCTTACCGACAGAAACGATGAAAACGACTTCGGTCTTGACCGCTGCGAAAGAATGAGAAGATGGAATCAAAACGGCTTTTTCCCGGCGGATATTGCAACTCTCGGAGATACCTCTGACCTCAAAAATAACGGCAAGCTTTTCAGCAACTATGACAGGTATATGGCGGGAAGCGAAGAAAAGACCAATCTGCAGTACAGCTATAAGGTATGCCAGATTCCTACAAGTGACAGAGTTATTTCGAGAAATTCGGTTCAGTCAACAATGTCGGCAATAGGGTATAAGTGCCAAAATCCGATTCGTGCGTTAAAGCTTGTTCAGCTTCTGCATGAGGATGAGTATCTTCTCAATCTCCTTTGCTATGGTATTGAGGGAAGGGATTATACCAAAGACCCCTCAAATCCCAAGAGAATGATAAGAGATACCGACAGCTACTATATTTCGGAATTCCTTATCGGAAGCCAGTTCCTGGCGTATCTTGCGCCGGCATATTCGGACGATGTGTGGGAAAAGACCAAGGAAGAAAACGAAAACGCAAAAATCGACCCCAATATCGGTTTTGCATTTGACAGAAAGCCCATTGAAAGCGAGCTGTCAAATATATCTGCGGTTTCGGGTGAATATAACGGTCTTGAAAAAGGTCTTTATGATAATTATGAAGAAATGTTCGCCGAAATGCAGGAAAAACTTGAACTTGCGGGTTCAAAAATCGTAAAAGACGAAATTGAAAGACAGTACAAGGATTGGAAAGACAATAAATAATCAAGAGCGGCTCCGTTTTTCGGAGCCGTTTTTGCAATCCGGTATTGACAAGAGCGGAAAAATAGTGTATAATAGCAACATATACAGATGAGTTGGAGTGATATAATGTACTATTTTTTGCTATGTTTTGCGGCGGTTCTGTATGCTTTGGCGTTTTACAGCAACCGGAACGCCGAGCGCACCTGCAGCGATGGTATCAATACGGCTGCGCTTTTTTCGGCGATTGTGTGGCTTGAAACGCTTGTGGCTTTGTGCGTTGTGATTTTTGCGGCCGGGCAGAAGTTTGAGTTTTCGTGGTTTTCCTTCCTTTGCGCCGTGGCGCAGGGGGCGGTGATGGTAACATTTACATTCCTTAACTTCAAGGCTCTCGGAGCGGTGGATCTGGCAAAATATTCGATGTTCACAATGCTGGGCGGTATGCTTGTTCCGTTCTTTTTCGGAATTATTTTTATGGGAGAAAAGCTCACTTTATGGAAAATAATCTGCTGCGTGCTTGTAACTTTCGCACTGTGGTTTGACGGAAGAATCGGCAAGCTCACAAAGCGCTCTCTCGGATATCTTATCGGAGTGTTTTTCGTGAACGGTATGTTCGGGGTTGTAACAACGCTTCATCAAAGGGGCAGTGCCGCCGTGGCAAGCCTTCAGTTCATGGCGCTTCAGTCGGCGATTATTTTTGTGTGTGCAGCGCTGTTTCTCCTAATCGCAAGGGCGAAAAAAGGCGCTTCGCTCAATATTGTCAAGAATAAAAAGGCATACGGCTTTATAGCGCTTTACGGTGTGGTGAATAGTTCCGCCGAGCTTATTCTGCTCTTTGCAATCAAGCATGTTGACGCATCCGTTCAGTACCCGATTGTAACCGGCGGAGTTATCGTGTTTTCTACGGTTATCAGTATGCTTATCGGGGAAAATAAAAATAAGGCAAGCCTTATCCCCGTCGGCATTGCCTTTCTCGGACTGCTGTGTTTGGCTTTGTAATAAATTTTGTTGACAAAACAGTAAATGTACGCTATAATGTGCATAAGATTGTATTTCATTTTTGCCTCTTGACTGTTAATCAAAAGGTTTTCGGGAAACCCGAAAACCTCAGGCTGTCGAAAAAGTCGGTCAACCGCAAGCAAAAAAAATATTAATTCATTTTTTGGCAACAATCAAATATATTGTTCATCCAATAGTTATCCGTTTCAAAATAATATAATCGCAATAGAAAAGCATTGAAATCAATCAAGATCTCAATGCTTTTTGCTTGCTTTCACCGAACACGAACTCTACCGTATATACAGGCAAGAGAAGCGCAAACGTTTAATGGTTTTTATCGGCTGATTTTCCCCAATACTGCGCAAACTCACTTGATAATACGAACTGTATTAACTGCACTCGCTTG
>JAXGBA010000004.1:0-17152 GCA_034186235.1 Clostridia bacterium | reverse complement strand
TTTCCGGTATATATCTTACTTGCAACAGTCGGAATATCAACGCTTGCCTTTGCAATCGAAACATTGATTTTTACAGGTTCGGTGTCATTATGATTGCTATCCCCGATGACCTTATACCAGATTTCATAACTGCCGGCATTTACAGCTTGCGGAAGCTCCTCACTCCACGTAGCTTTGTTATCGTTGCTGTACTTCATAACACCGCCGTCCGGCTTGCCGTTTGCGATAAGTATATGTGGCGTTTTATCATATACAAGACCGCTTTTTGCACTCGGTTCAGAGTTGATTCCCGAAGCTGCTTTTAACATACCTGTGGATTTATCTGCAATCGTCCCCGTAAAGTTGCCATTTGCGATAAACGAGGTTTTGTCCGTAACGTTTTTGACTTTGCTCCATTCGCCCGTTGCGGTTAAACCGTCTATTGTAACCGCTGCCTGCGGCGTTTGTTCTTTGCCGTTATATGTCATTGCCGCAAAACTTCCGACTGTTGCGCCGGTTATGTCCTTCGGTGTAATCTTAAGTCCACCATTTATTGTTTTGCTGTACGGCTTATATACATCGTCCTCTGCTCTTTCAATGATGACATCATAATCGCCTGCATTTGTCGGTGAGGCGATGTCCGAACCGTCTTTTTGATATTTCACTGTAAATCCGTTTGTGACATTACTCTTGATAACAAATGATTTTTCTGCGGCGTCATATCCGAAAGCCTGAACATCTTCAACTATGATAACCGCTGTTTTTTCGATATCTTCCCAAACGGCTGTAACCGTTATATTCTTTGAAACGGTAATCACATCTCCCGGTGCATACTCTTTTCCATCCGCTTCCCATGCCTTAAACTTCTTGCCGCTCGGTGCCGTATATCCGCATTCGGGAAGTTTATATGCCCCGGATACCCCTTTGACATCTGCCATTGTACCGATGCCGCCCGGGACATCTATACCGGGAGCAAATGAAACGGTAAAGCCGTTTTCTTTCCAATGTGCATAAAGAGTGTGGTCGGAAAGAGTGGAAACCATAGAACATTCATTTACAAGACTGTCTCCGTCTTTTTCGGTATACCAACCGATAAAATCATAGTTTTCACGCACAGGCGTCGGCAAATTGCCGTAGGTCGCGCCATATTTCACGCTTTGACTGCTTGTTGCGCACGTACCGCCGTTCGCGTCAAAGGTAACATTTATGCCGCCTGCGTTCGCCCACTGGGCATAAAGCTTCACTGTTTCTCCATTGAAGACCCAGACAGTGGTATAACCATAGCGGAAGAAATCCCGGTCGGCATAGGGGATGCCGCTACCGTCTGCCTTTGTATTCCATCCGGCAAAGACCTTGCCCGCGGGAGCGGTAAACGGGTTTGCAATCAGGTGTCCGTCGCCGTTTGTAGTATCCGCCATTTTCACAGATGTGTATGGATTATATTGGTTTACCCTATAGCCATCGTCAAGAGTGCTGTAGTCTATGCTGCCGCTGCCGCCATTGGCGTCATATTGCATAAAGCATAAGACTCGGCGGTATATTAGGTTGCCTGCGCTGTCTCCTTTACTTCCATTTTTATATGCAAATGTCAGTTGATTTTTTTCGATGCTGTGCACAATACGGAAATTTGATACGTCGCTTTCAAAGTATCGGCTGTAATCCCTTGTCGGATAAACCCCCGAAAATGTGTATGAGACAAAGTCACTTGAATTATAGCTTTCAGAATCACCGTCTGTAGTGATAACACGGACAGGAATCACCGCTTCCTCCGAAATTCCCTCCGCACCGACAAAGATAGCCTGTACATCTGCTTTTGAATCTTTTGAGCCGTCACCTTTTAGCACTGAATAGACCACAACATTGGCAGTATTCCCGGAAATAACCGGTGCACCCGAAATAGTCATCAAATTTATACCATTCTTTGCTTTTTGGGGATTTAAATATACTCCCGTTTCGCAACCGGTGATACTGCCTCCGGTCATGATAAGTTCAACGGCGTATACACCGTACTCCTTACAGTTTCTGATAATACCCCCCTGTTCCACCCTCACATAACGATCTGCTCCGATTCGGCAATTTTCAACAACACCGCCGTCTGTTACTGTGCCCGAGTGAAAGCCCACATCGCAGTTGCTGATTGTGCCGCCAAGTATTGCCCTCATTCTGTCGCCAAACACACCGTAGCCGGTGCAGCCGGTAACAAGAGAATCGGCATATAGCCTGGTATCTCCGGTTGCAATGATGCCGTATGTACATGCTTTGACTGTGCCGCCGTACATATCAAACCGACCTTTAATTTTGTTGTTTACGCCATACTTGGAGTCACTGATTGTGCCGCCATACATATCAAAATTTCCGCCGCGTATGAGCACCGCCACTGAACCGGCCGTGTTTTTGATTGTGCCCGTGTACAGCCTAAGGGTTCCGTTATCGTCTACAACTATTGCACCGCGGTAATCGGGGTAATCTTCCTTTATTGTGACTTTCACATCTATTCTGCCTGTTTGGTTTGCGCTGCAATCGCTGATGTTCAGTGTGCCGCCGTCCTTCACAACCAGATTTGTGTCATCATCTTTTAGGCTAAGGACATATCCGTTCAGGCACAGGTTCACCTCACCTGTGATCTCAATTTTATTTTCAAGCGTAATGTTGGAACTGAGAACATAACTGCCTCCCTGAAGTTCCGTTTCAGCGCCTGTGAGTGTCTGCCAGTCGGAAATCACCGGGTGGCTGCCGCCGTGCTCACAGCTTGCGCCGCACGCCGGGTGCTCCGGGACGCTGTGCGTACATTCAAGCAGTGACAAAACCGCGCCTTCGCGGCTCACGGAATAGCCGTTTGCACCCGAAAAATATCGTGTGTAGTCCAGTGTTTCGTCCCAGTTGGTGCAGAAACTGCCGATGCTGTTCTCAAGCTTCACCGTGTACGGGCGCACAGGGCACGCAATGCCTTCTGCGCTGACAGTTGCAGTGCCTTTTAAATACAGACCTGCCGTTTCTCCGTTCAGTACAGCTTTTCCGGGGAATGTTACGGTTGCGCCGCTTTCCGCCACAACAGAATATCCGTCTTTGTTGTCATTCACGACACCGCCGTGCAAAGACAGCTTCCCCTCGGTCAAAACGATGCCGCCATTTACCGTGCCGTCATAAATGTCCAGCGTTCCGCCTGTCAAAATCAGGCTGCCGTCCACTGCGCCGTCGTCATTTTCATCATCATAAAGAGCAAAATCACACACCTGCATATCGCCGCTGAGTGTGAAACCGTTCAAACACAAATGCCCGGTGTAGACAGTATCAGAATCAACCGTCACATCTGTAATCAGGAAACCATAGTCATTTGCTGTCATATCAGCCAGCTGAGCCTCCGAAAAAATAGGTGTGAAGTCATGTCCGTTGTGGCTGTTATCCCTGCCGACATATATCGTTCCCGCATCGTATTCCTCTGATGCATAGTTTGTCTTGTTCTGACCGTTCCACTGTTCAGCACGAAGGCTCAAAGTGTATATGCCGTCGGCAAGCCCGTTCGGCAGCGGCAGTGTACCGGTGTTGGCAGACGTATCCGCCGTGTTAAGCGCACCGTACGCCACCGTTTCCCCGTCGGTATTTTTAAGTTCCGCCGTCACGGTATTGTATTCTGCCTCTCCGATACTGTTTAGAGACGGGTGGGTAATGGCAATGCCGTCATCTGACAAAACATTGGTATCCAAATAAGCACTGAAGCTGTCGCCTGTTCCCATAGTCAGTTTCCACTCATTACCGCTGTAATCAGCCAAAAGGTCAAATGTCCTTTCCCATGCAGCGTCCGGCGCAGATGCAAACACAATGCTGTCATAACCGATGTTCATACCGGGGCGAGCCGAGGCAGTCTGAGAATAAAATTTGTATGTTTCCTTCGGGACACCACCGGGCACTTTGTCCAAAATTGCCGTATAAACACCCCAGTCACTCAAATAGCCTGCCTGATAGATTGCGGCGATGCCGGCATCGTTGATACCGTTTCCGCCATACTGGCACTCAAGATCTCCGGAGTAAACGCAGTCCCTGCCGGCGGCGGAACGGGTCATCCAGATATAATCGGCTGTGCGGTTTTCTTCTTTATCCAATCCATAGTTAGGATTTGACGCTTCATCGGCCGAGAGGAAAAAGACCTTTGCAGCGTTTAAATCTCTGCCGCAATACAGATAGTTTCCCTTATAATTCGGGTCACTCTTTGTTGTTTCCAGAATATTCTCACGCTCAACTTCTGTAAAAGTGCCGTAGTTTTGGTCATATGCCGCCTTATTGTTGTTATAGAGCGTACCACCCAGCGTCCTTTGGTTTGTGCTGAAACCAAGCGTAGTATCGGGTGTTATCTGTTCCGTAAAGGCGCGGCACCAGACACGCGCCGTGCTGTTTTCCCACCAGTTGTGGCACTTGTCATCAGTGTACCTCCAACAGTTGTTTCTGGCACTGTCCAATGTACCGACCGTGCAATAACCGATAAATTCCACTCCACTGATTGCATTCTCCAACATCAGAAAGAAACCTGCATTTCCGTCAAGTGTTTCATCGTCCAGCACACGCCATTTGACGCCCTTGCCGTCCCGTGCACCATAATAAACATAGTTGTAGCTGTTGCTTATGCCGTCATAGCCGTTTACCGAATTTACGCCGTGGGTAACAGCCTTTCCGCCGGTTGTTATTGCGGCTCCGGGACTTGCTGTGCCGACGCTTTGTCCGATTCGCACAGTTTGTACTTCCGCTTCCGATTCAGACGCAAGAGTAACCGACGGAATCAGCGTCAACAATGCCGCAACGCATAAAAACAGCGCTATAATCCTTTTTGTTTTCACAATTTTAACCTCCTTATATAAAAAGTTGACTTTTTATATATTCTATGATACTATTATATCATGTTCACAGGTGAACAAGTCAATAATAAAGAGGGGATTTATTTTGAAAAATTTATTTACTATATCTCAGGTTACAAAAAGCTGCGGCATTTCAAGAGCAACGCTGCTCAGGCTGGAAAACAGAGGGCTTATCTCCCCGGCTCTGATTGATAAAAAAAACGGTTACCGCTATTTTGACAACCACAACATAACCCGTGTCTTGCAGATTAAGCATTTGCTTGCCATCGGCTTGTCTTATGATGAGATTCTTACATATTTTAATACCAACGGCACATCTATAAAACTTTTGCATTCGCTGGAGCAGAGAATGATTGCAGCAAAGCAAATGTATGAAGAAATGAGTATCAGAATTGCACGCAAACATTCCCTCACTTTTGAAACCGTTTCTTTGCCCAAATATGTTTGTTTTGCAAGGGAATACAAAGCAAATGCCGCGCAAGGGAAATATAACATTATCTATGCTCTGTATCACGAGGCAATCGAAAAAGGGCTGCGTCCGCTTGCAGCGGAACCGCTCTTTACCATCAATAAAATTTCGGGCTTATTCGGCAAAAAGGAAGAAACTTTTGTATGCTGTATTCCTCTTGAGGAGGACGGTGCTCCGGAAGATTCACTGGTTTTAGATTCCTGCCGAGCTTTTTCGTGCTTATACTACGGCAGTTATGATTCTTTGCCGTATGTCAAGGAACAATTTCTGCAAAAAATTAAAGAATTAAACATAAAACCGATTGACTATCCGCGCGTGCTTGGTATCGTCGCTCCTTATACCGCGAGAGAGTTTAAGCCGGAAAACTATATTTCACGAATTGTGATTCCGATTGCACACGAGCCAACCGAAAATATATGAACTTTATTGCTATAAATGAGTGTTTTTCGATGCGGCTGAATTATGCCTTTATCGCATAGAAAGCGTCGAGCCTTGGAGGGCTGAAACAATTTTGGATTTATACATAAGGTTCAAGGTTTTTGTTAATGGATATAAATCGGTATTTCGTTCTTGAAAGTATTGCACCCCTTGGGAACCAAATGCACCTCCTCAGTCAAGTTCTAACAGCGTTCTATTAAAATATGCGTTTCCTTACATAGTATAACCCTAACTTTGATAAAAAGTTGGGGTTATTGATTTTTGGCTTAAAATAAGGCTTTTTCGCACTTTTATAACAACAGACAAACCGCTTTGAGGAAAATTCAAAGCGGTTTGTCATGTTTTTAATGCTTTTTGAAAAGTAATAGGGTTCAGATGGCTGAAAAGGAGTTCTTATGACATAAAAAGAGTTCCTATGATTTTCAGTTGTCAATCCTATCGCCGTATGATAATGATTTTATATAATTCTCCATAAATGTCCAATCGGGAATATATCCTTTGGGTGAGTATTTGAGTGTCTTATCAATTATTGGCGTTCCATCGGTTTCCCGTTTTATTGGGAGAGTGAATCCAAAATCAGTCCTAATATGGGTATTCAATTCTCTACCAAAAGGAAAATACTTATACTTACTTTCGTTCATTATGCAGGTCGTTATAAAAAGTTTTGTGGCGTTAGATATCCCATCTTCAAATTCAAGCACAGATACGTTTTGTGAAGTATAAAAATCCTCGACTTGTAAATATGAAGATCCCAAACTGCCTCCAAGAGCAACCGTAATACAACCAGCTTTATATGGCTTTATAACATTTCCTTTATCGTCAAAAACAAAATCGACTTTACCTGCAACGCCGTTGTTTTCCGCAGATCTTCCAACGAAATTTACACTTGGATCGTCCATACTCATAGCCGAATAATCCATTTTATTTCCCATGCTGATTAAACAAAGATCTTTCAGCAGAAAATATTCCCACTTATCAGTATTTAACCTTTGGGGAGTCTTATTTGCATTTTGTGTAGTTAAAGGACGATAGTGTAAGGATTTTATATAGTTTTCCATCCATTTCCAATCAGGAATATATCCATCATCGGAATATTTTTTGGTTTTATCAATTAAAGGGGTTCCGCTTGAATCTCTTTGGATAGGAAGCTTAACCATATCATTCATATATTTGCTTTCAGTAACTTTTCTTCCATATGCATATTTGAATCGATTTGCAGTAAGAAGTGTTTGCAAGAAAACATATAATTTGACAGAAGCTATGCTTTTATCAAGCAATAAAATTTTCGCAGAATCTCCAACAACGCATCCGTTGATTTGAAATGAAACAAATCCGGCAGATCCGCTTCTCGCAACAGTTAAGCAAGGTTCATCACAAAATGTGTAGCCCATCGTTTCGCAATATTCGTGACTGATTTTCCCGAGAACTCCGTTGTTTTCTTCACCGCTCTGCACAACTGTAAAGTCGCCTTTGTTTTCTTCAATTTCCTCTTTAGTTATTCCTTTACCATTATGTATAGTGAAGATCGCAGACAACTTAAATTCTTCCCATTGGTTTATATCAAGATTCATAAATTCTGCCATCCTTCATTAAATAAGATAAGTAATTATTGAGGGTTTGCTGAAAATCCTGCTCGGTGAGCTTACTATAATCAGTTTTCATATAAGCCTCGCAAAGCCATTCAGATGTACCATCCACAATCGCTGTTGAAGATTTTCCGTCAAGTGCCTTTTTGTTATTAAACAAGTACAGCCACTCATTCTCAATAACCTTCCATTTGGAATTGTTATTTTCATCGAATTGCTCAATTCTTCCGAGATTCTTTTTCTTTTTGAATCCGTCATCTTTACAATAGCCAAAAAAAGTTTCGTTTACGGTACCATCTGCTTTTTTGTGAGGTTTTCCTAATGTAAACAACATACAGCACGCGCAAGCTGAAGCTCCCGGATAGAAGATTTCATTGGGAAGTGTAAATACTGCTTCCTCTTCTACATATTCAGCGAGTTGCGCCTCATCAGTGGTCTTGAATGATTGCTTTGTTTCAACAAGAACAACGATATCACCTTTTTCAAAACGGATATCCAATTTGAAATGAGTAATCGAATGACCTACAGCCTTCTCAAGTGCTGACTTTGAGCCTGCTTATTGGACATAGCTGTATTCGCCTCCTTCAATGTTGGCAGTTAAATATGCTTTTCCGATTCTTTCTATCATATCATGTCTTGTCATACTTGCTCTCCTCCATCAAGAGTCTCTAATTTTTTCATTATTTTGAGAACACTCTTTCCCTTGTTTGTTATCTCATATCCTTTTTTTCCGTCAAGTTTTATGCATTTGCAATTTTGCAATAACCGCATCCGTTTGTTTATTGTTGTCGGACTGCAATTTAATTCTTCAGCTATTTCAGTTTGAGAAAATCTTACCGATGTTTTTCGTTTGCTTTTTGTCAAGTTTTCCGAAAGCCAAAAAAGCAAGAGGTACTCCTCTGAAGCAAACACTTTTATTAAATTGTTTGTCACAGAATTACCTCCTTTTACTATGATAATTTGTAATAACATACATTAGATTACAAGTATATTATACAACAAATTTTTGTAATGTCAATAGCTGTAATCGAAATGTGAAAATCATTTTACAATTAGGGGGCGCATTTCTCAATAAGGGGGTGCAAAATTCTTTATAGGGGGTGCATTTTATCAAAATTAGAGTTATTTCCCAAATAAGAACCTCTTAATCTATAACATTTATTCTGAAACTTATCACCAGGAAAGGGTGTGCTCAATTTAGTCATACCCTCAGACTGCCGAATTTGACAGCAACGAGCCGCTTTTTTTATTTATATGTGTATTAACATTATCTTTATACAATCTTAATGCCTCGTTGCAACTTATTATCCCATTTTTATATGCCGTATGTTATAATAAATAAAAGCAAGTTGGAGGAGGCTTATCCTATGATAGAGAAAATACGTTTCAGGCGGCATCTTTCGTCATTTCAAATTATTATACTGAGCTTTGCCGGTGTGATTCTCTTTGGGGCGCTTATATTAATGTTGCCGATATCGTCTGCGGCAGGCATTGTAACACCGTTTCACAGTGCGATATTTACATCAACCTCTGCCGTTTGTGTAACCGGGCTGGTTGTGCTGGATACTGGCAGCTATTGGTCGCCGCTCGGGCAGGCAGTAATTTTGCTGCTTATACAGATAGGAGGACTCGGAGTTGTAACGGCGGCAGTGTCATTTGCAATGCTTGCGGGCAGAAAAATATCACTTATGCAGCGCAGCACAATGCAGGACGCTATTTCAGCGCCAAGGCTCGGCGGAATAGTCCGTCTGACAAGGTTTGTCTTGAAAGGTACGCTTTTAATAGAACTAATCGGTGCATTATGTATGCTCCCGTCGTTTTGCGGCGAATACGGTGCACGAGGAATCTGGAAGGCTGTGTTTCATTCCGTATCGGCTTTTTGCAATGCCGGATTTGACATTTTGGGAACAGGCGATCATACATATCCTTCTCTTACCGAATATATAGGAAATCCTTCTGTGAACATTGCAATTATGCTTTTGATTATAGTCGGAGGTATCGGGTTTCTTACGTGGGACGATATTTGCCTGCACAAACATCATTTCAGGCGTTACCGTATGCAAAGCAAGATTGTTATGTTCACTTCGGCGCTTTTAATTGCAATACCTGCCGCTTTCTTTTTCTTTTGTGATTTTGGCGGTATGCCGGTTGGGAAAAGAATCTTTGCATCTTTGTTTCAGTCTGTGACAACAAGGACTGCCGGATTTAATACTGCTGACCTTAACGCAATGACAGGCGCCTCAAAAGCAATTATGACATTGCTTATGCTGATTGGCGGCTCGCCCGGTTCCACTGCCGGCGGTATGAAAACCACAACCTTTGCGGTTATTATATTAAGCGCCGTGTCAGTGATTAAAAGGAAAGAAGAAATTTGCGTTTGCGGAAGGCGAATCGACAATACAATTGTAAGAAATGCTTTGGCAATCGCAACAATTTATTTTTCACTTTTCTTTGTCGGCGGAGTTGCGATAAGCGTACTTGAAAACCTTCCTTTGTCCGATTGCCTTTATGAAACCGCATCGGCAATCGGAACTGTGGGACTCACGCTTGGAATTACGCCAAAGCTCGGTATCGCATCGCAAATTATTCTTATACTTTTAATGTACCTTGGGAGAGTCGGCGGTTTAACACTGGTATATGCGGCAATCGCAAGCAAAAATCAAGGCGGAGCAAAACTGCCGCTTGAAAAAATAACGGTCGGATAAAAAGGAGTTTTGAATTATGAAAAATATTTTGTTAATAGGTATCGGAAGATTCGGAAAGCATATTGCATTGCAGCTTAACAAATTGGGACACGAGGTTATGGCGGTGGATTCCAATGAAGAACGAATCAACAGCGTGCTGCCGTTTGTGACCAATGCCCAAATCGGTGACAGTACAAAGGCGGATTTTTTGAAATCTCTCGGAATAGGAAATTATGATGTTTGCATTGTTACAATCGGAGGGGATTTTCAAAATTCACTTGAAACAACCTCTTTACTTAAAGAACTCGGAGCAAAAAAAGTTGTTTCAAGAGCGGAACGGGATGTGCAGGAAAAGTTTCTCTTGCGGAACGGAGCGGACGAAGTGGTTTATCCCGAAAAACAAATTGCAAAATGGGCTGCTATTCGATATACTGCGGATCATATTCGTGATTATATAGAAATTGACGATTCCCACGCTATCTTTGAGGTTGAAGCACCCAAACAGTGGATTGGAAAAACAATAGGAGATATAGATATCCGCCGAAAATATAATATTAATGTTTTGGCGGTTAAACAGAACGGAAATATTGATATGGCAATATCTTCGGATACGACTCTCAGCGAAAACGTAACACTTATGGTTTTGGGAGAATATAAAGAGCTGCAAAAATGTTTCCGTATCTAAAAAAAGAGGTGAATCATTTTGAAATATGTATTGCTGACGGTAGCTGTTCTTGCCTTTTTCGCTTTCGGTTACTTCTTAATGGATCGAATAGACCGATTTCTGTGTGAGAACCAAAAGGCGATTCAAAATGAAGAAAGCGACTCGAAAAGCTCACAAATACTGCTTTCATCGGATTTGACGGATGATGAGATATTAAAAGAAATACACGGTTTTAAGAAAAATCACAGCAAGACCGGGATATTGCTTTATGATGAAAATATGAATACTTTTTATTGACATATGTGGACTTTTAGCGAGATTTATGGTATAATAAACACAAGTATGGTTCAAACCACGCTTCGCGCAGTTTGTGCCGATGTGTTTATTGAACCGGTGTGAAGCAAGCCGATTGACGGCTTGCACTTATGGTATAATAAACACATAAAGAAGTATATTTTAAGCCAAGGCTTAAAATCCGAAAGTGTTTATTGAACCGGTGTGAAGCAAGCCGATTGCGGCTTGCACTTATGGTATAATAATACAAAACAGATAATGGCGGTGAATAATATGAGCGCTCAAAAAACAATAACAAGTATTGAAAAAAAACAGCACATACTTGTATGCCTTTCAGCTTCGCCGTCTAATGAAAAAATCGTGCAGACTGCCGCAAAAATGGCAAAAGTTCTCGATGCACGATTTACGGCGATTTATGTGCAAAACGATTTTGCACTAACCGAAAGCAATCAAAAAAAACTTGATAACAATATTCAATTTGCGGAGAATATCGGAGCCGATGTTGTAACTGTCCACGGCGAGGATGTGGCTATGCAGATAGCGGAATACGCACGGCTGTCCGATGTAACAAAAATTGTAATAGGTCAAAGCAACGCAAAACGCAGCCGCATTTGGGGAGGATACACGCTGACAGAAAAACTGATAGCGTATGCGCCCGACATTGATATTTATATTATTCCCGATGCCGGATTTTATAAAAAGTCACGCAAAAGCAGTTTATTGGTGAATACCCAACTGCCGACAATGCAGGATGTTTTGACTGCCTGCGGTGTTCTTGCTTTATGCACGGCTATAGGCTTCCTTTTTCTTCACCTTGGGTTTAACGACACAAACATCGTTACCGTTTATATCTTCGGCGTGTTGGTTATTTCCGCTCTGACAAAAGGATATGTTTGCAGCATTGCAAGTTCGCTGCTCAGCGTTTTTCTGTTTTGTTTTTTTCTGACAGAACCGCATTTGTCGCTCAAAACATATGCCGTCGGCTATCCTGTGACATTTGCCGTTATGCTTGCGTCATCAATTCTTACAGGAACGCTTGCTTCAAAATTAAAAAAGCATGCAAAGCTGTCGGCACAAGCTGCTTTTCGTATGCAGATTTTGTTTGATACCGACCGATTGCTGCAAAAGGCAAAAGGCAGCGAGGAAATATTGAGTATAACCTGTATGCAGCTTTCAAAGCTTCTTGAGAGCAGTATTTCTGCGTATAAAGCCGATGGGTCAAGCTTGTCAAAAGGGCAGATTTTTTCTGAAAAGGGTACAGACGATACGGAGCGGATATTAAATGATTCCGAACGAAAAGTTGCTGAGTGGGTGTATAAAAACGGGCGCTGCGCAGGTGCGACAACCTCACATTTCAGCAACGCCGAATGTCTGTATTTCTCAATACGCATTGAAAAGCGGATATACGGCGTAATTGGGATTCCGATGGATAAAAACTCGGCAGATTCATTTGAAAACAGTGTGTTGCTGTCCGTTTTGAATGAATGTGCATTGGCTATGGATAACGCACATAATGCAGCGGAAAAAGAAAAGGCTGCCGATTTTGCAAAAAGCGAGCAGCTGCGTGCAGATCTTTTGCGTTCAATTTCTCATGATCTCCGCACACCTTTGTGTTCAATTTCCGGGAATGCGGATACTCTTTTACATAATTCCGATTGCTTGGACGAGGACACCAAGCATCGGATTTATACCGATATTTATGATGACTCCGAGTGGCTTACAGGCGTTGTTGAAAATCTTTTATATGTTACAAGGCTCAATGACGGAAGGCTAAAATTAAATCTGAGCGACCAGCTTGCGGATGAGGTTATAGCTGAGGCTGTATCTCATTTATGCCGAAAATCGGCGGAGCATACAATAACCGTTCAGTGTGAGGATTTATTGCTTGTTCGTATGGACGCACAGCTTATTATTCAGGTTTTGGTTAATTTGATTGATAATGCAATAAAATATACACCTGCCGGTTCTGAAATCCGCATAAGCGCTCAAAAACAAGGAAATTATGCAATGTTTAATGTGTCGGATAACGGAAACGGGATACCCGATGATGTAAAACCACATATATTTGAGATGTTTTATACCGGGAAAAATAAGATTTCCGACAGCCGCCGAAGCTTCGGTCTCGGTCTTACGCTTTGTAAATCAATAATAAATGCGCACGGTGGAAACCTTGAGCTTTCGGACAACATACCGCACGGATGCAGTTTTAAATTTAATTTACCGATTAGCGAGGTGACTCTTAATGAATAAACCGCTTGTACTTGTTGTTGAGGATGACCGCCCCGTCCGCAACTTGATTGTTACAACTCTGAAATCCCACGATTACAGATATCTGACGGCGGAAAACGGAAAAACCGCGATTATGGAGGCATCGTCGCATAATCCGGATATTGTTCTGCTGGATCTTGGGCTGCCGGACATAGACGGTGCGGAGGTAATAACGAATATCCGAGGATGGTCAAATATGCCGATAATCGTTATCAGCGCACGCAGTGAGGATTCCGACAAAATCACTGCACTTGATGCCGGAGCGGATGACTATCTGACAAAGCCTTTCTCTGTTGAAGAACTTCTTGCACGGCTTCGGGTAACACAAAGAAGATTGCTGCTGCTGAAAAGCAGTAATAATGCGGGAAAACCCGTTTTTCAAAACGGTGAACTCAAAATAGATTATGCAGCAAGCTGCGTTTATCTAAAGGGTGAGGAAATGCATCTTACGCCGATTGAGTATAAGCTTTTGTGCCTTTTATCGCATAATGTCGGAAAAGTGCTGACGCACACATATATCACTATGCAAATTTGGGGAAGCAGCCGGGAAAATGACATTGCTTCGATGCGTGTTTTTATGGCTACGCTCAGAAAAAAATTAGAACCGGAAAAAACAAGCCCTCAGTATATTCAAACACATATAGGTATCGGATACCGAATGCTGAGAGTTGATTAGAATAGCACAAAATTTTATGTTTTATCTGTTAGTTTGTAATTACAGGAGATTTAAAAAATGATGAAAAAAACACTGTCCCTATTTTTGGCTTTTTTTAAAATAGGTGCATTTACATTCGGCGGCGGTTACGCTATGATTGCACTTTTGGAGAATGAGTTTGTGGAAAAGAAAAAATGGATAACGAAAAATGAGTTTCTTGATATGGTTGCGATTGCAGAATCCACACCGGGACCCATTGCTGTCAACAGCGCCACATACATAGGATATAAAACAGCAGGCTTCAAGGGTGCGGCAGTATCTACTCTGGCAATCTGCATCCCGTCATTTGCCGTGATTTTCTGCATTTCGCTCTTTTTTGAGCAATTGTTGAAATTAACATATGTTTCATATGCATTTCGCGGAATACAAGTCTGTGTGATTTATCTTATCCTGTCTGCCGGACTGAAAATGCTGAAAAATATAAGAAAGACGGCATTTAACATCGCCATTTTACTATCGGTCATTGTTGCAATGGTGTCTTGCGCTGTGTTTTCCGTATCAATTTCTTCTGTTTGCTATATATTGATATGCGGTGTATTGGGCATGGCGGCATTCTTTCTGAAAAGGCTTAAGAAGGGATGCGATTGAAATGATATATATGAAGTTATTTTTTAGCTTTTTAATGATAGGTGCATTATCCTTCGGCGGCGGCTACGGAATGGTTTCGCTTGTGCAGGAAACGGTTTTGTCAAACGGCTGGCTGTCCGAAAGTGAATTTATGAATTTTATAGCGGTTTCCGAATCAAGCCCCGGACCGCTTGCGATAAATATGGCAACTTTTATCGGCTCAACGCAAGGCGGTATTTTGGGATCGCTTTTTGCAACCATAGGCGTCGTTTTGCCATCGTTCATCATAATCCTTTTAATCTCGGCGGTCTTGAAAAATCTTTTGAAATATTCTGCGGTAAATGCTTTTTTATCAGGCGTACGCCCCTGTGTTGTGGGTATGATTCTTGCAACGGCAAGCGTTATGGCATTGTCATCGCTCTTGGGATTTGTTGATTTGAATACTGCCGCTGAGCCGGATATTGAATCGCTTATTATATTTGCAGCGCTTTGGTGTATACATATTATCTTCAAAAAAGTTAAAAAGAAAACACCGTCACCGATTTTAATGATTATATTATCAGCAGCGCTTGGTATCGTTTTTGGAACTGTTTAACACATAAAACTAAAAGCAATTTATTGCCGCTAAATTTGGTAACGAACTGCTTTTTTGATAAAAGCACTCAATCTGCTAAAACAAATAATCCACCTTGTATTATGCAAGGCGGATTATTTTACCGTAGAAGAACCATTTAATGACCGCACTTGCACAAGAGTGGATCGAAATGAAATGACAGGGAAATAGACATTCTCCAAGAATTGCGAATGGTGTGGGAACGTCTTTTTTCTTTTGGTATAAACAAACGCAATTTTCTTTCGTGTCGGTGATGTTTGGCATAGATGCCATAATAACGAATCATTTTAAAATGTTTTTCTGGAATGTGAATAATTAGTTTTTTAATAAAATCAATAGCGGAAACTGTTTCGGTAATTAGCATGTTATCTTCATGGCGATTGTAGTGGAAAGTGACATTTTTACCGTCGTAATTATCAATTCTCAAAGTGGAATGACAGGTCTGCCAAGATATCTGGCAATGTACTTTAATACATCTTGATTGTTTGTGAGAGTAGGTTTAGCATATACATAAAAACCATTTTTGCAATTTTTAATATAAATTATACTAAACTCTTGATTTTTAGAACAAACAAGTATATAATAGTATTTGATCATTCTTTTTTGTGAAGCATAATTGCGAAAAATGCACTTTAATTATTAAAATTAGGCTAAATGTGTGTATGTAGTTTATGGTGCACGCACATTATTGAGCATCTTGATTTAAGCACAGGCCACATTCCGTTAGAGAGAAATTAGAAGTATCTTGCCTGAAGTGTGCATGGTATAAAACAATAGCTATATATAAATGATAGAAAAATTATGGATTTTTGTAAAGAAGGAGGCGTTGTTAATACATGAATCATAAAACAAAATACAGAAATTCAACACGCTCCCTTTGTCTCTTTCTTGCGATGCTTTTGTTATTCAGCAGTATGTTTTCGGGTTTCTTTTTCCTAAAAGCCTTGGGCGAAGAAAGCTCTGAACCCAGATGTCTGCTCAACGGCAGCTTTGAAGACGACCAAACATGGACATCAAGCTATTCCCAGCCCAACCAGGATAAGGTTCCTGCCTGGAACACAACAGCCTTTGAGGGTAAAATCGAATTGTTCAGGGCCAATACCGGAACATACATAGCCGGAGTCAAGCTTCAACCTTCGGACGGAACTTATGCCGCGGAATTAAATGCGGACGAGGAAAGTACGTTATATCAGAATATTAAAACAAGCCCGTCCAGCGTTTATGAATGGGGCTTGGATCACGGCGGACGAAACGGAACGGATACCATGGCGCTTATTATCGGCCCAAAGCAAGCCTATGACCCCTCAAAGCCCAGTAAAGACGGACGAGATCAGATGATGCAAATGGTGGACTGGCTTACCGACCGCAACTTGGTTACCACTAAAACTTCTGCAGGGCTTGGAGAGCATATTATATTATACAGCAAGAAATTCGGCACAAAAGGCACTTTTAAAGACAATGCCGGAAACAATGCGTTCAGCTTAACGCCCAGTACCATATACACCGAAAGATGGGAAATTTGGATTATGTCATCCTCGAGGGCGACAAGCGGAACCAATCCCTGGAATTCATACGGCTCTAACGATAAAAACAATTCGCAAGGCGGCTCTGCCGGCGGAGGCTTGGATACTGACAAATACTATTTGTATTCTGTTCCGGCAAAACAGACAGATACGGTTTTCGCCTTTGTTTCGGTCGGATATGTCGATTCGATTGCACCTGAAAACAAAGCCAAAACATACGGTAATTTCATTGATAACATCAATTTTAAGATATATCACCCGCTCACCGGCAGTGTCACCAACCACGGCAGTGTTGTTGTCGGCGGCAGTGACGGTTCGTCCGGCGGTTCGGGTTCATCCACCGGTCATGAGGTAACCATCAACAATAAGCTTGCAACCTATGTTGCCGACGGTGAGGCGTTAAAAATTCAAGCAATTATAAAAGCACAGGATGTTGCTGACGGCTGTCAATTCGTGGGCGTTTATCACACGTATCTCGGTACTGACGGCGAACCCGTCTTTGGAT
>JAXGBA010000003.1:0-22057 GCA_034186235.1 Clostridia bacterium | reverse complement strand
CGCCGACTTCAACCGCCTGCTTCATGATATTACGCATTGTTTCGGCGGTTTCCTCCGACATTACCTTTCTTATCTCAACGGGCTGCGTATTGCTTATAAGGTTGCCGTCCTTATCCGTCACCTTCTTGACAACATGAGGAACATACAGCGTTCCGCCGTTGGCAATCGATGAAACGAACGATATAAGCTGCAGCGGCGACACCTGTATACCCTGACCGAAAGACGCCGTTGCAAGCTGCACGATATTGAAGCCTTCCTTATTATGGTAAACACCGCTCGTTTCGCCCGGAAGCTCAATTCCGGTTTTATCCATGAACCCGAAAAGCTTTGAATATTCATAAAACTTCTCGGTGCCGATTCTCTGCCCGATTTGTATAAAGCCGGGGTTGCACGAATTATAAACGGTTTCGACAAATGTTTCGGAGCCGTGGCCGCTTCTGTTCCAGCAGTGGATTTTGGCATCGGCTACCTGGTACATTCCGCCGCAGAAGAACTTATCGTCAAGCTTCACCACGCCCTCCTCGAGAGCCGCCGAAGCCGTTGCAAGCTTGAAGGTCGAGCCTGGCTCATAGCTGTCGCTGACCGCCTTATTTCGCCACATCTTAAACAGCGCTTCGCTCACCTTTTCGTCCGAATCGCCGTCCTCCTCGTCCTCAAGTTCCTCCTTCATGACATCGGTAAGCTCAAAGGGATTATTGAGGTCATAGTCCGGCACAGAGGACATCGCCAGAATCTCTCCCGTATTGGGGTCCATAGCTATCGCTGCGGCGCCCGCCTGAAGGTTATGCTCGGCATACGCCTTTTTAAGATACTTTTCAACATAATGCTGAATTACCTCGTCAATCGTGAGGGTTACATTATATCCGTCCTTCGCATCGATATACTGCTCATACTTATAAGGAACCTCCGTTCCGTTGGCGGAGCTTGCGGACACAATTCTGCCAGGGATTCCTTTAAGCTGCTCGTCGTACTCCATTTCTATGCCGTCAAGCCCCTGGTTATCGCTGCCGGTAAAGCCGATCACCTGCGACGCAAACGCACCGTAGGGGTAATACCTCTTACTGTCCTCCGTGACGCTTATCCCCGGAAGTTCCAGCTTTCTTATCTTATTGCCGACTTCCTTCTCAATCTGCCGCTTTATCGACACATATCTTGCATTGGCAGTGATTTTACCGTACACTTCCTCATAATCGAGTTCCAGAATTTCGGCAAGCTGCGACGCAATCTTCTCCGCCTTTTTGCTCTGCTTCACAACCGACGGGTCGGCGGAAACCTGCTCAACCGACGCACTCACCGCTAGCGCTTTTCCGTTACGGTCAAAAATCGTACCCCTTTTTGCCGATATGCTGCTGTCCGATGTCTGCTGCGCTATCGCCATTTTCTGGTATTCATGCCCCTTATAAATCATGCGGTATATAAGCACGCAAACAAGGAGTGCCATAAGCACAAAGCACAGATTCCTCAGTATTATCATTCTTCTTTTTCCGCTGACAAAAGCTTCTTCTCTCATGAAAGCTACCCTTTCCCAATCCGATTATACAGAAAAAAACGAGTGAGAAATGCCCGCCACTCCTCACTGTTAAAATATATAAAAATCAATATAAATATTCCTGAATATTACCCAGAGTTTCTATCATGGTTGCATAAAACTGCGAAGGCACTTCGGTTTTTCCCGCTTCATCGGCGCCGCTTACCTCCACAACATCGTCGCTCTTTATATCAACCGACACCTTCTGGCTCTTGCTCGGCTGCGCCATTCCCAGCTTTTCCGCTGCGGCTTCTATCGAGTCACTGTCGGTCTTGCTATCGATTTCACACTGAATATTGATATTATCCTCCGTCAGATCCGCAAACTTCGATTTCAGTCTGCTTATCTCGTTCGTATTATCCATAACCGCTATATATCTGAACAGAATCGCAAGCGCAACCGCCGCAATCACTGCGGTATTGCGCACATATTTCAGTGTTTTCCTTCTCTTTGACTTAATCTCGGGCGCAGTTACATAGTCCGCCAGAAGCGCACGGCTCTTCTTCATTATTGCGCCCTTATGAGTTTTTTGCGCCTTTGCATGGGTATCAACGGGTGTCTGCTCAAGCGAAATACGCTTGAAGGTTATGGGTTCATATGTAATTTTATCTGCCATATCCGTTTCCTCCGTTATATTTTTTCTATGCACCGCAGTTTTGCGCATTTTGACCTCGGATTTGCCTCGGTTTCGCAGGCGTCTGCTGTTTCCGCCTTTCTGTTGACGAGGCGCCCCCTCGCCTTGCCTCCGCACACGCACACCGGAAAGTTCGGCGGGCATGTACAGCCGGTTATGAATTTTTTGAACTCGTTTTTTACTATCCTATCCTCAAGCGAATGAAATGTGATTACCGCAAGCCTTCCCCCCGGGCGCAGCCTTTCAAAAAACGCTTCGACCGCCTTGCCCAAAATTTCCAGCTCGCCGTTTACTTCTATCCTTATTGCCTGAAATGTCCGCTTTGCCGGGTGCTTATCGCTTGCATACGCACGCTTTCCGTACGCTTTTTTTATGATTTCTACCAGTTCACCGGTCGTTTCAATCGGTTTGATTTCCCGTTTTTCCGCTATAATTCGGGCAATCTTCCTCGAAAGCTTTTCCTCGCCGTAACGGAAAATTACATCCGCAAGCTCCGCCTCCGTATACCCGTTCACCACATCGTATGCCGATTTGCCGGATGTTGCGTCCATCCTCATATCGAGGGGGGCGTCAAACCTATACGAAAATCCCCTCTCCGGCGTATCCAGCTGATACGATGAAACGCCGAGGTCCAGTATCGCACCGTCAAGCTTTTCAACCCCAAGATTATCCAGAATTTCATCTATATCCGCAAAGTTGCCGTGAACGAATGTCACATTATCAAACTTTGCAAGGCGGCGCTTTGCCGCTTCTATTGCGGTTTTGTCACGGTCTATGCCGATGAGCCTTCCGCCGCTGAGTTTTTTAAGTATAAGCTCCGAATGGCCTCCGCCGCCCAATGTTCCGTCGGCATATATCCCTTCGGGGTTAACGCCCAGCAGCTCAATGCTCTTTTCAAGCAGAACCGAAATATGTTTGAATTCAGCCATTTTTTCACCTACATATTAAGAAGTTCAAGCTGCATCGCTATCTCGCCAGGATCTGCCGCAATGGACTCATTGTAAGCCGCCCATTTTTCTTTAGACCATATTTCAACTCTTTTCGACACCCCGACTATCACAACATCCTTTGAAATGCCGGCATAGTCCCGCAGAGCCTGCGAAAGAAGGATTCTCCCCTGTTTATCGCAGGAACATTCCATCGTGCCCGAAAAGAAAAACCTCATCGAAGCCCTCCCCGTCGACATCGGCAGCGAGCACAGCTTTTTCTCGAAAACCTCCCACTCCGCCGCAGGGAACAGAAACAAACAGTTGTCAAGACCGCGCGTTACATAGAAAACCTCGCCCAGTTCGCTCCTAAGCCTCTGAGGGATTATGAGCCTGTTCTTTTCGTCCAGGCTATGTTCCGATTCTCCTCTGAACAACGCAGTCACCACCGTTCGTAAAATACATTTTAATGAAGCTTTGGCACCGGGCATCCACTTCCGTGACACCCCGTAACACAAATCCCCACCAATCACCACAATTATGATTATATACCATATTTGATGATTTTTCAAGTCTTTTTTGAAAAAAACTTAAATTTTTTTTACAAACTGATGTCAATGTACAATATATTGGATTTCGGAAGGCGGTTATCCACAACAAAATGGGACACAGCGGATAAATTTTTTTTGACTGCCTAAGTATGGTGAAAAATCATTTTTTACCCAAATTGTTACCGGAATATTACAAAAGATGAGAGTTTTATAACAAAATTGCAATCTTCTTGTAATATTATAACACATTGTAATCAAAAAGTAAAGAAATATTATAAATAAAAGTGGATTTTTTATTGATTTTTTTTTATATGTATTATACAATATATAGATAGGTAATAAAACTATTTACAAGATAAGGTGGTGCGGCGGTTGAAGCTGATTATTCAGATACCCTGCTACAACGAAGAAAATACTCTTCCGGACACGGTTGCCGATCTTCCGGTTTCGATTCCGGGGATTGACGAAATCGAATACCTCATCATTAACGACGGCAGCACGGACGGTACGGTTGCCGCCGCAAAGCGCTGCGGTGTTCATCATATTGTGAGCTACAGCAAAAACAAGGGGCTTGCCGGGGCGTTCATGGCCGGCATCGACGCCTCTCTACGCCTGGGTGCGGACATCATCGTTAACACCGATGCGGACAACCAGTACTGCGGCGCAGACATCGAAAAACTTATCCGCCCGATTCTTTCGGGGCGTGCGGAAATGGTTATCGGTGAAAGACCCATTTCGGAAATCGACGATTTTTCGCCGCTCAAAAAGTTTTTGCAGAAGCTCGGCAGCTTCGTGGTAAGAAAAGTTTCCGGGACGGATGTACCGGACGCTCCAAGCGGTTTCCGTGCTTATACGAGAGAATCGGCGATGAAACTTAATGTCGTTTCACGTTACACCTACACCCTTGAAACAATAATTCAAGCGGGCGACAAGTGCGTTGCGCTGGAGTCCGTTCAGATAAGAACAAACCCCAAAATCAGAAAATCCCGCCTTTTCAAAAGCATGGGCGGCTACATTAAGCGCTCTGTCGGCACGATGTTCAGGATTTTTCTGATGTACAAGCCGTTCAAGGTTTTTGCGGCTGTCGGCGGCTTTGTTTTCGCCATCGGCGTGCTTCTCGGAATCCGCTTTCTGGCATACTACTTCTCCGGCGGCGGCATGGGGCACATTCAGTCGCTCATTTTAGCGGCAATTCTGCTTATTATCGGATTTCAGACTTTCACAATCGGCTTGCTCGCCGATGTCATATCCGCCAACAGAAAACTCATTGAAGATGTGCAGTACAGGGTAAGGCGGCTCGACTACAAAGACGGAGATAATGACTTATGAAAATCGCTTTTGATGCTTACCCCATCGCTTCACCGCAGCTTTCGGGTGTGGGGATTCACGCCCTCTCGATTGCCGGCGGCATTGCAAAATCCGGGAATTTTGACTGCGAACTCCTGCTCTACGACTTTTTAAGGCACCACGGCTCCGCCAAAATTCTCGGGGAGAGGATTCCGGGGGTTCCGATTCTTCAGAACAACCTCCTCCCCTACGGCGTTTATGCGGAAATCTGGAACGCTTTTCCGATTTCCTACAACCGTCTTTTCGGCTCGGACGCAGACATTTTTCACTTTTTTAACTTTGTCGTTCCGCCCAAAGTTAGGGGGAAAATTATCAATACCGTGCACGACCTCGTTTTCTGCACATTCCCCGAAACGATGGACGCGCGCAACCGCCGCCGTATGCTGAAAAATGTCAGGCGCTCATGCGATATGGCGGACATCATTATTACGGTTTCCGAAAACAGCGGACGGGAGCTTACGGAGTTTCTGGGTATTCCGAAAGAAAAAATAAGGGTTGTTTACAACGGCGTAAACCACGCAGTATTCAACCAAAACGCCCCGACAGACACTGAAATTTCGCTCCCGGAGGACTACATTTTATATATCGGCACGCTTGAACCGAGGAAAAATCTCGTGACCCTCCTCAAAGCCTTCGCACAAACAAATGCCGCAAAAAACGGAATAAAACTCGTTATCGCCGGCGCAAAAGGCTGGGAATACGATGAAATCTACAAAATGGCGGCAAGCCTCAAAACGGAGGTCACATTTACGGGGTATGTTCCTTCAAATGAGCTCCCGGCACTCTACAGAAGGGCAAGGGTGTTTGCCTTCCCGTCGCTCTACGAAGGCTTCGGAATTCCACCTCTCGAGGCGATGGCTTGCGGCACACCGGTGGTTACAACCCGCTCTTCGAGCCTCCCTGAGGTTGTGGGCAGCGCTGCGGCAACGGTTTCCGACCCTGCATCGCCCGACGAACTCGCCGCTGCCATCGACCGTGCGGTATCCGATGAGGATTTCAGAAAAAAGTGCATTTCGGAAGGGCTTTTGCGTGCAAAGCGTTTTACTTGGGAAAAATCCTGCGAAAGCGTTATGAAAATTTACAAGGAGCTTGAATAAGCATATGAAAACTGCAATCGTTCATGACTGGCTGACGAATTTCGGCGGTGCGGAGAGGGTTCTCAGAAAAATCTGCGATATGTTCCCGGACGCCCCCGTCTATACGGTCGTATATAATAAGGAAAAAATGGGAAAATATTTCGGCGACAGGGACATCCGCACCACTTACATTCAGAAAATGCCCTTCGGTGTGACGAAATACAACTCGTATCTTCCGCTGCTCCCGGGTGCGGTGGAAAGGCTTGATCTCACGGAATTTGACCTCGTCATTTCCTCCTCCACCTGCTGCGCAAAGGGCGTGCTCACCCGTGCGGACGCTCTTCACCTTTGCTACTGCGCAACCCCTATGCGCTATGCGTGGGACTTCTATTTTAAATACAAAAACTCCTGCGGATGGCTGAAACGCACGCTCATACCCCTTTTTATGCAGAAAATCAGGATGTGGGATGCGGTTTCCGCCAACCGTGTAGATAAATTTATGGCGAACTCGAAAAATGTCGCCGGGAGAATTAAAAAGCATTACCGCCGTGAAAGTACGGTAGTTTACCCCTTTGCGGACACCGCCTTTTACACCCCCGGCGAAACAAACGGCGATTTCTTTCTCTGCGTTTCCAGGCTTGTGGAGTATAAAAGAATCGATATTGCGGTGAACGCATTCGGCGACTTGGGGCTGCCGCTGGTTATTGTGGGCGAAGGGCGTGAGCTTTCAAATCTCAAAGCAATCGCAAAGCCGAACATAAAATTCACGGGCCGTCTTTCGGACGAAGAAATAAGAGAATATTACCGTGCATGCCGTGCATTCGTTTTCCCCGGCGAAGAGGACTTCGGCATTACCCCCGTTGAGGCACAGGCATGCGGAAAACCCGTCATCGCTTACGGGCGGGGCGGCGTCCTTGAAACCGTTATTGACGGCAAAACCGGGATTTTCTTTCAGGAGCAGTCTGTTTCCTCGCTGACCGATGCGGTAAAGCGCTTTGAGGGCATGACATTCGATAAAGCCGAAATAAGAAAAAACGCCGAAAGGTTCTCCGAAGCCGAATTTGAAAAAAACTTCTCCGCCTTCGTTGAGGAAGCATTGAACAATGAACAGAAAAATTGCGATTGACGCACTTCAGCTGTCGAAAGCGGCGGCAGGGGTCGGAAATTATCAGTTTAGATTAATAAACGAACTTCGGGATTTTCCGTTCGATTTTGATGTTTATGTCAGCCGCAGCGGAATTTTGGAGTCGTCCGCCAACATGAACATCATAACCGTGCCGGGCATCGAATCAAACCGCAAAAGGCTTGCGTTTCAGCTCCTTCGGTTCGGGAAGGTACTTAAAAACAGCGGATGCGCTCTTGTGCATTTTTTGGATTACATGACGCCGCTTGGAAATATTCCTTCAAAAAAGCTCGTCACGATTCATGACCTCAGCTTTTTTACCGGGCAGCCGTACTTTACAAAGTCCGCCACTGCCTTCAAGCGCCGCCAAATCCCGAGGGCGCTTGAAAATTCCGACGGGATTATCACGGTTTCAAACTTCACAAAGCGTGAAATTATGAAGTATTTTCCGAAAACCGACAGCCAAAAAATCACCCCGGTTCATCTCGGGGTTGAAATAAAGCCCGCCGAAAAATCGGCACTCCCAAACGGCATAAAACCGCCGTTCGTGCTTTTTGTAGGAACGGTTGAACCGAGAAAAAACATAACCGCTCTCATAAAAACAATGGAAATTCTCTGGGACGGCGGCGAAACGGCAGACCTTGTAATTGCCGGCGGATTCGGCTGGCTTTACGGCGAGATCATAGACTGCGCAAAACGCAGCCGTCATACTGACAAAATTAAATTCACCGGGTTTATACAAAAAGGCGAGCTTGAAGCCCTGTATTCCGAAGCGGAGGTTTTTGCCTTCCCGTCGCTCTACGAAGGCTTCGGGCTGCCCCCCCTTGAGGCTATGGGCAGAGGTCTTGCGGTTGTGTCGTCGGACAAAGCGTCAATGCCCGAGGTTTTGGGCAACGCCGCACTCTTTGCGGACTCACCTGCCGCTGCGGCGGAGAAAATCGGCTTTCTCCTTAACAATAAGGAGGAAAGGGAACACCGCTCTTTACTCGGCCTTGCCCGCAGCCGTGAGTTCTCATGGCGCAAAACCGCAGAAAAAACTGCGGAAATTTACGAAAAACTGCTTTCGGAGTGAAAAATATGCAGAGAAAACTGAAATCAACAGATTTGCTCGTTATCGTGCTTGACATCTTAATAACGCTCATATCATTTGCGGCCGGCTACTTTATCCGTGCAAAGATTGATTCTTTCGGGAAACCGTTTTTCAGCATTTCCGAATACGCCTGGATTCTCTGGATTTTCATCCCGACGCAATACCTCTCGTTTGCGTATTTCGGACTGTACGGCTCGAAAAAAACCAATGTTCCGCTGTCGATTGCGGTCAACCTCACAAAAGCATTCTGCATAACGGCGCTGATTGCGGCTTCCGCAGTGTTCGTGATGAAAAACGACACTTTCAGCCGTCTGATGTTCATAATTTTCATCTGCACAGACTTCGTCCTTCTCCTCGCCGAGCGCCTTGCGGTTCGTGCGTTTTTAGTACGTGCAATCGACAAAAATTCCGCTCGGAAACGCATAATAATCGTATGCGACGAGGGTCGGGACAGGATTCTTAAAAATCTGCGCTCAAACGATGATTTCCTCGTGAACATCATCGGATTTGCGGGTATAAACAGCGCCTCCGACCTCGGAAACATCGCCGATATCTACAGAATCGTTGTGGAAAACACCGTTGACGAGGTATACTTTGTTGTGAACGGTCAGATGAATGACAAACTTGAGAACGCTATGAAAATCTGCGAAAGTCTCGGCATTACGGTAAAGGTTCTGCTCGATATTTTCAACCTCAAATTCTCAAAAACTCAGCTGAGCTACGCAGGCAAGCTGCCGATGCTAACATTCCACACGGTATCTTTAAACGAAGGGCAGCTTATGATAAAGCGCCTCATGGACATCGTCGGTTCGCTCATCGGTCTGGCTTTAACGGCGGTTCTCACCGTGTTTATCGCCCCGGCGATTAAGCTCGACTCGAAAGGCCCGGTGTTCTTCTCCCAATGGAGAGTCGGCCAGAACGGCAGAAAATTCAAAATCTACAAGTTCCGCACCATGACGCAAGACGCCGAAGCAAAACTTTCCGAGCTTATGGACAAAAACGAGCTGTCGGGAGCTGTTTTCAAAATGGAAAACGATCCCAGGATAACGAGAGTCGGAAAATTTTTAAGAAAAACCAGTCTTGACGAGTTTCCGCAGTTTTTCAACATATTTAAAGGCGATATGAGCCTTGTCGGCACTCGCCCCCCTACCGTCGGCGAAGTCGAAGAATACAAAATGTACCACAGGCGCAGGCTCTCGATTAAGCCCGGCCTTACAGGCAACTGGCAGGTCAGCGGCAGAAACGAAATTACCGATTTTGAGGACATCTACGCCCTCGACATCAGCTATATCGACAACTGGTCGCTCGCACTTGACATCAAAATTTTATTCAAAACCGTCTCTGCGGTCATTTTCCGCAAGGGCGCAAAATAAAGGAGTTCATCATGCCAGAAATAACCGTTATAGTCCCATCTTACAACACACCCAAGGAACACATCGACGCCCTCTGCAATTCGCTCATGGCTCAGACTTTTAAAGACTTTGAAGTGTATATCGTCGATGACCGCTCGGAATTCGATTACTATCACTTCTTCGATGACGAAAGATTCCACTTGCTCAAAATGCCAAGAAACTGCGGTCCTGCAAAGTGCAGAAACATGGGCGTTCTCTACTCCGAATCCGAAAAGATTTTCTTTACCGATTCTGACTGCCGTTTGGCTGAAAACACCCTTGCAGAGGCGGTCCGTGAGCTCGATTCATACGACGCGGTTATGGGCAACACCATTACCGATGTCAAAACCCGTTTCGGCAAAGCCGTCGCTTTGCTCGGGTTTCCCGGAGGCGGCTGCATAGGCTTCGACAAGGTTTGGAGGGTCGACGAAAACGGCTTCACCAACAGCGTCACAAGCTGCAATTTCGCCGTTAACAGAAAATTATTCACAAAAATAGGCATGTTTGACACCACTTTTCCTGTTCCGGGCGGAGAAGATACCTGTTTCGGTAAAAAAATAGTTGCACAAAACGAAAAAATAAGGTATAATAGTAATCAGGTGGTTTTTCATGTTGAACGCAGTTCGTTCAAGAGCTTCAAAAAATGGCAGATTACGCGCGGCAGAGGTAATTATCACATCAAACGCCAGCTCGGCTCGGTCGCAGGTTTCTACCGCCTCAGGCTCTGGTCATTCAAAAACAGCCTGAAAGCTTCGGGCAAGCTTTTCCCGATTGTGGCTTTCCTTATTCTCGCTTCTTTCGTGTTTCAGAAAATCGGCTACAGAAAAGAAGCTAATAATTTCAGTTAGGAGATTTCCGTTATGAGAATTCTTGTTACCGGCGGAGCAGGCTTTATCGGCTCCCATCTCTGCGAAAGACTTTTATCTATGGGCAACGAAGTCATCTGTCTCGATAATTTCTTCACCGGCAGAAAAGAAAACATCGTTAAACTCTTGGATAACCCCTATTTTGAGGTTCTCCGTCACGATATCATCAACCCTATCGATGTTGAGGTTGACAGAATCTACAACCTTGCGTGCCCCGCTTCGCCCGTGCACTATCAGTTTAACCCCATTAGAACCGTGCAGACCAATGTCGTCGGCGCTACCAATGTGCTGGAGCTTGCCAAACGCATTAAGGCAAGGGTTCTGCAGGCGTCCACAAGCGAGGTCTACGGCGACCCCACCGTCCATCCGCAGGTCGAATCTTACTGGGGCAATGTTAACCCCATCGGCATCCGCTCCTGCTACGACGAGGGCAAGCGCTGCGCCGAAACTTTATTCTTCGATTACCACCGCCAGAGCGGCGTTGACATAAGGGTCATCAGGATTTTCAACACCTATGGCCCCAATATGCTCGAAAACGACGGCAGAGTTGTAAGCAATTTTATCGTCCAGGCACTGTCCGATAAGGACATCACCATCTACGGTGACGGCTCGCAGACACGCTCTTTCTGCTTCGTGTCGGACCTCGTTACCGCTATGATTAAAATGATGGAATGTGAGGATTTTACAGGTCCTGTCAACCTCGGCAACCCGCGCGAACTCACAATTAAGGAAATCGCCGAGCTGATTGTCGAGCTCACCGGGAGCCGCTCGAAGCTTGTTTACAAGCCTCTCCCGAAAGACGACCCCACAAGGCGCAAGCCCGACATCACCCTCGCTAAGCAAAAGCTCTCCTGGGAGCCGCAGGTTATGCTCGAAGAAGGGCTTAAGTCTACGATTGAATACTTTAAAAACAGATTATAAACGGCAAACCGCCGTTTACAATATCTGCGCCTGTAGCTCAGTGGATAGAGCACCGGCCTCCGACGCCGGGTTGTCGTAGGTTCGATTCCTATCAGGCGTATAAAAAAACCGACATCGCTTTTGCGGTGACGGTTTTTTATTGTATTTAAAAGGAATCGAACCTCGAGGAGGCTTGCGCCGTCAGCAAAACTTTCCTGTGGACTGTTTTGCAGGCGCAAGGGGCGACGGCGGGTACTGCTCTGCGGTCGCCGAGCCGTAACGGCTTTTAGCCGTTTTCCTATCAGGCGTATAAAAAAACCGACATCGCTTTTGCGGTGGCGGTTTTTTCCTTTATACCGCCCGGAGATTTGAAACTTCTCAGAATCTCCCGGGCATTTTATATTAATTTTCACTTAATAAAAAATCTAAAACCCGGCAAATGTGTTTGCCGGATTTTCATATATTCAAACCTCTCTCAATATCCGAATCATTCATATACCCTGAATACACGATATGGTTTGGTTGCAGCTATTCCTTATATGCTACTTTGAAATACTCCAAATACTTTTTAAACTTATCCTGTGCCGCAAGGCAGGTATCGGTCAAATAACCTTTTTCAGTGTTCCATTCGGACAGACCTCTGTAATAGAACATTTTAAGACTGTCATCAATAATAAATGGGACAATATTATTTTTCAGGCATTCCTTAAACATTATTAGTCTACCTACACGACCGTTACCATCTTGAAACGGATGCAATGCTTCAAATTGAAAATGAAAGTCAATAATTTCTTCCAAAGTATGTTCGTTCTTTTGATTATAAGATTTCAAAAGTTCTTTGATTTTCTGCGCCACAGTTTCAGGACTTGCAGTTTCTTTTCCTCCGACTTCATTAGGGAGTTTTTTATACTCGCCCACATTAAACCAATCTTTTCTTGAATCGGATGTCCCTGATTTTAAAGTAAAGTGTAGTTCCTTTATAAATTTTTCTGTGAGCTTATATGTTGCATTATCAATTATCATATCAATACATTTAAAATGATTTGCGGTTTCTATAATGTCATCAACATTAAGCGCACTGTTTTCCGCTCCGACTGTATTGGTTTCAAAAATATATCTGGTCTGGTCGTGGGTTAATTTGCTACCCTCAATATGATTTGAATTATAGGTAAGTTCAATCTGCACCTTATGATATATTCCGCCGGGGAGTGAAGCTTTTTTCTCTGCCGTTAATCTTTCAAGCAAGCCGTCCATGACACACCGCCTATCTCAAAAAAATAATTTAACAAAAGAAAACCGACAAGCACTATTTGTGTTTGTCGGTTTTCCAGCGGAGAAGGAGGGATTTGAACCCTCGCGCCGGTTACCCGACCTACGCCCTTAGCAGGGGCGCCTCTTCGGCCAACTTGAGTACTTCTCCATATTTGCCGCAGCGCTGAATTTTATTAAATTGGCGGAGAGGAAGAGATTCGAACTCTTGGCTCTTTCGAGTCACTGGTTTTCAAGACCAGCTCCTTAAACCACTCGGACACCTCTCCACAACATAAGCTATTATACCATTAATTACGGTTTTTGTCAATATGTTTTTTCAATTTTTTTAACTATTTTTAAGCAGAAGCACCACTTGAGTGACAAATCTGCTCTTATCCTTACGCTGCGGCGGACCTTCAAGATATATATACCGGCATACGCCGACCGCCTTTGATATTTCGCCTATAGTGAAAAGCGTTTTATCGGGGGGTCATAACTACTTCTCCGAACCGAATTTCTTTCCGCCGATATACACATCGGTTACATTGAAATCACGGTCAATCATGAGGAAATCAGCGTCAAACCCGGTCTTGATTCTGCCCTTATTTTCAATCCCCATTGCCTTTGCCGGGTTTGCGGAAGCCATTTTTACAGCCTCATTTTCCGGCACTCCCCACGAAATAAGATTCTTAACGCAAGCTATTATCGATGCGGTGCCGCCTGCGATGGTGCCATCATGCTCGCGGGCGATACCGTCTTTAACAACAACCTCGTTTCCGCACTCGGAGTACACGCCGTCGGGCATACCTGCCGCCATGACAGAGTCATTGATAACGATAAGCTTATCCGAACCGAACATCTTATACGCCGCCCTCACAACCGAAGGCGTTACATGAAGCCCATCGCATATGATTTCAGCCATTGCGCCGAAGTCAAGCGCCGCCGAAATAAGGCTCATATTGCGGTGATGAAGTGATGGCATCGCATTGAAAAGGTGCGTCACCTGCGTTGCTCCGGCTTCAAACGCCTTCATACAGGTTTCATAGTCCGCCCCGGTATGCCCGAGAGATATTTTGACCTTATCGGCGTGGGTTCTTATAAATTCGATTGCGCCGTCCGTTTCGGGCGCAACGGTGGTTACATATATACAGCCGTTTCCGCACTCGTTTACGCTGTCAAAATCGACCTCTTTTACCGTCCTCAGCCACTCGGCACGATGCGCCCCCTTATGGCTTGCAGAAAGGTACGGCCCTTCCATATTCACACCCAAAAGGTTTGCACCCTTGGATTTTCCTGCTCGCTCCCCTATCAGCGCAACATAACGCTTAAGGTCGGCTTCAAGATATGTCGCCGGTGCCATAAGGTACGAGGTTGTGCCGGTCGACGCAAGATAATTACCGATTTTATCATAAGCGGAGGCATCGGCATTCGCAACATTATACCCCATCGCCCCGTGCATATGTATATTGATAAATCCCGGAATTATCCGCTTTTCGCCTATATCCGTGCCGTTTTCGTCAAAGTGACCGACTGCGGTAAACTTGCCGTCCTCAACCTTAAGGTCGGCTTTTATCCAATTGAAATTCTCATTTAATATAACTGCATTTTTAAACAGCATAACATCAGCTCCTCAGCTTTTATTATACTACACTGCCGCCCAAAATGCAAGAGCTGTTAAAAATAATTTATATTATAAACCGAAATCGGTATTCCGCTGTCGCCGGGGATAACCTCGGTCATGGACGCCGCAAGCGGCAGATACGCAGGCTCGAGTGAGCCGCAGGCATAGGCATAGCTTTTTACAATCCTATCATCTTCCGTCAGGGTGATTTCAATCTCAAACTCAACCGTTTTCCCGGCGGCAATTGTTTTGGTGACCGACTTATATCCGCTCATAAGCTTATATCCGCCGTTCTCCCTATACACCGCAACCGCATAGTTTACGGTCATATCGGCCGAGCCGCTGTTCTCTATCAGTGCCGAGAACTTATTTTTACCTGTTCCCGGATTTTCTGCCGGTGCTCCGTCAACCGTTATGGAAATTCCGTTTTTAACCGAAATCTTACCGGTAGCCGGCACAATCTTTGCCGCATCGGAATAAACCGTTTTGCCTGAGTCACCGTTTGCATTTACGCATTTTACGCCGAATTTAAGGTACTTTCCGTTCTCGCTTGCCCGGGGCGTATATGTATCGCCGCTTGCCGCCGCCTTATACTCGCCGTCCTCGGTATCGCTTATATACCACATTTTTTTGGTTTTGGTTTTATCCTCATCGTACATTTTGCAGCTGTATTTATAGCTTCCGCTCAAAGGTTCGCCGATTTCGGCAGCGGAGGAGGTCTTTACATCGTACGCCGTCGGGGCTATCTTCGGCATTGCCTTTTCTACCGCAATATACCCCATATGAAGCTGATTTCTCTCGCCGGCTACAACCGCTTCACCCACGATTTTATACTTGCCGTAAGGAAGATTTCTCACAAGAATTTTTCCGCAGCAGCGAGTGGTATCGCCCGGATAATAAATCTGCCCGGCGCTCCCGGTTGCGGCAATACTGCCGTTTTCCGCATAAACGGTATATTTGAGGTCGGCGTTTTTCTCGTGCCTTACATAGTCGATGCCTACGCCTCTACCGGTGAACTCCAGCTCAAATTTAGCACCGCTGCAGTTTTCGGACTTCATATAACCGTTACGGTAAAACCTCTTATAATAATCAAAATTTATGTGTTCATCCATGCTTATTGGCTCATATGAAACCTTTTCCCAATTGCCCGTCAGCTTAACGGACTCATCGTCAAACGGAATCTCAACAAGCTCGCCGAAAACATAGTCGCCAAAGGGCGTGGTATCGGGGTCGAGTTTCTTAAAAGCCTTCGATTTATTCGCCGTCAGCATTTCGATAACCCTATCGCCATAAACCTTATGCCCGGCATTGTTCGGGTGAACGCCGTCGCCCGTCAGGCTATCGGATGCACCTATTTTCCAGCTGTATTTTCCTTCTTTAATTCCGCTCCACACATAATCGTTGAGGTTGACCTCAAAAATGCCGTAGGTCTTTGCAACTTCATGAAAAGCCGCAATCGCATTTTCAACGCACCAGCTCTTATCCGCACCGTTATTAAGCGAACGCTCGGAGGTTGTATAAACAAAGATGATTACGGGGATTTTCGGCAGCATCGTGAGCTGACGGACAATCGTTTCCATTCTTTCGGAAATTTCCATGCCCCCCGTCCCTGCATCGTTTACCGCAAACTCGACAAACATAACATCGGGGGTCGAGGCGGAATCAAGCTCCAGATTTCTCCTCATGCGGAGCATTCCGTCCTGAGAGTTTGTGCCGCCAATCGACGCATTGCGCTCAATCACATTTTTATTAGGGAAATTCTTTTTAAAATAACCGTTAACAACAAGCGTTGACCATCGGTCATCTTTGGTTGCCGCTCCGCAGCCCTCGGTTATTGAGCCGCCGAGAAAGCCGATTACCAAATCGCCGCTGCTATTATTAAGATTATCCGCTCCCCAGGTTCGTGTTTCCGCTGCGGAAACCGCCGAAATGCACGACAACACGAGCGTCATGGCAAGCAAAACCGCAATAATCCTTTTCATATCCAATACTCCTTTACATTTTATTATATATACTATTATAACAAAAGAAACACTGCCGTATCAACAGTATTTTTTTCGATAAAACCTAACTATTTTTAGATTTTACAGCTGTTCATCTTCGGACACCGGTTTCTGATGTTTTTTTAGTTCCACATTGTTAACTTCCGCACAAATTAAATGACCCGACATGGTCCGCATCATTGAGAGGCGTGTCGGGTTCTGTTACTGTTATAATGTGCTTTTTCGCAAGATGTCAATACTTTTTAAAAAATTCCAACTAAATAAGCCCCGTAAGGTACGCCGCAAGGCATGAAATCACCGCAACAAATATCAGCGAGCGCTCAAAGAACGCCGATACGACCGCCACCGCAAACCCGGCTGCGGCGCATAAGGGGTTTTTGCCCTCGCCGAAAACCGAAGGTATTGTCATCGCCGCAAGCACGGCGTACGGAATATAGTTAAAAAACTTCTGCAAAAACGGGGATTCCACTTTCTTTCTGAAAAGCACGAACGGAATCGCTCTTATTAAATAGGTCACAATTGCCATAACGGCAACATACCAGAATATTTTCAATTCCGTTCACCCCTTGCCGATAAGTATGCGGAAACCGCCGCCGCCGCAACCGACGAGATTATCACCGCAAAGCCGTAGCTTATGAATTTCAGCGACGGAATAAAATGAATTGCGGTCGAAACCGCCGCCGCTATAATAACGGACACCGTAACGCCTCTGTCCCTTTTCATCGCCGGAACCACAATTGCGGTGAACATTCCGTAAATAGCAAGCCCGAGAGCCGAAACTGCCGATGCCGGAAGCACACTCCCTGCCGCTGCGCCGACGAAGGTTCCTGCCGCCCAGCCGATATAAGGCACCGTGGCAAGCCCATACATATACCGCACATTGACCGACAGCTGCGTTGACGCAACACCAAAAATCTCATCGGTTATAAACGCACTCAAAATCAGCCTATGGGGCGTTGTAAAGCTCGAATCGAGCTTCTGCGAAAGCGTTATCCCCATAAGCGAATACCGAAGGTTGATGACAGCCTGCGTCAGCGCCATTTCAATCAGACTCCCCCCGGCGGCAATCAGCGATATTCCGGCTACCTGCCCTGCCGATGTGAGGTTGGTCATCGAAATAAGCAGCGCTGTGATAACATTAAGCCCCGCCGATACCGCAGCCACGCCGATACCGACAGAAACCGCAAAATAGCCCAGCCCTATAGGCACTCCGGCGGCAATCCCCTTCAAAAACAAACTCCGCTTTTTCACTGTTTGCCACCTTACAATGAAGCTTTTAATCTCTCATTTACGGCAAGCAAAAATTCCTCCGTATTGACCTTTTTCTTATTCTCAAGGTTTGAAAGAAGATAAAGGTCGCCGGTCATTATGCCGTCCTCTATCGTTTTAAGCGTTGCCGCTTCAAGCTTGTCTGCAAAATCCGAAAGCTCCGAAAGCCCGTCAAGCTCGCCCCTTTTGCGGAGTGCGCCCGTCCATGCAAACAGTGTTGCAACGCTGTTTGTTGAGGTTTCCTCGCCCTTAAGATGCTTATAATAATGCCGCTGTACCGTTCCGTGCGCCGCCTCATACTCATAAACGCCGTCGGGCGAAACCAACACCGATGTCATCATCGCAAGGCTTCCGTATGCGGTGGCTACCATATCGCTCATCACATCGCCGTCGTAATTTTTGCACGCCCAGATAAAGTCCCCATCCGAGCGGATTACCCTTGCTACGGCGTCATCTATCAATGTATAAAAATACTCGATACCCGCCTTTTCAAACTTGTCCTTATACTCGTTTTCAAAAATCTCCGCAAAAATATCCTTAAACCTATGGTCATACTGCTTTGAAATCGTATCCTTCGTTGCAAACCACACGCTCTTTTTTATATCAAGCGCATAGTTGAAGCAGCTCCTTGCGAAGCTCTCAATCGACTTATCCTTATTATGTATTCCCTGCACGATACCGTCAGAATCCGCAAAATCGTAAATCAGTTTTCTTGTTTCGTTCCCGTTCTCATCGGTACACAAAAGTTCGCATTTGCTGCCCTTTTTAACCTGCATTTCGGTGTTTTTGTACACATCGCCGTATGCGTGCCTTGCTATCGTCATGGGTTTGGTCCATGTCGGAATATACGGTGTTATCCCCTTCACGATTATCGGCGTTCTGAAAACTGTACCGTCCAAAATCGCCCTTATCGTGCCGTTCGGGGACTTCCACATTTCCTTAAGATTGTACTCCGGCATTCTTGCCGCATTCGGCGTAATTGTTGCGCATTTTACCGCTACGCCGTACTTCTTCGTAGCCTCCGCCGATGAGAATGTAACCTTATCGTCGGTTTCGTTTCTGTGAACAAGCCCCAAATCATAATATTCGGTTTTGAGGTCGATATAGGGTGTTAAAAGAATATCCTTAATCATCTTCCAGATAACTCTGGTCATTTCGTCCCCATCCATCTCAACGAGAGGGGTTTTCATACCTATTTTCGCCATTTATATCATGTCCTTTCTACCATTTTGCCCCGACATTATGCCACGGCGTGCCGATAAACCCTGCCTGTGTGAAATCTTCGGGATTGTTTCTTATTATATAGTCGATATACGACATCACCATCTTCGCCGTAAGCTGATATCCTGCCGGGTTCATGTGCCCACCGAGCATGAAATACTTGAGAAATTCAGCATCATGTACAGGAGAATATTCTCTCAAATCAATAACATATGTAAAGTCAAACATATCCGCAACCTTATATATAATCTCTCGGAAAAGGTCATATTTTTCTGCTCTTTCCGAGCCTTTATCCTTCTCCGAACGGGGCATCGTCATAAGGAAAAACCTGCCCTTGGGCTGAATTTTCTTATATCTCTGAATAATCTCGCCGTAGTAGCCGATAATTGTCTTTTTGTTATTGCGCCAGTCGTTTAGGTCGATGTCTGTTTCGTCGCCCATCTCTATTTCGCCCCTAAGCAAACAGGAAACATCGTTCACCCCGAGGGCTATTATATAGCACTGCGCCGCTTTTTCGAGGTTCCAAAAACCGCTTTGCTCTGCAAAGCTTTCGCAGTATTCCTTTGCGGTCATGCCGCCCTTGGAGAAATTATACACGGTATTCCCCATCGCCCTTGCCATATACTGACCCCACGAATAGTAAAAAATATCGTGATAGCCGTTATTGCCCTCATCGTCAAGCGACTGAAGCTCACCCGACGACAGGCTGTCGCCGATACACGCTATGGTTCTGAAAATTGCGCACATGCCGCCGTCGGAAACTAAATTGTCAAGCGGCTTTTCGTTCTCTTTTGCGTAAAACTGCATTACATCCATTTTTTTACCCTCTCATTTTTGTATAGTTAAGAAGTCCTCCGGCATAGAGCATTTCCTTTTGTCTTTCGGAAACCGAAAGAATCGCCTTAAACTCAAAGCCCTTGGTTTTATCAAGCACCGTTATTTCATCGCCGTTTTTAATCTGATGTATAACATCATCGATAACGATTTCATCACCCATATCGATTTTTTCATAATCGCTCTCGTTTTTGAATGTGAGCGGCAGAATACCAGCGTTCACAAGGTTTGCCATATGTATTCTCGCAAACGATTTTGTAATGACCGCTTTAACACCGAGATAAAGAGGCGCAAGCGCAGCATGCTCACGGGATGAGCCCTGACCGTAGTTCGCACCGCCGACAATGACGGACTTGCCCATTGAAAGCGCTCTCTTATAAAATTCCTCATCGCAGACCGCAAAGCAATGCTTTGAAATCTCGGGGATGTTTGAGCGCAGCGGCAGAATTTTCGCTCCGGCGGGCATAATATGGTCGGTCGTGATATTATCACCGACTTTGAGCGAACAGCCGCAGTCAATTTTCTCCGCAAGCGGCTCGGATTTCGGGAACGGCTTGATATTCGGTCCTCTTAAGATTTCGACGCTATCCATATCCGCCTCCGCCGCCGGAGAAACTATCATATTATCGTTAATAAGAAATTCTTTGGGAAGCTCGATTCGGGGCATATCACCGAGAGTTCTCGGGTCGGTAAGCACGCCCGTCAGTGCGGAAACCGCCGCAACCTCGGGCGAAACAAGATAAATCTGACCGTCTTTGGTGCCGGACCTTCCTTCAAAGTTACGGTTGAAGGTTCTAAGTGATATTCCCTTTGAATTAGGCGACTGACCCATGCCGATACACGGACCGCAGGCACTTTCTAAGATTCTTGCGCCGGCGTCAATCATCGCTGACAGTGCTCCGTTTTCCGCCAGCATATTGAGAACCTGCTTTGAACCCGGGGCAATCGAAAGCGAAACATCGGGGTGCACGGTCTTACCTTTTAATATATATGCAACCTTCATCATATCCGCATACGAGCTGTTCGTGCACGACCCTATGCAGACCTGATCAATTTTCATGTTCCCGATTTCACCGAGTGTTTTAACATTGTCGGGAGAATGAGGGCACGCCGCCATCGGCTCGATTTCGGAAAGATTTATTACGATTTCCTCGTCGTATACCGCATCGGCATCGGCGGATAATTCCTGCCACACGTCCTCACGCTTCTGCGCTTTAAGAAACTCCCTTGTGACATCGTCCGAAGGAAAAATCGAAGTGGTTGCGCCGAGCTCAGCCCCCATGTTTGTGATTGTCGCACGCTCGGGAACCGAAAGCGTTTTTACTCCATCGCCGCAGTATTCGATGATTTTTCCCACACCGCCCTTTACGGACATTCTGCGAAGAACTTCCAAAATAACGTCTTTTGCCGCACACCAAGGCGAAAGCTCCCCCAAAAGCTCAACCTTCACGATTTTGGGATATGTAATGTAATATGCGCCGCCGCCCATTGCTACAGCTACATCCATGCCGCCTGCGCCGATTGCAATCATGCCGATTCCGCCGCCGGTCGGTGTATGGCTATCAGAACCGATAAGCGTTTTTCCCGGCGCCCCGAAACGCTCAAGATGCACCTGATGGCAAATGCCGTTTCCGGGACGGCTGAAATATATACCGTGTTTTTTGGCAACAGAACCTATAAAACGGTGATCGTCAGCATTTTCAAATCCGTTTTGCAGCGTGTTGTGGTCAATATATGCAACTGAACGCTCCGTCTTTACCCTCGGCACACCCATTGCCTCAAATTCAAGATAAGCCATTGTGCCGGTTGCATCCTGCGTAAGCGTCTGGTCAATTTTAAGCCCTATTTCACTGCCCTTTTTAAATTCACCGTCAACGGTGTGGGCTTTGAGAATTTTTTCTGCCAATGTAAGTCCCATTTCTATTCCTTCTTTCACATTTACTATAAGCTATTGTACCACAAAAATTCCGATATGTCCATATTTTTTATAATAAATAAGAAAGATATGTGCAAAAATAATATCAAACGCAAACAAAAGGAGATTTTTTTATGAATAATAATAAAAAGAAATCAAAACCCTTGCCGCCGGCATACACGACATTGGGGCTTGCCGAAAAAAAGTATGTCGACAAGGAACTCAAAACCACTTCGCCGTCGGTTGAAAATGTCGAGCAGACAAGAGAGTGGAGCGAGGAAAATAAGTTGTAAAGAAGAGCCTATCTCATGAACAGTCAAATTAAGTGAGTGAACAGCTTTTCGCCGATTGGCAGCGAGTACATTTGATAAAGCTGCATAAAGAAATTGCAGCCAAGAGGCGAAAACGGTGAACGAAAAGTAGGCAAGCGAAGTCATAACTCTTAATGCCTTATGGCGGCAAATTTTTGCCCTTTTCGGCTTGTCGTCATTGAAAGGCGACCGCCTGTCGG
>JAXGBA010000002.1:0-4016 GCA_034186235.1 Clostridia bacterium | reverse complement strand
GTGTAAAAGCGACAAGGCCGAGATTTGAAGGACACATATGTCCGAGAACGCCTCTTTGGGGATATGAGGATGAATCAGACCCGAATGTGTTTTCAAAGAAAATCAAAGCGGCGCACGAGTGCTGTCTGGACGGATTTATATTTGATTTTTATTGGTTTAAGGAATTCGGCGCTTATAGAATCGAAGCATTAAATGACGGCTTTTTAAAGGCTGAAAACAATGAATCGGTTGAATTTTCGGTTATGTGGTGCAATCACGACCCTATTTATGTTCATCCGACAAATTTCCGAAATACAAATACCGAGCTTGCATCAGGCAATATTGACCCGCAGCTTATGTACGAGGTAACGGAGTACTGTATTAAAAATTATTTTCCGAAGCCCAATTATCAGAGGGTTGACGGCAAGGTTTATTTCGGGCTGTGGAATATTCAAAAATTTATTGACAATATGGGCGGAACAGACGGTGCGGCAATTGTGTTGAATGATTTTCGCAGGAGAGCGGGTGAAGCCGGCTTTGATATTCATTTTGCTGTTGATGACCGTATGATTCCGGGATTTGCCGACGGCGATTTCGATTTGTGCAACAGCGTTATTGAAAAACTTGGGATTGACAGCGTTTTTCAGTATTCATGGCATTGGGATTTGGCTGGTGGGAATGCCGACGATCTGACGATTGATTACGGCAAAGCGGCAGTACCTAATATAAATAAGAATAAAGTGATTACGGAAAAGCTTTCCGTGCCTTATGATTTTACCGTTTCCCTCGGTTGGGATGCAAGTCCGAGAACCGTGCAGTCCGATATGTACGATGTGAGTCGGGGATATCCTTACGGGCCGATTGTTGTAAACAACTCTCCCGATGAAATTGAAAAAGCTTTCGCTGAGGCGAAAAAATTCATCGACAGTGAAAAATCAACCGCAAATATGATGACTGTTGCAACATGGAACGAGTGGACCGAAGGAAACTTTATGGAACCGGATAACCTCTACGGATATGGATATCTGGAAGCGTTTAAGAAGATATTCGGATAAAATATATGTCGACGGCATCAGCTGCCACCCGATAAGGAGGCGGATGATGCCGTCGGCTCTTATTTATATTCTGTCTGAGGTTGCGTTTCGTGATAGATAAACGGTTTTGTTGATCCGAGAACGGTTCCCTTTTTCTGAACAACCGTAATTTCCGAGCCGTCATGAATCGTAACATCCACCGCAGAAAGCTCATCACCGTTCTGCCTGGTATAGTATTCCTCGCCGTCTATCACTATTTTGCTGAATGAATTGAAGTTTTTGCCGTAAACATAAATCTGCTCATCTCCGACATAAACACTGTCAATTGTAATTTCATCGATACCCATTTTCATATCGGTCGGCTGCAGTCGGTTTTCGCCCCAAAGATAGCGATTGCCGTAAAGCATATCGTATTCGACGCTTCTGTATTTTGTATCAAATTCCGGGTCATCCGCATTTGCGTTATGAAGCTTGTTGACCCACCCATCGTGTATTCCGAGAGCATTCAGAACGTGCGGCGTAATCTGGTATGAGTAAATGTCTTTGTCCTCAAGTTCCAGACCGAAGTTGGACCATATTACATATTCCGTCTGCATTATATCGCCGTTTTCAAGCTGAGAATTTTCAATCGTAAATGTAGGCAAATGGTCGCCCCACATAACAAGAACAACATCTTCGTTAAAATCTTTGAGTGTATCGGTCAGGTCTTTAAGGAATATATCCATGTCGTGAATTTCATTTACATAATACTCAAAGCCTGCCTTTACGTAAGGGTCGGAAATGCCTTCAACCGTGATTGTATGGGTAGGGTCGATTTTTTCGTTTGGGTATCTTCCGTGCCCCTGAACAGACACTGCATGAATAAAGTCCTGACTGTCGGTCGATTTAAGCGTTTTCATGATTTCGCCTATCAGAACCTTATCCTTTGCCCAGCCGTTGGCGGTGTATTCAAGATTGTACATATATTCAATAGGCGTAAAAGAGTCAAACCCGAGATTTTTATACACTTCGTTTCTTGAGTAAAATGTTCCGGTGTAATCGTGAATCGCATGGGTTGCGTAACCGTGATTTTTAAGGTCGTAGCAAATCGATTCCGCAGTGGTTTTCTTCATAATGGTTTTATACGGATATTCCCCTACGCCGAAATAGTCCATGTTAAGCCCTGTTAATGCCTCAAACTCGGTGTTCGATGTGCCTCCGCCTATGCTCGGAACGGTAAAATACCCCGAAGGATATTCCTCTTTCAGCTTTTCAAAGTTGGGCAGCGGATTTTCGCTGTAGGAGTAATCGATAATATGGTTTACGTCAAAAAAAGATTCCAGCTGCAAATAGATGATATTGGGCTTTTTATCTGCGGGAATGTCGGGATACTTTTCTTCAAGCTCCGCTTTAATACTTTCCATATAGCTTTCGCTGTATTTTTTCGGCTTGTCAACGCCGCCGTCAAATGTGGTAATCGAAAAGCTGTAGGCAAATCCGTAATCGTCAAACGCACGGATGAGCGAAGCAAAGCTGTCACTGTCGGAGTAAACATAGTTGTTCGCAAAATATGTTGTTGAGGTCATAGCGGCAATGATAACAAATATAGCCGCAAGACTTTTTTTTCGCTTTACCCCGGACGGCGCCGGCGCCTTGATAAGAATTACTGCCAGCAATGCTATTATTGCCGCAGCCGTAATCCCGACAAGCACCATCTGAAATCCCGAAAGATACTTGTCAAATATGCCAACAACAGATCTTGTTATAAGAAAATCGTTTGCAGTAAGCGGCGTCTGCCTGAATACCAGAATTATTGCGCTTGAAACACCGAGCCCCAGCCAAAACGTGCAGGCAATGGCGTACCAGAAATATCTTTTCCGAAGCGCAAGCCCCGGGCAAAGCGTAAACAGCACTATCAGAGTGTTATATAGGTAGGACCACGGATGATTGTGTATATAAACAAGGCATTCATAAATTGATTGCCTGCAAAACATTTCAACGGCAAAGTTTACAACAAAAGCAAGAAGAATGCAGTTAATTATATCGCACCATTTGGCAAAAAGTTCCGAAAACAGCCTGCCACACGGTTTGAGCTGTGCGGATAAATCTTTGAAAATTTCGGATGAGCTTCTTTCGTTTGTCGGTTTTTCTGCAATTTTTGTATTTTTCATAAGACTCATCTCCATACAAAAATATATTATACAACAAATTCCGACGGATTTCAACCCCTAAATTTATCCGAAAGTCTTGCAAAGTCATCAATCGAAAGAGTTTCGCCGCGAACTGTCGGTAAAAGTCCGCTTTCTATAATAGCATTTTCGATTTTTTCTTTCGGTAGATTGATGTATCCCGACTTGCTTATTGAATTAAGCAGTGTTTTCCGCCTTTGCGAAAACGCCGCCTTTATTGTTTTGAAAAATAATTCTTCTGATTGCGGCATGCAAGTCGGATGCGCTCTCGGGATAAGCTCTATCACCGCGGAATCAACATTGGGCGAAGGTATAAAACTGTTTCTCGGAACATCAAACAGTGTCCTTACATCGGCGTAGTAATTCACAGCTGCAGTGATAACTCCGTAGTCCTTTGTGCCGGGGGTGGATGAAAGCCTGTCGGCGACTTCCTTCTGAACCATTACCACAATCTTCTTGAAGTTAATTTTTGATTCAAGAAGATACATGATAATCGGTGATGTTATATAATAAGGTAAATTTGCGATTACAAACGGAGCGTCGCCGCCGAATTTTTCGGCAATGAGGGATTTTAAGTCAAGCTTCAGAATATCACTGTTTATAACCTCAAAATTGTCAAACTCCGAAAGCGTGTCGGACAGAACCGGAATAAGCCCGCTGTCAATTTCAACGGATACAACCTTTTTTGCCGTCTGCAAAAGGCGGTGCGTGAGCGTGCCTATGCCGGGGCCGATTTCAAGCACTGAATCATTGTCCGTAAGTCCCGAAAGCTCTGCAATGTTGTCCACTACCGAATCGTCCGTAAGGAAATTCTGCCCAAACTTTTTGTTAAAAG
>JAXGBA010000001.1:0-2970 GCA_034186235.1 Clostridia bacterium | reverse complement strand
TACTGGCAGTGGCTCCAGGACTGCACCTCGGGGATAATTTCAAGCCCGAAGCTTCTGATGTAATCGCAGATGTCCGCAACCTCGCTTTTTTCCAGGATATCGCGGCCGACAAAGCCGTAATGAGCCGGCTTAGGCCATGTGCCTTTTTCGTAATTTTCGCAGGCTTTGAGCCACATTTCGTTGATTTCCGGGAAATTATCGTAACGCATTGCCGCCGAAATCTGCAAAATAATCACATTGTATCTCATCGGAACAATAAGGTTTTTCACAAGGCTTTTAAGAAAATCAATCTGATTTCTCGACGGCAGAGCAATATGCACGCCCCTAAAGTTCATAAACGGCTCGTCCGCAATTGCGCACGCCTTGATTATTTTGCCGTCTGTAAGCTGCATAAGGCTTTCTGCGGCATATAAAAGGCTGCGTCTGCTGCCGGCAAGAATTTTACATTCGTCCGCATTCGATTCGATTGTAAAGCTTTCGGCATCGGTACCCGCAACTGCCATTGTGATATTACCGCTTCCGCCGACATTTAGCCGAACGCCGTACTGGTCCTCAAACCTGTCCGCAAAATACTCTGCGGCGAAAACCGCATCCTCGCCCTCGGCTTTAATTCCGGTTATTTCGCATATTTTCAGACCCTTGCCCGTAAATTCAATATTTTTCGGCATGGGGAAAACCGTGTTTTCGATATCCCACGCCCCGAAAATATCAAGCGACATGAGCGTGATATTTTTGCACGCACCGTTCAGCCTTACAATTATGTTGTCACAGTATACACCCGTCGGAATTGTAATTTCGTCATCCGTAAGGGTCTTTCCGCTCTGCGGATTCATAACGCCGATTTTTTTAAGCCTTCCCTCCGCGCGTGTGAAAAGCTCAATGCTGTTAAGCTCGGATTTTTCAAAGCAAAGCCTTGCGTGGTCAGCGTAAACCCGCTCCGAAAGGTCGATTACAATGTCAACACCGCCGTAAGCGAGAGCATCGCCCTTCCACGCAACGGGCTTTCCGTAGAAAAGATTTCCGTTTGTGTTGTCAAGATATTCATAATCAAAATATTCGGATATCTTATCGGGGCGATATTCGGCGGTCATCCCCCTTTTTCTGTAGGAATACTTGATGTTTTTTTGTTCTCTGTTGTCTAAAAATGAACCTATTTTCATATAATCACCTCCTTTAAATAAATCCTTTGTTCGTCAAAAACTTATAGCTGATTTCAAGGGCCTTAAAAGGGTCGTCATCCGTCCAGCCCCAGTCCTGTTCAACCATTGCCCACTGCACGCCCGTGCACTCGCAGGCGTCGATTATTGCGTCCCAATCAAGTGTACCGCTGCCGATTTCGCACATATCGGTGTCATTCCAGTGAACAACCTTTCTGTCCTTGAAATGAATAACCGGGATTCTGCCGGCATATTTCTCGAGCACCGTAACCGCATAAACCCCGGCGTTCGCCACCCAGTAGACATCAAGCACAAGGTTAAAATTGCCGCAGGTGTTTTCCATCATGTAGTCGAGCATGGTTTTGCCGTCAAGCTTTGCAAACTCCTGCGAGTGGTTGTGATAGATGAATTTGATGCCGCACTCTCCGAGCTTTTCGGCAACTTCGTCCGCCTGTTTTACAAATTCGTAAAAATTCTCTTTGGATTCAAGCGCCCGTGAAGGCATGGCCCCAAGCCCGGCAATATCGCAGTCCATCTCCCTGTGAAGCCTGACCATCTCGGAAAAATTGTCGGTAAACTCATCCAAATCTCTGTGAGTGCAGGCAATTTTAAGCCCGTACCTGTAGGCACATTCCTTAATCTGTTTTCCCGTAAATTCTCTCGGAACTCCCGAAATCTGAACCGCCTTGTAGCCGATTTCGCTGACCTTTTTCATTGTTGCGTCAAGACCTTCAATTGTCTGACAGTACTTTCTGCATGTATAAAGCTGTGCGCCAATTCTTTTATCCATAATTATCCACCTCAAATCATAAAAATATAACTACCTATTTTAAGTATAATGATTTTTTTCGGAATTTTCAAGTAAATAATTGACGGTTTTCTATTGCCATATTGACTTTTTTGTGATATACTGTTAGCTGTGAGGTGATAATATGCTCAGAGACAGGTACAATGATAAATATACAATCAAAGCAAAAGGAGGAATCCCTTTTGTTTCATGCACGGAGGAGCACATTTCTGAAGAAGAGAGTTTTAAGGTTGGCAATCATCATTGCCACAGCGATTTTGAAATACTGTATATAGAGGACGGCGCACTCGATTTAATGATTGCGGGAGAAGTGCTTCGTGCCGAAAAGGGCGACATCGCAGTAATTAACCCATATGAGCTGCACGCAGCATGGATAGCCGGGCACACCGTGAAATTTCTGTGCCTTGATTTCGACATTAAAATGCTTGAGCTTCCGGACGAAAAAGAACTTCTCGCCGAAAAACTCAAGTATACGCATTTAATCAAGCCTCCGCTTGCAGATAAACTGTCCATCAACCTCAAAACCGCAAACGATGATTACATAAACGAGCCAAGCGGCTGGAAACTTTCACTTAAAGGCAATCTGCTTATATTTTTCTCTGCGATTACGGACAGGCTTGTGAAGTCGGTTATTGATAAAAACAATATTTTTGCCAAGGCAGTGCTTAAATTTATTGAAGATAACTATGCCGAGCCGGTAACATCGAATGAAGCAGCGGAATCGCTTTCTTATAATCAGAGCCATTTCTGCAGGCTGTTCAGGAGGAACTTCGGAACTAATTTCAGTGCTTTTCTGAACGAATATAAGATTAAAAAAGCAAAGCATTTTTTGAAGGATATGAATGTTTCTGCGGCAGCCGCAGCAGCCGGATTTAATGATTACAGCTATTTTTCGCAGCTTTTCAGAAAATATGTCGGCACATCGCCCACAGAATATAAAAAAATGACTGCAGACCACCGCACACAGCAAAATCCCGACAGCTGATTCTGCCGGGATTTATTTTT